>DASXXX010000274.1:0-1963 GCA_036502765.1 Acidimicrobiia bacterium | reverse complement strand
CCGGGCGCGTCGATGGCGTCCCACGCCACCGACTCGTCGAGGTTGGGCGTGCGCTGCGCGGTCTCGACCAGCGACGTGCCGACGACGGTGAGCTCGGTGTGCGGCTGGTGCAGGTCGAACGCGTGGACGCGACTGCCCCAGTAGTCGCGGTAGCGGAACAGGTTCGCCGCGGGATGTACCTCGACCCGGTGCTCCAACGTGAACTGGTTGGGTGTGTCGAGCGGCGAGATGCGCGCCTCGTTGTACGACGCGTGGATCACGCCCGAGTACTGGTACGCGGTGGTGTGTCGGACCTTCAGGCGCCACGACATGTCAGACGCTCCACTCGATCAAACGGGTCTCCCGGAAGTACCGGCGGGCGATGGCGGCGTGCACGTCCGCGCACTCGTGCTGCAGGCGGGCCAGCAACGCGGGGAGGTCGTCCATCGCGTCGTCGAGGTGCAGGAACTCGAGCTCCGCGCACACGCGCCCGAGGCGACGGCGCGCTTCGTCGTCGACGCCGGCGCGGGCGGCCCGCGGATCGAGCTCGGCCAGGCTGTTGTCGGCAGTGGTCAGTGCGTGGAACACCGACCGCGGGAACAGGCGATCGAGGAGCAGGAACTCGACCGCGGTCGCGGCGTCGACCGCGTGCCGGTACGCGCGCAGGTACGCCTCGTACGCGGAGCAGCTGCGGAGGGTGGTGGTCCAGCCGGTGCGCCCGAACGAGTCGCCGTAGCGCGCACTCAGCAGGCGCGTCGTCATGTCGGCGCGTTCGAGGCTGCGGCCGACCGAGAAGAAGCGCCACCCGTCGTCGCGGCTCATCGTGGCGTCGACGATGCCGTTGCACGCGGCGGCGCGGTCGCGCACCCACCCGAAGAACTCGTGGCGGGCAGGGCCGGTGCCTGCACGCGCGCGACTGCCGACCTCGCGGTAGGTCGTGTTGAGCGTCTCCCACAATTCCGACGACAACGCTTCGCGCGCGCCGCGGGCGTTCTCCCACGCCGCGCCGATCGAGCACGTGATCGAACCGGAGAACGTGAGATCCTGCGCGAGCAGCGCGGTGACCGTCGCCGCGTTCGGCGCACCCCCGATGACCTCCGGATCGGCACCCATGGCATCGAGCAGCGCGCCGCACACCGCGCTCTCGTCGGCGCGTCGGTCCTCGAGGAGGAGGTGGTAGTGGACGTCGAGGAGTCGCGCGGTGTCCTCGGCCCGCTCGATGTAGCGGCCGATCCAGTAGAGCGATTCGGCGATGCGGCTCAGCACGGGCGCAGCCTGGAATGGGCGGACATGATCGGCCTCATTGCTGCTGCTGCGAGTCCTGCTCGGGAAGCGGGCCGAGCGCAGGGGCCGACGAGTGCATCGGTCGGGGCGCGGTGCCCGTGGGTACCGCGGGCGAGACCTCGCTACCTCTCGCATCGGTCGCAGCGAGCACCCAGGTGTCCTTCGAGCCGCCACCCTGGCTCGAGTTGACGATCAGGCTGCGCGCCGGCAACGCGACGCGGGTGAGCCCGCCGGGCGCCACCCACACCTCGCGCCCGTCGTTCACCGCGAACGGCCGGAGGTCGAGGTGGCGGGCGCCCATCTGCCCGTCGACGTACGTCGGCGCGGTCGACAACGCGACCGGCTCCTGCGCGATCCACCCGCGTGGGTCCGCGAGCACCTTCACGCGGATGTCGGCGAGCGTGGCCTCGCTCGCGGCGGGGCCGATCACGATGCCCTTGCCGCCCGAGCCGTCGACCGGTTTGAACACGAGCTGGTCGACTCGATCGAGCGCCCACTCGCAGACCTCGGGGTCCTCGAGCCGGTACGTCTCGACGTTGGCCAGGATCGGCACCTCGCCGAGGTAGTACTCGATCATCGCGGGGACGTAGGGGTAGATGGCCTTGTCGTCGGCGACACCGTTGCCGGGCGCGTTGGCGATGGTGACGTTGCCGGCGCGCGCCGCGTTGAGGATGCCCGCGCACCCGAGCACCGACTCGGG
>DASXXX010000273.1:0-5142 GCA_036502765.1 Acidimicrobiia bacterium | reverse complement strand
GCCCCGACCGCATAGCGCGGCCGCCACGCTGACACCAGTGCGACGCACGCGATGAGAAGCCCGAGGGCACCGTCGCGCGTCAGGTGAGCCGCGGTGACTTGGTGGTCGGGGACCAGGCTCGCCCCGAACAACCACGGACACGCGAGGACGAGCTGCGCGGCCGCGACGACCACGAGCAGCACGCGCAACCGCGGCGACGGCCCCGGCACGTCGATCTGGTGCCGTTCGATCACTCGTCGCGACGCGTCAGGGTCGTCGTAGCTGCTGGCGCAGCGCGGGCACACCGATGCGTGAGCCCGGGCTCGGCGGTAGGCATCGGGATCCGATGCCTCGCCGTCGACGAGGAGCACAAGTGCATCCCGGCAGGTCATGGCTCGCGTGCTCACGCGGTGGCCCCCTCGCCGTCGGCTCCGAGCTGCCGCTCGAGTATCGCACGCGCGCGGTGCAACCGGGAGCGGACGGTACCTACCGGTACGCCCAGGATCTCCGCCGTCGAGGCGTAGTCGAACCCGAGCAGGCCGCAGAGAGCGACGACTTCACGGTGCTCGAGCGGCAGGCGCTCGACCAGGTCGTACACCTCGCTGGTCGTGTCAGCAGGCGCGGGCCGCTCGGGCATGCGCTCGTCGATCGCGAGGGGGCGATTCGTCACGAGATCGATGATGCAGTTCCGACAGATCCGGATCAGCCAACCCTCGAACGACCCCTGACCCCGAAAGGTGTCGAGGTACTTCCAGGCCCGCAGGAACGTCTCCTGGACCGCGTCCTCGGCCGTCCACGGATCCGGTGCCACCGCGCGCGCATACGCCGATACCGCGCCCGCGTGTGCGTGCACGAGCGCCTCGAAGCGCTTCCGATCGCGCGCCATCACGAGGCCGCCGACTCTGGCGAGCTTCCGGAGAAGGTCATCTCGAAGGCACGCTACCGAGGTTCGTGGCCCCGATCGCCAACGGGCGCTGCGGGTGCTCACGGCGATGCGCTCGACAGGGCCAGACCGCCCGCGAAGAGGGAGGCGGGGAGCTGCACGCTGCGCGTGTCGGCGCCGCTCGGAAGGCGGGCTCCGGTCAACCGGCTGCGATGGTCGTCGGGACCTGATCCCACAGGGACGAGTGCGTAGACGCGGCCGTCGCCCACTGCGATCGCCGCCGGTGTGGGAGGAGCATCCGCGGGATGCTGGAGATCGACGACGACGCGCTCATCACCGGATGGCGACAGACTCACCACACCCGAGTTCGAACGCAGCACATAGCAGTGCGTCCCTGCTGCGGCGGCACCTCCGGCGCTGGCATCGTTCGCGGCCAGCGCCATGGTCGTATGCACCCGGAGCGTCGCCGGATCGATGGCCATCGCGCTCCCAGGGGTCACGGTCCAGAGCAGCTGGTCGGTGCCGGCGACGCCGAGTAGCTGAGGGTCGACGTGCGAGCCTGGGAGATCGCGGGTTCGGGTCACGACTCCGCGACGGCGGTCGACCTGCGTCAGCGTCACGCGGTCGCTCGACTCGCTCACCGCGATGACGCGGCGACCGGTGGCGACGACCGCGGTCCGACGAGGGACCCCGTGCGCGGTGGGAAGGGGAATCGTTCTCTCGACCCGGCGGCTGGACGTGTCGTATTCGACGAGACGGTCGGGAGAGGGCACCAACCACACGCGGCGCGACCCGACCGCGACCAACGGAGTCGCGACGCCGGGCACGCTCGAACCGTGGGGCGCTCGCGGGAGCTCGTGGAGCTGGTTGTGCGCCGCATCGAGGTACCCCAACCGGCCGGTGCCCGGATCGTAGAGGTACACGCGGCCCGTGGCGCCCGCCACCGCGCCGAATCCGACCGTGTGCACGATCTCGGCGTGACGTAGCGCCGGATCGGCGCGAACGGTGGCGAACCCGAAGACCCAGACCGCAGACGTCGCGGCCACCGGCGGCGGTTTGCCCGACCGCGGGAGGAGCAGTGCCATCACGATCCCGATGACCACTGCGGAGCCCAGGGCGATGATCGTCTGCGTGCGGGAGAGACCCCACCACGAGCTCCTACGAGGAGAAGTCATCTCTCGATCTCATCGCAGCGGGGTGCGTCCTCTCGGTGTGGTGCGACGGGTGGGGCTCTGCTCCACGCAGCGGAACCCCACCCGGCAGCTGGTCATCGTCAGTCGCTGGTTGCCTTGGTGAGGCGCAGCACGGGCGCCGGGTGCTCGGGCTCGGGTGCGCCCTTGACCGAGGTCTGGATCCAGCTGACGACGTCGCCGTTGCTGTAGGTCTGGATGGCCTTGAACGTCATCGTCTTCGCCTTGGTGGGGAGCGGTCCGGCGGAGATGGTGAAGAGGTCGAACTGACCGGGAAGTAGTCCGCCGGCGGTGGCGGTCCATGTCACTTTCGAGACCCTTTCGGTGACGTCGCCGTCGTCCGACTTGATCGGGGTGGCGAGCTTGGTCGTCTCGGTGGTGATGTCCCAGCCGGTCATCGGCTTGACGCTCACGAACGCGATTGGTTGCGCCGCCGGGAGTGTCACCTCGAGCTTGACTGTGTTCGCGTCGGCTTCCTCGTTGGGAACGGAGAAGTTGATGATCGAGAACGAGCCTTTCGGTGCGTTGTCGGGCTTGATGGTGACGTGCGCGGACGCGCTGATCGCGGCCAGGGTGAGCGTCGTGACGATGATGATGGCTGCGGCGCTGACACGCGCGACCGCGGTCGTATGACGGTGCATGATGGTGCGACCCTCCAGTCGGATTTCCGATGTTCAAGCGGTAGACCGGAGCGCGCGTCGAAGAGTTCCCCTCGCTCAGCGGATCGTGACCTTCCCGACGACGGTCGCTTCGTCGGTTTCGCTGAGCAGCACCCGCGCGGTCACGCGCCATTCGCCGGCCAACGGGATCGTGAACCCCGACGCGAGGTAATGGCCCGGACCCGCTTTCGTCAGGGGAATCGTGAGCGGAGCGATGCCCTTGGAAGGAAGATCCAGCGTCAAGGTGAAGTCGAGCGGAGTGGTGAGGCCACCTGACGCGATGAGCGTGTTCACGTGCACGTCATTGGTGCCGACCGTGCCCGGCGCGATCGTGATGTCCACCCAGATGCGATTCGACTTCAGCGTGATGCCGACCGAACCACCGGAGAAGGCCTGCGTCGCGAGCGCGCTCCGGCCGGGTTGCGCGTTCACGAGCAGCGCAGTGACGACGAGAACCCCGGTGAGGAGCAGCGCCTCGAAAGCCACTGCCCGTCGCAGCGTCCGACGTTCGAAGTCCGGATCGATCTCCTCGAAGTCGTCGTCGTCTTCTGGTCCCTGATCACCAGGCTCACCGGTCGTGTCGATGCTCGGGTCGGAGCTCGGGCCGCGGTTCGTCACTGACGCGCCCACCATCACCGGCACCGACGGGTCCGTCAGCAAGGCTTCGTATCGGAAGAGGTAGTTGGTGATGGCGCGGCTGCGAGCGGCGACGACGAGGACCACGAAGAAGATGAACAGCTTGATCGTGAGCAGTTGCCCGAAGTCGGTCTGACGCAGGGCTTGCCAGCCACCGACCTGCCGCCAGGTCTGATACGAGCCGCTCAGGATCAACGCCCACACGCACAGCAGCGCGAGTTGCGAGAAGCGAGGCACGACGCGGCGCGCCACGTCGAGGTCGGACTTGGCGAGCACGACCACGGCGAGGACCACCAGCCCGCCGAGCCACAACGACATCGCCAGGAGATGCACCCAGTCCGCGATGAGCGCGAGCGGGACGAAGTCACCGACGTCGGCATGGCCGGCCAAGCTGACCGTGAGCAGCACACCTGCGCCCAGCGCGGCGAGCGCAGCGCTCAGGGCATGCGATGGTGGCGCCGTCCTGCGCTCGACGAGCATGCGGATCAGGAACGCCGCGATCGCGAGGAGCACGACACGCGCAACAAGGACGTGACCGAAGTGCGTGCCGAGCACGTCGTCGATCACGTTCGGCTTCCACAGCGCCGAGAACCCGAGCCCGGCCCCGTAGGGGCCCTCGAGCAGGAACGACGCCACCGTGGCGAGGGTCAGGATCCACCAACCACTCCAGACGAGCCGACGCGTCCGCCGCGACGCGAGCGCACCGGACCAGACGAGCAGCACGAAGCCGACCACACCGACGAGCAGCGCCAGACCGACGAACACCAGCCAACGCGCGATTCCGTAGACGATGCCGACGGCCTGGCTGCCCTTGTCCCTTTGCAGCAGGTTGTCGGCCAAGGCCTGCACCGACGACGACGTCGCGTTCGCCGCGGTGCCCACCTGGAACGTGAAGGAACCCTGGACCGGATGCGAATCGGCGGAGATCACCCGCCACGTCACGACGTACGCGCCCGGGCCGAGCTTCTTCCGGACCGCGACCGTCACCTCTTCCGCTGACGGCTTCGACGGCCCGCTTGTGTCGATCCGCTGCCCACTGGTGTCGTACAGGCGCACCGAACCGAGGTTCGCTTCGACCGGTTCGTTGTACCGCAACGAGATCGTCTTCGGGGCCTGACTCAGTATCTGCCCGCTCGTCGGAGTCGTCTGCAGCAACACCGCGTGCGCCGACGCCGCTGTCGCAGTCACCGCGACGAACAGCACGATTGCCGCGAGCGCGGCGATCGATCGGACGACGACGCTTCGAGGATTCACGCGCCGCTGCGGTTCAGGGTCAGCTCTTCTTCGTCTTGCCGGTGAGCGTGAGCGCCGGTGCCGGGTGTTCCGGAGCGGGTGCACCCTTGACCGTGTCCTCGATCCAGCTGACCGTCGAACCGTCGCTGTAGCCCTCCAGCGCCTTGAACTCGAGTTTGCCCGTGTTCGACGGCAGCTGACCGGCAGCTACCGTGAACAGATCGAACTGCGACGGAGGGATCCCACCCGCGGTCGCGGTCCAAGTGATCTTCGACACCGCTTCGGTGATCGTCCCGTCGTCGGTCGTGATCGGCTTCGCCAGTGGTGACGTGGTCACGACCGCGGTCCAACCCGCTTTGGTCTGCGCCAACGCCGAGAGCAACGGGTGGTCGGTCGGGAAATCGACCTCGAGGCTGGTCACGTTCGCGTTGTCGGTCGTCTCGTTGGGGGTCGAGAAGCTGAACACAACGTCGGTCGACCCCTTCGGCAGGGACTTCGGCTGCACGATCACGTGCGCCGCCGCCGGGCCGGCAGCCAACGCGACCGCCGCAGCTGCTGCCAT
>DASXXX010000272.1:0-6581 GCA_036502765.1 Acidimicrobiia bacterium | reverse complement strand
ACCTGGATCGGGTTGATGGCGTCGGTGTCGTAGGAGAAGCGCGCACCGAAGTGGTCGTGCGCGTCGCTGGCGGCGACCGCACCACCCCACGGCTCGAGCGCGCTCTCGAACTCCGTCATCCGGTCGTCGAAGTGCTCGTCGGCGTCTGCGGGGTCGCCCGCGGCGTCGATGTCGATGGTCCAACCGTCACTCATGGGCGGGCAGCGTACGACGCGACCGAACGCGAAACAGGAAGGTGGGGCTCGAACCCTGAACTGCGGGCCGGAAACGACGTACCGTGCGGCGTCATGGAGATCGCATCACCCTTGCCGATCGTGTTGCTCGAGGCATTCGACACCGGGATGGTGCAACGCGGCGACGGCCAGACCATCCCGCTCCGGTCGAACATCGCGCTCGACGAAGCTCAGATGCTCTACGACCTCGTGCGCGAGCTCCAGCCCGAGCACGTGATCGAGCTCGGACTGGCGCAGGGGATCTCCACCATGGCGATGGCCCAGGCACTCGAAGACAACGAGCGCGGGACGCTCCACGTCCTCGACCCTCGGCAATCCGAGGTGTACGAGAGCGTCGGGGTCACGAACCTCGAACGGTGCGGGCTCTCCGATCGCGTCGACTTCCACGAGACGTACCCGGAGGAGGTCGTGCCGGGTCTCCCGCGGGCGCAGGTCGCGTTCATCGACGCCTCGCACCTGTTCGACTTCACGATGATGGATTTCGTGCTCGTCGACAAGCGGCTCGACGTCGGCGGCGTCGTCGGCTTCCACGACCTGTGGATGGAGTCACTGAGGAAGGCGCTGCGGTACATCTTGACGAACCGCGCCGAGTACCGGCTGTGGCGTCCGCCTCCGATCCCGGCGCACGTCGCGCGGCGAGCGCGGTTCGGGCGTGCGTTGAGCGCCGTGCCGGGAGCCGCGAAGCTGCTGAAGCCTGAGGTGCTCGAACCGACGGCGTTGTTCGCACGTCAGAACCTGGTGCTCCTGGAGAAGACCGGTCCCGACACGCGGGTGTGGCTCGATCACAGCCAGTTCTAGTCGGTTCCCTTCTTTGGTGATGCCGGCGGCATCACGCTGCCGGGTGTTCAGGACGGGGTGGTGCACACGACGCCGATAGGGTCTCGGTCCGCGTGGCACGGCGGAAGGAACCACTGATCGTCGGAGTGGTGTTCGTTGTGTCGATCGCCGCGCAGTTGCTGCGTCAGACGGGTGAGCGGTCGTGGCGAACGGTGTGGGCCGAAGACGGCCGGGTCTTCTACGGAGGCACCCACGATCTCAGCGACCTGTTGAGCCCGCACGCCGGGTACATGCAGCTCCCCGGTCGCACGCTCGGGCTCATCGCCCAGCTCGTGCCGATCGGCGACCTCTCCCTCTTCTACGCGTTCGCCGGCGCGACCGTGACGAGTCTCTGCGCGCTGGCCGTCTGGTACTTCAGTGAAGAACTGATCGGGTCGGTGTGGCTGCGCGCTGTGCTCGCGCTGCAACTCGTGCTGCTCCCCACCTTGTTGCTCGAGCAGCTCGCCAACGGGGTGAACACGCTCTGGGCTGTGCTCTTCGCCGGGTGGTGGGCGTTGCTCTACCTGCCGCGCCGTCGGGCCCAGGTGGTTGCTCCGGCCGCGGTGGTGGCGGTGGCGGCGATGTCGTCGGCGCTTGCGTTCGCGTTCGTGCCGGTCGCTGCGGTGCTGGCGTGGCGGCGCGCGGGTCTCTACCGGATCGTCGCGGTTGCTTTCGCCGCGGGGTGCGTCGTCCAGGCCGCCGTCGCGCTCGGCGCGTCCGATGACACGGTGCGAGGCGCTGGGCACCTGGGCGATCTGCCTGGGGTCTTCTCGACCCGGGTGTTGGCGTCGATGCTCGTCGGCGAGCAGTGGGTCGATGACGGCTGGCAGGCGCTCGGGTGGGGACTGGGGGTGCTCGCCGCAGTCATCTTCGTCGTCGTCCTCGTGGTCGTGCTGCGACGGTCGCGCGGTGAAGCGGCGGCTCTCGGCGTCGTGTCGATCGTCTACGGCGCCGGCTTGTACTGCCTGGCGGTGTGGGGCAGGGGCACGGTGATGATGCGGATCCCCGATACGTACAACTCGATCGGGAACCGGTGGTCGTCGCTGGCGATCTGGTTCATCACCTCGGGCGTGGTGTTGTGCATCGCCGGGAACCCGCGGGCGGTGTTCATCAGGTGGGCGACCATCGCGACGGTCGGCTGGTTCGTCGTCGTCAGCGTCGCTGGCTTCCGTGGCTCGAACCCTCGATCTCCGGGCCCGGATTGGCAGCCCTCGGTTGAGTCCGCCCGCCATGCCTGCGCCGATGGTGATCACCCGGTGACGTTGGCCGTGGTTCCGTACCCGTTCGACGTGACGATCAGTTGCGCCGAGCTCAGGACGCGGTGACCGCGCAGAGGACGACGCCCGCCGCGTCGACCAGCGACACGACCGTCGCCTCGTCGACGTCGACGACCTCGCCATGCACCGGGAGCGTCACGACGAGGTGGTGGTGGGCCGCCAGGGACCCGAACCCCTGAACCTGCGGGTAAAAGAAGGATTCCGACCCGTCAGCGGCGTGTCGAGTCGTCCGTTGGGTCTTTGGCAACGCGGGTTTCGTGCGTTCAGCGGACGGAATGGACGTAGCGTCGCGGGGTTGCCGATCGTCGTTCGGTGCCAAACCGGTGCCACGGAGGGGACGTGATGCGGAGGTTCGCGAGCGCGTTCGCGCTGGCCACGATCACGGTCGGATGCCTGGCGGCGCCGGCCGAGGCGAGGACCGAGAAGGAGACGGCGTTCCTCGCCAAGCTCCACAAGCAGAACCTGTTCCCCGACGCCAGCGACAAGAAGCTCCTCGCGTCGGGCCATGCGTTCTGTCGCGACGCACTCGACGTCGGCTTCGCCCAGGCCTACCTCGACGGGGACAGCGACAACTTCACCGACAAGCAGACGGCGAGCTTCTTCCTCCTCGACAACGCGGCGGCGCACTACCTGTGCCCTGCGGTCGAGAAGGCGGTGTCGAAGTGACCGGCCGCCAGCGACCCTGGGCGATCGTCGCCGGCATCGTGGCCACGGTCGCGCTGATCGGCGGGATCGTGGCCATCGCGGCCGACGGTGACGGTTCACCCGATCGGTCGGTGTCGATCGGCGCGCGCGACGGAGCCGACGAGATCTCGCCGGCGTCGACGTCGACGACGGAGAAGGACGCGCCGAGCTCGTCGACGTCGACAAGTACTCCGGATGGCACGCCCGGGACGCCAACCACGGGGGCGACGGTTGGTGGGCGCACGACGGGTGGGGTGTACGCGCCGCCGGTCGTGGGTGAGCCGGTGGTCCCGACGTCGCCGCCGCTCGTGTACGAACCGGGCGGTCAGCCTGTGGATCCGGGGGCTACTCCGCCGACGGACGCGCCACCGAGCTGCAGTGTGAGTGTGCAGGGGTTCTCGATCGTGGCATCGGGGTGCGCGTCGGTGACGGCGTCGCCGGTCAACTTCTACTACTCGTGTCCAGCGGGCACGGACCTGCCGGCGACGATCCCCGGCGGCACGGTGATCACAGTGTGCCCGGCGCTGCTCGGCTCGACGTCAGGCGGCGAAGGCGCGTACTCGCCGCCCGCGGGAGCGAACTGCATGAACGCGTACATCGTGGAAGCGCAGCAGTTCGTCGGGTTCTGCGGCTGAACTGGACGCTGCCAGGTACCTCTCGGCAGAGCTCGACTGACGATCCCCTCGACGGAGTGCTCACCGGCGGGTACGGTCCCGGGGCGCGCAGCAACCGGGTCTGAGGGGACAGGTTCAATGCGGAGAATGTGGACAGTCGCTGGTGTGGTCGCGCTCGCGGGCGTGGCGCTCGCCGGGTGCTTGGGTGAAGGCGACCATCTGGTCGGGTCCACGCTTGCGAACGGCAACGCCGTCCCGGGCCTGTGGCACTCGGCCGGTGGCGACGGGTGCTACTGGGCGCGTCGTGATCCGTTCGGGAACATCATCGCGAACAGCTTCTCGATCGCGGGACCGCAGTACGCGGAGGTGAAACCGACCGACGCGTACTTTTCGACGTCGGGCTGCGCGGTGTGGGTGCAGGTCGACCAGGCGTTCGACACGAAGCATGTGATCACTACGTTCGGCCAGTTCGCGGATGGCCAGTACCGCGTGGGGCCAGAGGTTCCGACGGGGACCTACTTCGCGACGACGCCTCTGTCCTGCTACTGGGAGCGCACGAGGGACTTCTCTGGCGATTTCAGCGCGCTGATCGACAACGGCCTCAATGGCGCGGCCACGATTCTGCCGGGCGACGTTGGCTTCAGCTCGAGCGGCTGCGGGATCTGGACAAAGGTCGGCTGAGGGAGCGCGCGACGAACCCCCCTCGGCAGGCAGATAAGAAGGTCCACGACATCGCGAAGTTGAAAAACGTCCTCGAGCAGAACGCTCGGGGCGCTCGCTTCGAGATCGATCGACGGCGCTATCGCGCGCGCTCGCTATGGCAGGCCGGGTCGGTGATCCTGGCCGCGCTCCTCTGCATCGGCGGCGCCGTGATCGGCGCGTTGATAGCTGCCCCTGGCTGACCCCTTGGGCCTCGTCGCCGCTGTGAGCGATTCGACCCATTGAAGGTCAGGGGGAAGTTTGTGACAATGGTGCGATTAGCTGGGCACCGTCGATCAACGGGGGCAATGTGGAAGATCTCCAAGAGTTCAGAAGGCTGTACGACGACGTTCTTCAGACTGAGCACGGCCGAATCCGCACGCTCCGGGATCTACTCAATTCTGCGAAGGACGCACTCTCCATCGAGCGCAAGTTGTCCGAGACGCTCACGGTGCGCGTCCTCGCACTGCGGGCGGCACAGAAGAAACGCAAGCGCTGGCAAAGGTTCATGGCATTCGCCGCGCTCGTTGTGGGGGTGGCGTCCCTGGGCGTCGCGTCGCGACTTGACCACGGTTTCGGCGAGCTACTGCTTGAGGCAGCGGGTGCAGCGCTGCTCACCTACGTGCTGATCGATATCGTCGTCAACCGCATCACGAGCATCACGGATGACGCTGTCGCCGCGATGGAGGAGTCAGTCACAACGGCCATGGACACCGGCGCGAAGATGGACGAGTTGTGTCGTCTGATCGAGACGACGATCGCTGGGCTCCCCGCTGAGCCTGAGTTGCCGAACCTGCCCGGCGACGTTGCTGGATGACGGGTAACGAAACTTCGCCTAGTTCGGGCTGGGCTCACGGATCTCGGCGTCCTGCTCCGCGAACGTCATCGCCTCTGACTTGACCACCGGCCACGGCGGCAGGTCCGCCTTCACCGCGGCCTCGAGGAAGATCGCGAGCGCGAGGTCGACAACCTCGGTCACGGAGTTGCTGTCGGTGTACACGGAGAACGTCGCGGCGTAGCGGTCGTTGGTCGTGCGCGCGGATACGCAGCCGCCGACGGGGAGGAGCTCGTCGACGAACTCGAGGAGCGGGTCTTCGAAGGTGTCGTCGGCGCCGGCGGGGTCGCCGGTGCACTCGATGTGTGCGGCCCAGCCAGGTCCGTGTTCGTCGGCGTCGGTCTTGAGGCTGATCTCGCGCCAGGGTGTGTGTCCGGACATCGGGCTCCCCGCTTGCTCCGCTCCGATGGCGAAGAGGTCAGGGGTACGACCGTTCCGGGCTCAACGTCTCGCGCGAATGATGCCGGCCGGTCGGCGTCTGCTGCGCCTCAACCTTGCAACGTTTTGGTTTCGCGCGGAGAACGACGACCGCATCGCGCTCGAAGAGCAAGGCATCCCCTGGGGATTCCGGCCGCCGCAGGAATGACATCCGGTGCATTTTCCGGTGCCAACGGTGCCACCGGAGGCATAGATATGGTGGGCCGCCCGAGACTCGAACTCGGAACCTGCGGGTTAAAAGCCCGATGCTCTGCCAGTTGAGCTAGCGGCCCGACGCAACATTGTGCCCGACCCGATCGCCGGGTCAGACGTTCGACCACTCCTGGCCGAACCAGCGTCGCGCCCGCGTGGCGCCGAACGCGGCTTTGTCGGCCGCGATCTCGGGAGACGGCGCTCCGAACTGCCCCGTGGGCGTTTCACCGGCCACGAACACCGCGACCACCTGGCCCACCGCGTGGTCGCCGAACTCGATGTAACAGATGCCACGACCGTCGAACGCTTCGGAGTCGCCACCACGGTGCCGGGCGACGATGGCATCAGCGACCACCTTGCCCTGGCTCTCGGCGAACACCCCCGCCTTGGGCGTGCCGACACTGGTGACATCGCCCACCGCGAACACGTCGGGAAACGAGGTCGCGAGCGTCGACGGATCGACCGGGATCCACCCGTCGACACACAACCCGGCGTCGACCACCACCGGCGGCGCCACGTGCTTCGGCACCCCGAGGAACAGGTCGTAGGGCAGCTCCGTGCCGTCGGCGAGCACGGCGACGCCGCGCGCGGGATCGAGGGACCGCACGGCTTGGTTCGGCACGAACGTGATGTCGTGGTCGGCGAACGCGCCGAGCAGCGCCTGCGACGCCTCCGGCGACGGCGGGATCGGCACCGGCAACGGCATCACCAGCGACACCGTCGATCGGTCGCGCACGCCGCGCTCGACCAGCAGGTCGTGCACGAGCAGCGCGGTCTCGCTCGGCGCGGGCGG
>DASXXX010000271.1:0-2457 GCA_036502765.1 Acidimicrobiia bacterium | reverse complement strand
CGAGGAGGACCATCACGTCGTCGTCATCGCGGGTCGACTCGGGTCCGAACGTGAGCACGAGCGTGCCCTTGATGCCGCAGGCGGGACACGCGACGGCGCACACCGCCAGCATCTCCGACGGGTCGGAGTCGCCCTCGAGCCGTTCGAGTTGGTGCAGCTCGAGTGTGTTCGCCGGATGCGGCGCGTGGCACTGGCCGCATTCGACGATCCCGCCGGGCCGGGTGCGGAAGTCGTAGGTGAACCCCTCGTCGCGGAACGTGGCGAGGATGCCGAGCAGCGAACGTTCCATGCGGTCAGGTTACGGGCGCGCGACGGGTTCGTTCTCGGCCGGCTCGGGCTCGGACTCGGGCGGCGGTTCGGCGTCGGGCTCGGGTTCGGGCCGCTCGTGCCCGCCGTACCAGGCGGCCATGCTCACCGCGCCGATGCCGTAGATGCACACGACGAACCAGACGATCAGCCCGAGCCCCGGGATCAGCGCGAGCAGGCGCAGGATGCCGAAACCGGCGAAGAACGCGCCGATGCGGGCCCGGTTGGATCGCCCCTTCACGAACCAGCGCCCGAAGATGAGCGCGGCGGCGACGTACCCGAGCGGCGCGAGCACGTTGAGGCCGGACAGCATGGTGAAGCCGAGCGGCAGACCGAGCACCGTCGCCAGGATCAGCACCGCGATCAACGGCCCTGCGATCCCGATCAGGAGTCCCCACCCGAACGACGCCCCGATCCGCTTGCCCGCGGCTGCGGCGGTGTCGGCCGCGCGCGGCAGCAGCCCCACGAAGGCGAGCCCGAGCACCGCCATCGAGAGCGTCACCGCCACCCAGAGGTAGGCGAGGAACCCGATGATGACGCCGGTGAAGATGCCGCGCAGGTCGACGCCGCGCACCTCGCCGTCGACGGTGCCGGGCGAGATGTGCGGGTCGCGGCGCGACACGACGTCGCCGCCGACGCTGCCGGTGCGGGTGACGGTGACGCGCCCGAGGAGCGCGACGACGTCGCCACGCACGTGTCCCGAGATCACCGCGTTGCCATGGGCCACGACGACGCTGCGGGTCACTCGCCCGCTGACGATGAGATCGCCGTCGCCCACCACCACGAAGTCGGTCACCGTGCCGCGGACGAACACGGAGCCGTCGATGGCGGCGACCGGGCCGGTGACGACCTCACCGCGCGCGACCTCGACGTCACCGCTGACGCTGATGCGGCGATCGCTCGACGTCATGCCGCCCTGCTGCGCGAACGCGGGGCTCGCGAAGATCGCGACCCACACCATCACGAACAGTCCCGCGAGCGCGCACGCGAGCAAAACGCGAAGGCGGCGCATGCGCGCGCACTCTGGCACGCATGCGCCGCCTCTGCAACGAGCCTCGGGCAGGAGGCTCGGATCAGGAGGCTCGGATCAGCTGGGGGTGCTGGAGCCGAGGTCGATGGTGGCGGAGTGCGACTGACCCGACGAGTCGGTCCACGTGACCTTCACCGAGTCGCCCGGCTGGTACGGCACCATCAGGTGGGTGAGCTGCGTCGCGGAGGTGACCGCGGTGCCGTCGACACCCGTGATGGTGGAGCCCGACTCGATGCCGGCGTCGGCGGCACCCGAGCCCGACTGCACGTCCTGCACGTAGGCGCCGTTGCCGGTCGTGCTGCCCTGGCTGGCCGGGCCACCGAAGTCGCCGTTGCCGCCGGTGGGGTCGCCGTAGCCGTTGGCGGAGCGGTCGTCGCTCACCGACACACCCATGATCGCAGCGTGCGCACCGACGTGGATGGTGTCGCCGCCGTCGCCCGACTCGATCTTCTTGGCAATGGCGAGCGCGTCCTCGATCGGGATCGCGTAGCCCTCGTTGGCCGACTGGCCGCCGAAGCCGAACCCGCCGTTGCCACTCGAGGCTGCCGCGTTCATGCCCACGACGTTGCCGTTGGCGTCGACCAGCGGACCGCCCGAGTCGCCGGGCTGGATGTTGGCGTCGATCTGCACGAGGTTGCGCAGCGTCTCGGCATTGCTGCCGTCCTGGTCGGACGCGGTGATCTGCTGATCGGTGTCGGTGACGCTGCCGCTCACGACGGTCGGGTCGCCGCCCTTGCCGCCGGCGTTGCCCAGCGCCACGATCGCGTCGCCGACCTGGACCGACGACGAGTCGCCGATCGACGCCGGGGTGAGGTCGGACACGCCTTCGATCTGCACGAGCGCGACGTCGTGCTCGATGTCGTAGCCGAGCACCTTCACCGGGTGGTACTCACCGTTGCCGTTGAGCTCGGCCTGCAGTTCGGTGGACGACGCGATCACGTGGTTGTTGGTGAGCGCGAGGCCCGACGACGAGATGATGATCCCGGTGCCGGCGGCTTCACCTCCGTTGAGCGCGCTCACGAGGTTGACCACCGAGGGGCTGACCTTCGCCGCGATCGACTGCACGTCGATGTTGGCCTGCTGGCCGTTGCTCGACGTGCCGTTCGACGAACCGTTCGGGT
>DASXXX010000270.1:0-2178 GCA_036502765.1 Acidimicrobiia bacterium | reverse complement strand
CCCGCGTGGTCGTGCGGCGCGAGACGTTCGACGATCTCGTCGTGCGTGACGTCGCGTCTGAGGGAGACTGAGGGACATGGACGAGCGAGTGCGGGTCGGGATCCTCGGCTGCGGTCACGTGGGCGGTGCACTCGTGCGCCTGATCCACGACCACGCCGACGTGATCGAGGCCCGCGCCGGCGTGCCGCTCGAGGTGACCCGCGTCGCGGTGCACGACCTCATGAAGGAGCGCGACCTGCCGCTGCCGAGCCGGTGCTTCACCGACGACGCCGGCGCCGTCGTCGACGATCCCGACGTCGACATCGTGGTCGAGGTCATCGGCGGCATCGAGCCGGCCCGGCGGCTCATCGTCGAGGCGCTGATGGGCGGCAAGCCGGTGGTCACGGCCAACAAGGAGCTGGTCGCCACCCACGGTCGCGAGTTGTTCGAGACCGCCGAGGGCGCCGGCGTCGACATCCTCTTCGAGGCGTCGGTCGGCGGGGGCATCCCGCTCATCCGACCGCTGCGGGAGTCGCTCGCGGGCGATCGCATCCGGCGGGTGATGGGCATCGTGAACGGCACCACCAACTACATCCTCACCAACATGACCGACGCCGGCGCGTCGTTCGCCGACGCGCTCGCCGAGGCGCAGGCGCTCGGGTTCGCGGAGACCGACCCCACCGCCGACGTCGAGGGGTTCGACGCGGCGGCCAAGGCCGCGATCATCGCCTCCATCGCGTTCGGCGCGCGTGTCGTTGCCAGCGACGTCTACCGCGAGGGCATCACCGGGATCACCGGCGACGACATCGCGTCGGCGCGTGACCTCGGCTACGTGGTGAAGCTGCTCGCGATCGCCGAGGACTTCGACGGCGAGATCGCAGTGCGCGTCCACCCGGCGATGGTGCCCGAGCAGCACCCATTGGCATCGGTGCGCGACTCGTTCAACGCAGTGTTCATCGAGGGCGATGCGGTCGGCGAGCTCATGCTCTACGGCCGCGGCGCCGGCGGCATGCCCACCGCGTCGGCGGTGCTCGGCGACCTGGTCGACGCGGCGAAGAACCTGGTGGAAGGACGCAAGGGCGCCACCATCGGCACGTTGGCCGCGCGCCCGATCCGGGCCATCGAGAACGTGGAGTCGCAGTTCTACCTCCAGATGGAGGTGGCCGACCGTCCCGGTGTGCTGCACGCCATCACCGGCGAGTTCGGGAGTCGCGGGGTGTCGGTGCGCTCCATGCGCCAACGCGGCATCGGCGACGACGCCCGCCTCATCTTCGTCACCCACAAGGCACGAGAAGCCGACCTGCGGAGCGCCGCCGCCGCGGTGGCCGAGCTCGAGCCGGTGCACCGCGTCGGCTCGGTGCTCCGAGTGATCGGGGAGGAAGAGTGAGCGTCGCGCGCGGCTGGCGCGGCCTCATCGAGGAGTACCGCGAGCACCTGCCCGTCACCGAGGCCACGCCGGTCATCACGCTGCTCGAGGGCGACACGCCGCTGCTCGAGGCGCCGCGGGTCGCGCAGCAGGCGGGCATCGCGCGCGCGTACCTCAAGGTCGAAGGACTCAACCCCACCGGTTCGTTCAAGGACCGCGGGATGACCATGGCCATCTCGACCGCGGTGGAGCGGGGCGCCAAGGTCGTGATCTGCGCGTCCACGGGCAACACGTCGGCGTCGGCGGCCGCGTACGCAGCGCGGGCTGGCCTCTTGTGTGCCGTCGTGATCCCGCAGGGCCAGATCGCGCTCGGGAAGCTCGCGCAGGCGCTCATCCACGGCGCGCGCGTCGTACCGGTGCACGGCAACTTCGATCGTGCGTTGGAGATCGTGCGCGAGCTGGGGGAGCGTCCCGGCGTCGAGGTGGTCAACTCGGTCAACCCGGTGCGCATCGAGGGTCAGAAGACGGCCGCGTTCGAGATCGTCGACGTCCTGGGCGACGCGCCCACGGTGCACGCGCTCCCGGTGGGCAACGCCGGCAACATCACCGCGTACTGGCGGGGGTACTCCGAGTACGCCGCGCTCGGGCATGCCACGCACACCCCGCGCATGCTCGGGTGGCAGGCGTCGGGTGCCGCGCCCCTCGTCCGGGGCGAGCCGGTGCTGCACCCGGAGACGCTCGCCACCGCGATCCAGATCGGCAACCCGGCGTCGTGGCAGGGTGCGATCGACGCCCGTGACCAGTCGGGCGGGCACATCGGCGAGGTCACCGAC
>DASXXX010000269.1:0-15209 GCA_036502765.1 Acidimicrobiia bacterium | reverse complement strand
TCGGCGCGGCGCCGGCGTCGGCGAGGCCTTCCCAGCGCCACTCCTCCACCGGCGGCTCGTCGGGCGGACGCGAGACCATGCGTCGGGCACCGAGGGGCTCGGCCTCGCCCCGGTCGTCGAGGTCGGGCGAGTAGACGGGGTTGCCCGTCGCGGGCGCCGGGGGTGCCGACACCGGGCGCGGCTCGAGCACTGCGGTCGGCAGCGCCACCAGGGCGACGACGCCACCCGGCGCGCCGGGCCGCAGCTCCACGCCGATGCTGTGACGCTGCGCCAGCGACCCGACCACGTGGAGGCCGAGGGCGCGTGAGAGCGCGAGGCCGACGACGGGCGGGTGGGCCAGCAACACGTTGGCCTCGGCGATCCGGTCGGCCGCCATGCCGATGCCCTGGTCGGACACCGCGAGCACGAAGCCGGTGGCGGACACGGCGCCGGAGACGACGACGGCAGTGTCGGGCGGCGAGAACGACGTGGCGTTCTCGAGCAGTTCGGCGAGGAGGTGCGCGACGTCGGACACCGCGCGGCCGGAGACCGCGAGGTCGTCGTCGATGCCGACGAGCTCGACGCGCGGGAAGTCGGCGATCTCCGCCGCGGCGGCGCGCACGACGTCGATGAGTGCGATCGGCTGCTGCCACTGGCGCGGCTGCTCGGACCCCGAGAGCACCAGCAGGCTCTCGGCGTTGCGACGCATGCGCGTGGCCATGTGGTCGAGCTTGAAGAGCGCGTCGAGCGCGGCGGGGTCGTGCTCGTTGCGCTCGAGGTCGTCGAGCAGTTCGAGTTGGCGCTGCACGAGGCTCTGGTTGCGGCGCGCGAGGTTCACGAACAGGTCACCCATGCCCTTGCGCAGCAGGGCCGACTGCTCCTGCGCAACCTGGAACGTCACCGCCTCGACGTCGTTGAACGCTTGGGCGAGCTCGCCGATCTCGTCTTCCGACAGCACCTCGATGCGGGTCGGCTGGATGGCGCTGATGTCACCACCGGTGCGGAGCGACTCGACGAGCGCGGGGAGCTGCCGCTGGGACATCTCGCGGGCGGCGTCGGTCAGGCGCCGGATCGGCCCGAGCACGGCCCGCGACACGAACCAGATCAGCAGCAGCGTGAGGAACATGGCGAACGCTGCGAGCCCGCCGTAGATGCGCACGTCACGCAGCGCCGAGCTGGCGTGCGCGTTGGCAGTGGAGTTGATGACGGCTTCGACCGCGTCGATCGCCTCGTCGGTGGTGCGAGTCTGACGCTCGTAGTCGACGTAGTACTCGGCCGGCGTCTGCGTGGCCTCGGGGAACGTCGCCGGCAGCGGCGCCACCTCGTCGTCGGCGCCCATCACCTTGCTGAAGGCGGCGAGCTCCTCCGGTGTCGCGGTGTTGCGGAAGGTCGCGAGGTACTGGTCCTGCGCGGTCCGCGCGCCGATCCACTCGCTGAAGCCCTCCGCGGTGCCGCTCGCGAGCACGGCGATGTAGACGCTGGCCTCACGGGCGTGTTCGTGCTGCGCCCGTTCGAGGGAGAAGACCCGGGTGAGGCTGGCGGCCACGTCGGCACTGGCCAGGTCGCGTGCGACGCGCTCACCGAAGTCGAGGACATGGTCGTCGACCCCGAGGAAGAAGTCGCGCGCCGTCGCCGCGGTCGCGGTCTTGTCGTCGATCTTGGCCCGCTCGTCGCCGATGTCGTCGAAGCCGCGGTTCGCGGCGTCGAGGGCGGCCAGCGCGGTGGGACTCAGGCCTGCGTTCGCGAACGCCTGCTCGTTGAGCCGGAAGTCGCGCACGGCCGCGTTGGTGCGCGACCGCGCCTTGTCGAGCTCGGCCGCCGGCGCGCCACCGCTGCCGACGTACCACGACGACACGACGCTCTCGTTCTGGAGCGCGCGGCTCGCGGTATCGAGCGTGGCGAGCGGTCCGGAGAGGTCGCCGTACTGCTCCTGGGCGTGGAGCTCGGCGAAGCGGTCGCTCAGACCTGCGGCCGCCACGACCACGAGGGCGAGGAACGGCACGAACAGGACGAGGAGCAGCTTGGCGCGGAAGCTCAGCCGCGATGTCAGCGACTGCCCTCCCTGCAAGCGTCCAAGCTCGAGCTTCACCCGTTCCTCCTGCGCCGTTCGCGGCCCGGAACACCGCCGCAGTCACGCTGCGGCACGCGCCACACCTCAATGGGCGTAACGGCAGGCGGGGAGCCCGCCTTGAGGAACGCTTCGGGAAGCGTTGGGGAAACGTCCCGTCTAGAGCCTCAGGCGGCGTTGCCGTTGGCTTCGAACTCCTCAACGGTCATGAGGACGGACCGGGCCTTCGACCCCTCGGAGGGGCCCACGATGCCGCGGCGCTCCATGAGGTCCATGAGCCGTCCGGCCCGGGCGAACCCGACCCGCAATTTGCGCTGCAGCATGGACGTGGAGCCCAGACCGCTGCGGACGACCAGCTCGATGGCCTCGTTCAGCAGGTCGTCGCCGTCTTCGTCGGCCGCGTTCCCGGAGCCCCCGGCACGCGAGCCACCGCCGGCCGGGTCCTCGTCGGCGATGCCCTCGACGTAGGTGGGCTTGGTCGCCTGGCGTCGCCAGTGGGCGACCACCTTGCTGACGCACTCCTCGTCGACCCACGAACCCTGCACGCGCTGGGCCCGGCCGGAACCGGCGGCGAGCAGGAGCATGTCGCCCTGACCGATGAGCTTCTCGGCGCCGGCCTGGTCGAGGATGACCCGGGAGTCGGCGAGGCTGCTCACCGAGAAGGCCATGCGGCTCGGCACGTTGGCTTTGATGACACCGGTGATCACGTCGACCGACGGTCGCTGCGTGGCGATGATGAGGTGGATGCCGACGGCGCGTGCCATCTGCGCGATGCGGCAGATGCTCGCCTCCACGTCGCGCGCCGCGACCATCATCAGGTCGTTGAGCTCGTCGACGACGATCACGATGAACGGCAGGCGCTCGTAGCCCTTGCCGGTGACGGGATCGGGATCGTCGACGGTCGGCAGCTCGCCGCGGTCGAAGCGCGCGTTGTAGCCGGTGATGTCGCGCACGCCGATGTCGGCGAGGAGCTGGTAGCGCATGTCCATCTCGCGCACGGCCCAGTCGAGCGCGTTCGCAGCCTTCTTCGGGTTGGTGACGACCTCGGTGAGCAGGTGCGGCAGGTCGTTGTAGGCACCGAGCTCGACCCGCTTGGGGTCGACGAGGATGAGTCGCACCTGGTCGGGCGTGTAGCGCATCAGCAGCGACGTGACGATCGAGTTGATGCAGCTGCTCTTGCCCGCGCCGGTGGCGCCGGCGATGAGGACGTGCGGGAGGGTGGTGACGTCGAGCATCACCGACTTGCCGGAGATGTCACGACCGAGCCCCACACCGAGCGCGGTCTTGCTCTTCGCGACCTCGGGCGCGGCGAGCACGTCGCCGAGCGTGACGATGATGCGTTCCCGGTTGGGCACCTCGACACCGACCGCGCTGCGGCCGGGGATCGGGGCGAGGATGCGGACGTCGAGCGACGCCATCGCGTACTGGATGTCGTTGCTGAGGCCGGTGACCCGGTTGACCTTCACGCCCGCGCCGAGCTCGAGCTCGTAGCGGGTGACGGTCGGGCCCACGGTCGTGCCGACCAGGCGGGCTTCGACGCCGTGGTGCGCGAGCGTGGCCTCGAGGAGACGCCCGCCCTCGTCGATGAGACGGCGGTCGGCCTCCTTGCCACTCCCCCGCTTGAGCAGGCTCTGCGCGGGGAGCTTCCACGGCCCCTTGTGCGGCGCGCCTTCGTCGCCGAGGGCGATCGAGAGCTGTCCGCTCGGGTCTTCGACGACCGGGATCTCGATCGCGGCGGACGCGGTGGGAACGGGCGGGGCCGGCACGGGCTCGGGCTCCGGCGCGGGCTCGGCGAAGTAGGCCGGCTCGGGCTCGTCGTCGTACTGCGCGTAGTCGAACGGGGCGGGACCGGTGTGCGGCGGCGGCGCGTCGAGGTCGACGCCCTCGCCGATCGGCGCGAGCTTGACTGCGTCGCGCGCCTTCACAGCTGCCGCGCGCGACGCGCGCGCGGTCGCGCCGACGATCACGCCGATCGACAGTCCGAGCACGAGGAGCACACCCGCGGCCGCGACCGCACCGAGGACGATCGACGCGCCGACCACACCGGTGGCGGCGACGAGCGGACCGGCGACCATCGCGCCGAGTGCACCACCGGCGTTGCGCAGGTCGTCGAGGTTGCCGCTCAGCGAGGGGCGGCCATAGGCCAGGTGGAGGATGCCGACGTCGGCGAGGAAGAGGAGCAGCGCGCCGATGGCGATGCGCACCGTCGGCCGCTCGGCCGGCGGGTCCTCAGCCTCAGCGGTCCCCGTGGTCTCGGCTTCGAGATCGATCACGCCGGAACGACGGGGCCAGAGCAGCACCACGCCGAACGCGAAGCACGCGACCGGGACCGCGACGCGGGCTCGGCCCAGCGCCGCGCCGGTGCCGTCGGCGAGTGCCGAGCCCACCGGGCCGGCGAGGTCGGTCCAGAGCCCGAGGGCGAAGATCGCCCCGAGCACGAAGAGGCAGACGGCGAAGAGGTCGGCCCGGTGCCCGGCGAGCTGACGTCCGGCCGCTTCCCGCGACCGAGCCACCACCCCGGGCTCGGGGCTGGTGACCTTCTTCTTCTGCGGCGCCCGGCGCGTGGCGGACTTCCGCGAGGTGCTCTTGGACCGCGACGAGGACCCCCGCCGCGTCTTGGTCGCGGGCATCCCCGAAAGCTAACACTGCCCCCACCGGCCACAAGGGCATACTCCAACCACGGAGCGTGGCCGGGGTGACCGCCAGGCGACGGTCAGGGGAGAGGGGTCAGACCTCCATCACGACCGGGATGACGGCCGGACGGCGTTTGGTGCGCTCGTTGATGAACTTGCCGAGCGAGCGGCGGGCGTGGCGACGGAGGGTGTCGAAGTCGATGGCGCCCTCGTCGGTGGCCTCCCGGAGCGAGGCGAGCACCGCCGCCTTCGCCTCCTCGAGCAGCTCCTCGGCCTCGGGCGCGTAGACCCACCCGCGGGTGACGATCTCGGGGCCGGTCACCACCTCGCCGGTCTTCGAGTCGACGGTGACGATCACCACGACCAGCCCCTCTTCGGCGAGGTTGCGACGGTCGCGCAGCACCCCCTGGCCGACGTCGCCGACGATGCCGTCGACGTAGAGGAAGCCCGACGGGACGGCGCGCCGCTCGATGTCGATCTCGGTGCTGCCGTCGTCCTGAAGGACGAGGGTGAGCATGTCGCCGTCCTCGGCGATGAGCACATGGTCCTTCGGCACGCCCACCTGCTCGGCGAGACGCGCGTGGTGGACCATGTGCGTGTACTCGCCGTGCACCGGGACGAACCACTCGGGCTGCGTGATGTTGATGAGCATCTTCAGCTCTTCTTGCGACGCATGACCCGACACGTGCACCGGCGAGCTGCCGCCGTGGAGCACCTCGGCGCCCGCGCGGTGCAGTGAGTCGATGATGCGCGTGACGTTGATCTCGTTGCCGGGGATCGCGTGCGCGGAGATCACCACGACGTCGTCGCTGCTGATCTTCACGTGCTTGTGCTCGTGCGCGGCCATCAACGAGAGCGCGCTCATCGGCTCGCCCTGTGACCCGGTGCAGATGATGCACACCTCGCCCGGCGCGTACTTCGGAACGTCGTCGATGTCGATGACACTGCTGACGGGCACGTCGAGCATGCCCATCTCGCGACCGAGCGCGACGTTGTTGACCATCGACCGCCCGAGGAACACGATCTTGCGTCCGGCGGTGACCGCGGCGTCGGCGACCTGGCGCACGCGGTGGAGGTGCGACGCGAAGCTGGCGACGATCAACCGCTGGTTCGGGTAGTCGCGGAAGACGGAGCGCAACGTGTCGCCCACCGTCGACTCCGACGGCGTGAACCCGGGCCGGCACGCGTTGGTGGAGTCGGAGAGCAGCAGCTTCACGCCGCCCGAACGCTTGGCGATCGCGCCCATCAACGAGAGGTCGGTCTTGCGGCCGTCGACCGGCGTGGGGTCGAGCTTGAAGTCGCCGCTGTGCATGATCGTGCCTGCAGGCGTGTGGTAGGCGGTGGCGAACGCGTGCGGCACCGAGTGCGTGACGGGGATGAACTCGCAGTCGAACGGGCCGATCATGCGGCGCTCGCCGTCGTGCACGGGGATCATCTCGGTGCGTCCGAGCATCCCCGCCTCCTCGATGCGGTTGCGGGCGAGGCCGAGCGAGAGCGGCGATCCGTAGATCGGGAACGAGATGTCGCGCAGGAGGAACGCGAGACCACCGGCGTGGTCTTCGTGCGCATGGGTCAGGAACGCCGCCTCGACCCGGTCGGCGTTCTCGCGCAGGTACGTGAAGTCGGGCAGGACGAGGTCGATGCCCGGCATGTCGGATTCCGGGAACATGATCCCGCAGTCGACGATGAGAATGCGATCCTCGACCTCGAGACAGAAGCAGTTGCGGCCGATCTCGCCGAGACCGCCCAGGAAGACGATCCGGACCGGCGAGCTCACGTGGACGATCTCATGTGGGAAGGGGCCTCATCCGGGTCAGGCTACCGGCGCCTTGAACATGAACTCCTCCATGAGCGGCTTCATGGCCGCGTCGACGAGTTCGATGCGCACGCCGAGCGGGTCTCGGTGGTAGGCGAACTGCTGCAGCGCGCCGTCGGCGTCACGCCCGCAGAGCTGCAACGGGCAGCGCAGCTCTGAGTACGTGGCGGAGTCGTCGGGCAGGGCATCGGTCCACACACCGATGTGGTGGAGGTTGGAGTGCTCGTTGCACTCCCACACCGTGCCCGGCACCTCCAGCACGAGTTCGAGGTGCGGCGGTTCGGTCGAGTAGCAGAGCGTGTTGGGCACGACGAGGTCGTTGCCGTCGCCGGCTCCCTCATCGAAGGCTCGGACGTCGAACGCGTCGACGTGGAGCACCGGTCCCCACGTGATCCCGAGCAGCTCGCTCAGGTGCTCCTTCGCCACTTCGATGTCGGGGACGACGATGCCCACGTGGTACAGCCTGCCGAGGAGCGCCATGTTCGGAGCCTACGGTGTGCGCGCATGATCGAGCTCGTGACGACCGACGGCATCTTCCGCCTCGACGGCGGTGAGTGGGAGGTCACCAACAACATCTGGTTGGTGGGTGACGACCGCGAGGTGGTGGTCATCGACGCCGCGCACGACGCGACTGCGATCGTCGACGCGGTGCACGGACGACGAGTGGCGGCGATCGCGCTGACGCACGGTCACAACGACCACATCAACGCCGCGGTCGCGCTCCAGGACGCGGTCGACGCGCCGATCCTCCTGCATCCCGACGACCAGATGTTGTGGGACGACGTGTACCCCGACCAGGAACCCGACCTCGACCTGGTCGACGGCGAGATCCTGCGGGGCGGTGTCACCGAGCTCCGGGTGCTGCACACGCCGGGGCACTCCCCCGGCGGCTGTTGCTTCATCCAGGACGGCCACGTGTTCAGCGGTGACACGCTGTTCTGCGGTGGGCCGGGCGCGACCGGGCGCAGCTACAGCGACTTCCCCACCATCGTCGAGTCGATCCGGGCCCGGCTGCTCACGCTCCCGCCCGAGACCATCGTGCACACCGGCCACGGCGACAGCACCACTGTCGGCCAGGAAGCGCCCGACCTCGACGAATGGCTCCGCCGAGGTCACTGACCGGGCTGCGCGAAGTGACCGCGCGCCGTGCGCGCGGTCTCGAGGATGCGGTGAGCATCTTCGGCGGAGAAGAGCTCGTGGGTCTCTGAGGTGATCGCGCCCGTGCTGCTGACTGCAGCGCTGATGGCGGCCATGGTGAGCGAATCAGGCGCGTCGACGATGGCGATGCCGTCGTGCGTGCCGAACATCCAGTACATGACGTCGAGTCGCGCGCCCACGCTCTCGAGCACGGTCCGGACCGCGGGCTCGCGCTCCGCCGGGCTCTCGATCATGGCCGCCTTGGCGTCGCCCGAGTAGGTGAACAGCGCGAGGTACTTGGGCATCGATCCACTCCTTCGTGCGAGCCAGTTGCACGGTCCAGCAGCCGGGCGCGGGTGAGCACGTCACGAGTATCGCGTCTGGCTGAAGGGATCCTTCCCGAAGCCGAGGACCTTGGCGGCGCGGACGGCGTACACGTGCACCGGGCCGTGGTCGACGGCGCCGGCATCATCACCGCCATGGGTGAACCCACCCTCGACCGCGGTGTAGGTCCAGCGCCCGTCCCACTTCTCGGCCCACGCGCGCGCGAGCCGCTCGAGCGTCGCCGGGTCGGTGACCTGTACCGCCTCACCTTCGACCACCACATCGAGGCCCTCGTCCCACTCGTTGCACCCGGTCGTGAGCACGACGTTCGGGTTGGCGGCGAGGTTGCGGGCCTTCTGCTCCTCGGGGCCGGTGCAGAAGTGGAGTGCCTCGTCGAGCCACGCCGTGACGAGGGGCGTCACGTGGGGACGGCCGTCAGTTCGCACGGTCGTGATCCAGGCGAGCTGGGCATCGGCCAGCACTCGCTCGGCTTCGTCCCACGGCACGGCACTCGCGGCGGGGTCGCTGAAACGGGGATCGAGTTCGGTGTGCATCATCCAATTGTGACCCGACCGCGGCCGCGAACTCATCGACGCCGGGACGCACCTCCTACATTCCGTCGATGGCGACTGAACCGATCCGATCCCAGGCGGCCGCGAGTCTCCGGGATCTCGCGCACTCGTTCGCAGCCCACGACGCGGACAACGAGGTGCTCACAAAGGTCTCGGACGCCGCGACCGACCTCACGCGCCAGATCGATGAGGCGCCCATCCGCGATCGGTTGGCACTGATGCGGCGGGGATTCGAGCATGCGGGCATGGGCCTCGGCTTCGAGGACCGAGCCGTCGGGGGCCGGTCGAATCCCACCAGCGTCGAGATGGACGTCCGCTACGAGGGCGACGAGATCATCGCCGACGTCGTGCTGCGGCGCGCGTTCGAGGGTGCACCGGGTCGCGCGCACGGCGGCATCGTCGCCGCCGCATTCGACGACGTCACCGGGTTCGTCATCGCGCAGATCCAGCAGCCGGCCTTCACCGGCGAGCTGACGGTGCGCTACCTCGCGCCGGTGCCGGTCGACCAACCCTTGGAGCTCCGCGCCCGTCTCGACGGCCGCGAGCGCCGCAAGCTGTTCATCAGCGGCGAGGTGCTCTCCGACGGGGTCGTGATCGCGACGTGTCGGGCCATCTACATCACCGTCGATCCCGGAGTGTTCGCGCAGGCGCCCGATCCCCGCTGACGTCTGCGATCACGCGCCGGGTGACGGGGCGGCCGTCCTCCTCTTCCGTCTCCTCGCGGAGCTCCTGGCGATGATCCACCAACCTCACCGTAGGAACGATTCGTCCGAACGCCGCGACGATTCGGCGAACGAATCGTTCCTACCGAGCTCAGCGCGCGGCGGCGGCCTCGCGGTCCTTCGCCACCTGGTCGAGCTCGCCGTACTCCTCGCCGGTGTCGACCCAGTCCTCGAACTGGATCACGCCCAGCTCGGTGAAGCGGTCGCGCAGCCAGCCGTCGCCGGCGTCGAGGAGACCGAGCTTCTTGCAGTTCGGCACGATCTTCGAGAACAGGAGGCCCTGGAAGATGGGGCGGTCGGGCGCGTTCTGCATCGCCTTGACCGCCTCCTTCACGTCGACACCCATGCGCTCCCAGGTCTCCTGCTGCAGGAACCGGTCGCGCATCCGCACCGCGGCCTCGAACGCGAACTCCTGGCGCTCCTTGATCTCCGCCTGGCCGAGCCCGGCGTAGTACTCCTGCAGCGACAACACACCGAACGCCACGTGACGGGCTTCGTCGCTCATCACGTAGCGCAGCAGCTGCTTGAGCAGCGGCTCGGTCGTCATCTGGTGCAGGAACCCGAACGCGGCGAGCGCGAGACCCTCGACCATGATCTGCATGCCGAGGTAGGTCATGTCCCAGCGGCTGTCGGCGACGATGTCGTCGAGCAGCATCTTGAGGTGCGCGTTGATCGGGTAGTGCCCCGAGAGCTTCGTGTTGAGGTAGCGCGCGAACACCTCGACGTGGCGGGCTTCGTCCATCACCTGTGTGGCCGCGTAGTACTTGGCGTCGATCCAGGGCACCGTCTCGACGATCTGCGCGGTGCAGATCAGCGCTCCCTGCTCACCGTGCATGAACTGCGAGAGCGTCCAGTTCTGCGACTCGATGCCGAACTGCGTCCACTCCTTGTCACCCCACTTCTCGAACGGCGTGCCCGCGAGGTCCATCTGCTGACCGATGCCGTTCTGGTTCTGGTTGGCGCGGGCGACCTGCTCCTGGTCGACGTCGATGTCCCAGGGCAGGTCGTTGGCGTTCCACTGCGACGTCTTCGCCTTCTCGTAGAGCTTCACGAGCGCGGGGCGACTGCGTTCGTAGTTCCACGTGAAGATCGCGTCGGCATCAGCGTGGATCGCGTGCTGGACCTCGCTCACGTCGGTGTTGGTGACGGCGAGGATGGCGTCGTAGTCGTCGATGTGGTCGCGACCGATGATGTCACCGTGGCTGGAGAAGTCGGTGCTGGTCATGGCTGCCTGCTTTCGGTGAGGCCAGCCGAAACCAGCCCGGGGATGACGAGTCGTTCGAGGAACCTGCGCGCCGCGGCGGGATCGGTGAAGTCGACGGGCGGGTCGGGCATGAGGGCGTACGCGCGCACGAGACGCGCGAGCCAGTCACCGGCGCGCGTGCACATCTCGGGGGTGAGCCAACGATCGAACGTGGGCGCGATCGCGTCGCCCACCGCGACGAGGACGCGGTCGCCGGGGACGAACGCGAGGTGGCCGAGCACCGCCTCGGGTTCGTGGGCGAGGAGGAACTGCAGCGCGTCGTGCGCGCGCACCTCGCGCGTGCCGCGCACCACCACCGCGACCACGGCATCGGTGAACGTGGCTTCCGCGCGCCCGGCGTCGATCAGCGCGGCGGTGACGCGGTCGAGCTCGGCGGCGACCGCGGCGCGCACGATCGCGGACTTGCCGTCGAAGTACCGGTAAAGCGTGGCGCGCGAGCAGCCGGCTTCGCGTGCGATGTCGTCGACGGTGGTCTTGGCCAACCCGAAACGCCCGATGCAGACCAGCGCGGCGTCGCGGATGCGGGCGCCTGTGTCGTTGGTGGCGACCGGCACGGACTCGACGAGCAACGTCATCGCCTTGAGACGCTACACCAATTTCCGTCTCATCGGATCAACCTTCACGCCACGAGCACTCCCCCGAGGAGCTCCCCCCGGACGAGACGGCGGACCTCGGTCGGGTCGGACAGGTCGTGGCGGCCGGGCGAGGCGATGAGCGAGAGGGACAACCGGGCCACGTACTCCGCCACCGGCGCCAGGTCGACGTCGGCCACGACCAGCCCGGCCGCACGGTCGCGTTCGAGCAGGGGCAGGAAGTACGCGGCGATGGCGGTGATCAGCCGGTCCTGCTGCACGGTGATGAGCGCATTCAGCCGGTCGGGCTCGGTCTCGAGCACCTTCTGCAGGACCGCGTGCTCGAGCAGCTCCCGGCGCGCCAACGGCAGGGCGCGCCCGAGGAACTCGGGGAAGTCGGCGGCGTCGCCGAGCTCCTCGCCGAGATGCAGGAAGAAGCGGTCCATCTCCCAGCCCACCGTGTCGCGCAGGAGCTCGTCCTTGCCGCCGGGGAACAGGCGGTAGATGGTGGCGCGCGAGACACCGGACGCGCCGGCGACGTCGTCGACGGTCGTCTTGGCCATTCCCCGTCGGGCGATGCACTCGTACGCACCTTCGAGGACTCGAAGGCGGGCGTCCTTCACGAGAGCAGCGTTCACGCTCAGAGGTCGAGCAGCGAATCGAGCCCGACGGTGAGGCCGGGACGGTCGCGCACCGCCTTCACCGCGAGCACCACACCGGGCATGAACGACGTGCGGTCGTACGAGTCGTGGCGGATGGAGAGCGACTGGCCGGCGGTGCCGAGCAGGACCTCTTCGTGGGCGACGAGGCCACGCAGCCGCACGGAGTGCACGTGGATGCCTCCAGCCGACACTCCCCCACGCGCGCCCTCGACGACGGTCTTCGTGGTGGGGTCGGGTGCCCAGTCGGACGATGCCGCGGCCATGCGCTCCACCGTGTGCAACGCGGTGCCCGACGGCGCGTCGATCTTCTGGTCGTGGTGGAGCTCGATGACCTCGGCGGTCTCGAACCAGGGCGCCGCGAGCTCGGCGAAGCGCACCATGAGCACCGCCCCGATGGCGAAGTTCGGCGCGATCACCGCGTTGGCCGACGACGCCTCGAAGCGGGTGCGGAAGTCGTCCATGTCGGCGGCGCTGAACCCGGTGGTGCCCACGACCGCGTGCACGCCGTTGTCGGCACACCAGGCGATGTTGTCGCGCGCGGCGTCGACCACGGTGAAGTCGACCGCGACGTCGGCTTCGGCGTCGGCCAACGCGCCGGCATTGCGACCCATCTGCAGGCTCGCATCGATCCCGCACTGGCGCAGGTCGAGACCGGCGTGCATCGGGTCGACGGCGGCGACGAGCTCGAGCTCGGGATCGTCCAACACCGCGCGACACACCGTCGCGCCCATGCGTCCGGCCGCGCCGAACACCCCCACACGGATCATCAGGACCTCCCTCTCTCAGGGAAGGGTATCGGGAGGCCCCACCAGCGCGAGCGTGCGTTCCTCGCCACCGAGCACGCGGTCGATGACGCGGCTGACGTCGTCGGCGGTGACCGCGTCGACCTGCTCGACGACCCAGTCGAGGCTCGGGATCTCACCCATCGTCAGCTCGGACCGGCCCATGCGGTTCATGCGGCTCGACGAGCTCTCCAACGACAGCGCGAGCGAGCCGGTGAGGTGGCCCTTCGCTCCCGCCATCTCCTTCTCCGACACCCCGCCGTCGGCCACGAGGCGGTCGAGCTCGGCGCGCACGACGTCGAGCGTCTCCTCGACGCGCTCGGGCGCGATGGCGCAGTAGACCGCCAGCGCACCCGTCTCCTCGAACGCGCTCCGGTACGAGAACACCGAGTAGGCCAGGCCGCGCTTCTCGCGCACTTCCTGGAACAGGCGCGAGCTCATGCCACCGCCGAGCACCTGGTCGACGACCGAGAGCGCGAAGCGGTCGGGATCGTCGCGCCGCAACGCCCGGTTCCCCAGCACCACGTGCGCCTGTTCGAGCGGACGGTCGACGCGCGCGAACTTCTCGGGCGTGCCGTGTTCGGCGCCGTTGAGACGGGCGGGACGCAGCGCGTCCGTCGCGGGCACTGCGGCGTTCAGACGCGACACGACCTCATCGTGGTCGACGTTGCCGGCGACCGCGACGACCACGTTCGACGGCACGTAGTGCGCGGCGTGGTACTCCGCGATCTGGTCGCGGGTGACCGCGCTGATCGTGTCCTGGGACCCGGAGATCTCGCGCCCGAGCGGGTGCTCCGGGAAGAGCGCACCGGCGAACACGTCGTGGACGAGGTCGTCGGGGGTGTCGTCGCGCATCTTGATCTCTTCGAGGATCACCTGGCGCTCCGACTCGACCTCGTCGGGTCGCAGCGCCGGTGACCACACGATGTCGGAGAGGATGTCGAGCGCGACGTCGAGGTGCCGATCGGGAACGCGCACGTAGTACGCGGTGATCTCCTGGCCGGTGAACGCGTTCATGTCGCCGCCGCACGACTCGACCGCTTCCGCGATCTCCTGTGCGTGGCGCGTCGCGCTGCCCTTGAACAGCAGGTGCTCCAGGAAGTGGCTGCTGCCCGCGACCGACTCCGCTTCGTCGCGCGACCCCGTGCCCACCCAGAACCCGACCGCCGCGGAGCGGAGGCCGGGCAGGTGTTCGGTGACGACGCGCAACCCTGAGTCCAGCCGCGTGCGGCGGATGCCGTGCGCGTCATTTGTCATCGTGCCGGTCATCGTCGCCTCACCGGCTCGTCTTGACCCTGTTCCTCGAGAGCTACCGGCGACGTCGGCGGCTGCCGCCACCGCCACCGCGGCGCTCGCCGCCCCGGTCCCCGCCGGGACGACCGACCTCGGCCGGGCCCAGGTCACCGAACTCGGCTTTGGCCTGCGAGTCCCACGCGTCGTCGAACGAGGTGACTTCCACGTCGCTGTCGGTGCTGCCACCGCTCACCGAGCGCTCACGTGGCTCGCGCGGCGCTCGGTCGCCGTTGCCACGCGACTCGCCTCCACCGGACGCACCGGCACCCGAACCGCCGGAGTCACCGCTCGGCGCGGGCTCGTCGCCCGCCATCGAGAGGCTCAGCTTGCCGGAGTTGTCGATGTCGTCGACGCGGACGGTGACCTCGTCGCCCAGGTTGAGGACGTCCTCCACCCGGTCGATGCGCTTGCCCTGGCCCAGCTTGGAGATGTGGAGCAGGCCGTCGCGACCGGGAAGGATGTTGACGAACGCACCGAACTTGGTGACGTTCACCACCCTGCCGGTGTACTCGGCGCCGAGCTCGGCGGTGGGCGGGTCGAGGATCAGCTCGATCCGTCGCCTCGCCTCTTCGACCGCGGCACCGTCGTTCGAGCCGATGCTCACCGTGCCGACGACACCGTCGTCGCTGACCGACACGTCGGCGCCGGTCTCCTGGGTGATGGTGTTGATGACCTTGCCCTTGGGCCCGATCACCTCACCGATCTTGTCCATCGGGATCTCGAAGCTGATGATCTTCGGTGCAGTGGGCTTGACGTCACTGCGGTGCGTGGCGATCTCGGCGTCCATGACGTCGAGGATCTTCAGGCGGGCGTCGCGGGCCTGGAGCAGCGCCTCACGCAGCACGTCGGCCGGGAGGCCGTCGATCTTGGTGTCGAGCTGCAGCGCGGTGACGAAGTCACGCGTGCCGGCGACCTTGAAGTCCATGTCACCGAACGCGTCCTCGGTGCCGAGGATGTCGGTGAGGGTCGTGTACTTGCCCTCGGCGTAGACGAGGCCCATGGCGATGCCGGCGACCGACGCCTTCAGCGGCACCCCGCCGTCGAGCATCGAGAGCGTGGAACCGCACACGGACGCCATCGAGGTGGAACCGTTCGAGCTGAGCACGTCGGAGACGATGCGCAGGACGTAGGGCCACTCCTCCATCGGCGGCACGACCGGGACGAGCGCCCGCTCGGCCAGCGCGCCGTGGCCGATCTCGCGACGCTTGGGCGAACCCACCCGACCGGTCTCGCCGGTGGAGTACGGCGGGAAGTTGTAGTGGTGGATGTAGCGCTTCTTGGTGCCGCGCAGCTCGTCGAGACCGATGAACTGCTCCATGCGGGGCATGCCGAGGGTCAGCACGCTGAGCACCTGGGTCTCACCCCGCTGGAAGAGGCCGGTGCCG
>DASXXX010000268.1:0-18712 GCA_036502765.1 Acidimicrobiia bacterium | reverse complement strand
CGCCGGCGGCGAGGCGCAGCGCATCCGGTTGGCCTCCCAGATCGGCAGCGGACTCGTCGGGGTGCTCTACGTCCTCGACGAGCCGTCGATCGGTCTCCACCAGCGCGACAACCAGCGCCTCATCGACACGATGGGGCGCCTGCGCGACCTCGGCAACACGGTGATCGTCGTCGAGCACGACGAAGAGACCATCCGCATCGCCGACCACATCGTCGACATCGGACCGGGCGCAGGAGAGCACGGCGGCGAGATCGTGGTCGAGGGTTCGCTCAAGAAGGTGCTGGCGAGCAAGCGATCGATCACCGGCCAGTTCCTCTCGGGCAAGCGGTCGATCCCGGTCCCCGAGATGCGGCGCGAACCGGGCGAGGCGTGGCTCACGGTGCGCGACGCGCACGAGCACAACCTGCAGCACATCGACGTCGACTTCCCGCTCGGATGCTTCGTCGCCGTCACCGGCGTGAGCGGCAGCGGCAAGAGCACCCTCGTGACCGACATCCTGTATCCAGCATTGATGCAGAAGATCTACCGATCGAAGAACGTGCCCGGCCGCCACAAGAAGGTGGAGGGCATCGAGCACATCGACAAGGTCATCAACATCGACCAGTCGCCGATCGGGCGCACACCCCGGTCGAACCCGGCCACGTACACCGGGGTGTTCGACAAGGTGCGCACGCTGTTCGCCTCCACGCAGGAGGCGAAGGTGCGCGGCTACCTCCCGGGTCGCTTCTCGTTCAACGTGAAGGGCGGTCGCTGCGAGGCGTGCGCGGGCGACGGCACGATCAAGATCGAGATGCACTTCCTCCCCGACGTGTACGTGCCGTGCGAGGTGTGCAAGGGCGCGCGCTACAACCGCGACACGCTCGACGTCACGTTCAAGGGCAAGAACATCGCCGAGGTGCTCGAGCTGTCGATCGAGGAGGCGCTCGGGTTCTTCGCCAACCAGCCCACCATCGCCCGGCACCTCCAGACGCTGGTCGACGTCGGCCTCGGCTACGTGCGCCTCGGGCAGCCCGCGCCCACGCTGTCGGGGGGTGAGGCCCAGCGGGTGAAGCTGTCGGCGGAGCTCGGCAAGCGCGCCACCGGTCGCACGCTCTACATCCTCGACGAGCCCACCACGGGACTGCACTTCGAGGATGTTCGCCGGCTGCTCGGCGTGCTGCAGCGACTCGTCGACGCCGGCAACACCGTGCTCGTGATCGAGCACAACCTCGACGTGGTCAAGTCGGCCGACTGGATCGTCGACCTCGGGCCCGAGGGCGGCGACGGTGGCGGGAAGGTCCTGGTCGAGGGCACTCCCGAACACGTGGCCAAGACCCCCGAGAGCCACACCGGCCGCTTCCTCGCGCCGCTGCTCGGGATCGACTGACGTCGTTCGCGCGTGCCGCCACTGCTCGAGCGTCACGCCCACAGCACGCGCCGGCCGACACGACCGTCGGCCGCGCCAGCGCCCAGCCCGCCAGGCCGGGCTGACCTCCGGACCCGGCCCAGGCCCGGAGCGCCCTGACCGTCGCCCTGGACCAGGATCGTGTCGACGCTCGACAGCTCACGCCCGTACGAACTCATGATCGGGTGACTGCCGGTGCGGCAGTGCTCGGGTTGCGCGGCGATCTAGCCGACGACCAGCACTGCGGTCGCCACGACCGTCACCGCGACGGCCGCGGCCAACGGGCGCGGAGTCGGAGGTGCACCCACAGATGGTCGGTCGTTCGGTGGTCGGCCTTGACTACAGACCCGTCCGCGTCGCGTCGATCACATCGGGGTGACGGCAACCTCGACGCGCGCGCCCGCGGCTCCGAGCGCGCCGCCGCGTGGCGCCGTCGCCGTCGCCCAACGGCGCGATCGACCGGTCGCGCTCGTCGTCGACAAGCGTGTGCCGACCCCGCAGGGTGTGCGCCTGTGTCGGCTCGCTCCCGACGCCGACGTCGCGGCCGAGTGCGCGTCGTGACCTCGACCTGGAGCGTGCGTCGCGTCCTGCTCGTCGTGGGTGCGGTGCTGTTCCTCGCCGCCGTGTTCGAATTCGCCGACTCGGCCCGCCTGCACTACACCAACAATTGGCCGGTCGACTACAACCTCAACATCGTCGCCGCGCGTCGGCTCGTCGATCGCGAACCGCTGTACGACCAGGCGGCGGCGCGAGCCGAGGGCATCGAACTGCTCGGCAAGGACATGGCCAAGACCGGGCGATCCGTGTTCTCGAGCTACATCGGCGACCCGGCCGTCGCGCTGACCCACGTGCCGTTCCTGCCCTTCGGGAACGAGGGTGGGGCGCGCCTGTTCCGGATCGTCTCGTTCTTCGAGATGATCGGCGCGATCGTCCTCGTCGCCTGGAGCCTGTCGCCTCCGGCGAGAGCACAGGCCGCGCTGTTGGCGCTGGCCGCCCTGTTCTTCGGCTATCCCTTCGTGAAGGGCCTGGCGCTGGGGCAGGGGACCGGCCTGGTGATGCTCGCGCTCGCCGTCGGTGTGTTCGGTGCAGCGCGCGACCGTTGGCGGCTCGCCGGCATCGGGCTCGGGGTCGCCACCGCGCTGAAGGTGAGCCCAGGACTCCTCGTGCTCTACCTCCTGCTGCGGGGCAAGACCCGAGCCGTGAAGTCGGCGATCGTGTCCGCGTTGGCGCTGACTCTCGCGGCGGCTGCCGTCGGACGTCCGGACGACATCCTGGTCTGGCTGCGCGACGTGAGTCCGTCGGTGTCGAAGGGAACCGTGGGCGCCTTCAACCAGTCGATCGTCGGCGCGCTGGCGCGTCTGACCACCTCGGTCCCTGACTTCTGGAGCCACCGCGCGCCCGGAGCTTGGTATCTGCTTGCGTACGTGATCTGGGCGGTCGCGCTCTGCGGCCTCTGGCGGTTGCGGCGCGGCCGGGAGTTCGACCCGCTGGAGCTCGGCGTCCTGATCCTCGTGATCCTGGTGGCCGGGCCGTTGAGCTGGGACCACTACTACGCCTGGGCGCTGCTCCCTCTCGTGCTCGTCCTCGACCTCGAGCGGTGGCGTGGGAGGAGCGTGGTCGAGTGCATGGTGCTCATCGGCGTGCTGGTCCTGGCGACGTGGTGGACCCGGCACGTGATCCCGGTGCCCGAGCTCTCCGCCGTTCGGGGCGACTGGTGGGAACGGGTCCGCACCCTCGACGACGTGGGCGCGGGGCTTGCGTACCTCGGCGTCGCGGGTTGGATGCTCGCCCGGCCCGGTCGTTCGTCGGGTTCCACGTCAGAATGTGCCGATGGGGGAACCGCCGCTGTGGGAGCGACACGCGAAGTGGTGGCAGGAGGAGTTCACCGACGGGGCTGATCCCGAGTACGAGGAGCAGATCCTCCCGCTCGTGGAGAAGCACCTCGCCGGCGCGCGTCGAGTGCTCGACGTCGGGTGCGGCGAGGGTCAAGCCGCTCGCCGCGCCGCAGCGCTCGGGGCCGCGGCGGTCGGCGTCGATCCCACCCACAACCAGATCACGGTGGCGCAGCAGCGGGGCGCGGGACCTCACTACGCCGAGGCCACCGCGGAGGGCCTGCCGTTCCGTGACGAGTCGTTCGACGCCGTCCTCATGTGCCTGGTCATCGAGCACATCGATCCCATGGAACCGGCGATCGAGGAGATGGCCCGCGTGCTCGCACCCGGCGGCCGTTTCCTGCTCCTCATGAATCATCCCCTCCTGCAGACCACGGGGAGTGGTTGGATCGACGATCACATCCTCGACGAGCAGTACTGGCGGGTGGGCCCGTACCTGCGCGACGACACGACCGTCGACGAGATCGCCCCCGGCGTGAATCTGCCCTTCATGCACCGCCCCCTGAGCCGATACATACACGTGATGGGTCAGGTGGGTCTGCTGCTGGAAGACATGGACGAACCGGCGCCGCCCCCGGGTTTCCTCGACGAGGCCTGGGAGTACGGCGAGGCGTCGACCATCCCGCGACTGATGCTGCTGCGCGCCCGTCGCGTGCAATGACCGGCACGGCGGTCGAAGCACCGCCGATCGACGAGACCAGCCAGCTCATCCCGTCGCCCCGTGCACCGGGGTCGCGTGGCAGGGAGTGGATCCGACGCCCGCTGGTGGCGGGCATCCTCCTGTTCCTGGTTTACGCCTGCTTCTCCGTCGCGCTGAACGATCCCCGCGGAACGCTCGGCACCGACACGGGCGGCAAGCTTGCGACGCTCCACATGATGGAGCGCAACGGTGGCCTCGATCCCGACATCGGCTACTGGGCGGCCGATCAAGATCCGACGGGTGTGCTCCACCCGTTGCACTACACGTACCGCCTGGGCGGCAAGTGGGTGAACGTCACCACGCTGCCGATGCTCTACGCCTCGTATCCCCTGTACTTGGCCGGCGGTGACCGCGCGGTGCTCATGCTGCCGATGCTGGGCGCCGTGCTGTGCGCGTTCGCGGCCCGCGCGCTGGCGCGTCGGGCCGGTGGCGGTGACGGATGGGCCGCGTTCTGGATCATCGGCCTGGCATCCCCGGTCGCGATCTACGCGCTCGACTTCTGGGAGCACAGCCTCGGATTGGGACTGATGCTGTGGGGCATCGTCCTGCTGCTCGACGTGCTCGAGCGCCGCGCCGGGTGGCGGGCTGCGCTCGGCGCCGGCGCGCTGTTCGGGGTCGCGGCGACCATGCGCACCGAAGCGCTCGTCTACCTCGTTGTCGCGTGCGGCCTCGTGTGCCTGACCATGTTGGTCACCCAGCGGCGGTGGGACCGTCCGATCGGAACCGGGCTCCTCACTCTGGTCGGCGCAGCGATCCCGCTGATCGCGAACCGGTACTTGGAACAGCTGACGATCGGCACCGACGTACGCGGCACACGCGTGGCGGGGACCGCCTCGGTCGCGGGGACGTCGCTCGGCGACCGCGTGCGTGAGGCACTCACCACCGCGGTGGGCACCGGGATGTCTGGGCTGAAGCCCTCGGGTGAGGTGATGGTCGGTGTCATCGCGGTCGCGTGCGTGGCGGCCGGCGCGTGGTGTCTCTCGAGTCCCGAACGCCGACGGAACCTCATCGGCATCGGCCTCTTCGCCGTCGCGGCGATGGTGTATCTCGTCCGCTTCGATCAGGGCTGGGGATTCGTCCCGGGTCTGTTGGCCGCATCTCCGCTCGCCGCGGCGGGGTTGGGCCTCGCATGGAGGAATCGGGCCCTGCGCCTCCCGGCCGCGATCGCATGCGTGGCGCTCCCCATCGCCTGGTATGCGCAATACCAAGGTGGAGCCGATGCTCAATGGGGTGGGCGCTACCTGCTCACCTCGGGCGCGCTGCTCGCGGTCGTCGGGTGCGTCGCGCTCGAAGGCCGGGGTCGCGCACTCGTCGCGGTCGTCACCCTGGCCGCGGTCGTCACGCTCGCGGGCGTGGCGTGGCTGTCGGTCCGATCCAACGCGGTGGCTGACGGCATGACGACCATCGTCGGCCGCCACGACGAGCTGGTGATCTCTCGGCAGACCCACTTCCTGCGTGAGGGCGGGGCCTTCTACGACGCCGACAAGCATTGGCTCACCGCCACCACCGAGCCGCAGTTCCGCCAGGCGGTCCGCATCGCGACGGAGTCCGGCGCCCACGAGTTCGCGCTGATCCATGGCACCGACCAACCCGCGCCGACGACCATTGGGGGGTTTCAGCGCGGTCGGACCGAGCTGGTGCCGTTCATCCGCCCCGACCTGAAGGTCGCCGTCACCACGTACCGGGTGCCCTGACCACGGATCGTGGCCGAATTGGTCGGAATTCACGCTCACCCGTTCGGTGTCGGAGGCCGATGAGAACAGGGTGAACCGCTGGGCCCGCATCGCCATGTACACGGGGGTCGTCCTCGTCGTCGGCGGGCTGTGCAAGGCCCACGCGGTGGCCCACGAGTACTCGTGGTCCGGCTCGACCCGCTTCGCGTGGTCTCTGGGGTACGCGGTGTTGCTCTGCGTCGCCGCGTACAGCGTCGGCCTGCCCGAACAGCTGCGCTCGCGGCGAGGCGCGCTGACCGCCGCGCTCGTGGCCGCCGGCATCGCCGCCATCGCGATCTCCGGCGTGCAGCTGTTCGCAGGGGACGCCCTGTTGCCTCGGTACGTGGTGCTCGGCAGCGCGGTGGTGCTCGTCCCGTGGTTCGTGTTGTGCGCGGCGCTGAGCCATGACGTCGACGCCCGCGCCGGTGAGCGCGACCGCGTGGTCGTCGTCGCCACTGCTGACGAGATGGCCATCCTGGAGTCGGACCTCGCCCGCGTACCGGAGAAGCCTGCGCTGCTCGTGGGTTGGTTGTCGCCGTACGAGGTCGAACCGGTTGCGGCCGACGCGAGCTCGCCGTTGGTGGACCTGGTGCGCGAGCGCCACGCGACCGTCGTCGTGCTCAGCCGTCAGGCGCAGAGCGAAGACGATGTCATCGTGCAGGCGACCGCGCTGCACGAAGGCGGTGTGCGCATTCGCACGCTGTCGATGTTCTACGAGCAGTGGCTGGGCAAGCTGCCGATCAGCGAGCTCGAACGGGTGTCGCTCCTCTTCGACATCGGGGAGGTGCACGCAGTGAGCTACGCGCGGGTGAAGCGACTGCTCGACACCGCACTCGCGTCGTGCGGACTGCTGCTGCTCGCGCTCGTGACCCCGGTGGTGCTCGTCGGCAACCTCGTCGCGAATCGCGGTCCGCTGTTCTACCGGCAACCCCGGGTCGGCCGGAACGGCACCACGTTCCAGATCCTGAAGTTCCGCACCATGCAGTCATGCTCGCCCGAGCACGCAGCCGACTGGACCGCGTCCGACGACGTCCGCATCACACCCTTCGGCGGCCTGCTGCGCCGGACGCACCTCGACGAGTTGCCGCAGGTGCTCAACATCCTCCGCGGCGAGCTCGCCGTCGTCGGGCCCCGCCCGGAACAGCCCCAGGTGGTCGCCGAGCTCGTCGGCAAGATCCCGTACTACCGCCTGCGGCACCTGGTTCGCCCCGGACTCACCGGCTGGGCGCAGGTCAAGTACCAGTACGCGGGGAGCGAGGCCGAGACGCTCGAGAAGCTCCAGTACGAGTTCTTCTACCTCCGTCACCAGAGCCTCCGCCTCGATCTGCGGATCGTGGGCCGGACGACACGGAGCGTCGTTAGGAGCGAAGGTCGATGACGCACCGTCCATCCGTTTCGGTCGTGATCCCCACCTACAACGAACAGCAGCACCTCGCACGCACCCTCGCGTCGGTGCTGCGCCAGACGTACCCGAACATCGTCGAGGTGCTCGTCGCCGACGGTCTCTCCACCGACGACACGCGGGACATCGCCCGCACTTTCCCGGGCGTCGTCGTCGTCGACAACCCCGAACGCATCCAGTCGGCTGGCCTCAACCACGCGCTCGCACGGGTGCGCGGCGAGATCGTGGTCAGGGTCGATGGCCATTGCGTGCTCGCCGACGACTACGTCGAAGCGTGCGTGGACGCACTCGAGGACACCGGCGCCGTGATGGTGGGGGGCGGGATGGACCCCGACCGCTCAACGGATCGCACGCCTGTCGCGCAGCGAGGCATCGCTGCCGCGATGGCGAGTCGCGTCGGCGCCGGACCCGCTCGGTTCCACGTGGGTGGGCCCGCCGGTTGGGTGGACACGGTGTACCTGGGTGCGTTCCGCGCGGCCGACGCGCGCGCCGTCGGCGGCTACGCGCGCGACCTCGCCGTCAACGAGGACGCCGAGTTCGCGATCCGCATGTCGTCGCGCGGTGGCATCTGGTTCGAACCGGGCATCCGCTCGACCTACGTCTCGCGTTCGACCTTCTCGTCGCTCGCCCGGCAGTTCTACCGCTACGGGCGCGGTCGGGCGGCGACGGTGCGACGACACCCCGCACATGTGCGCCCGAGGCAACTGGTGGCCCCGGTGCTGGTCCTGGGGCTGCTGAGCCCGCGGCGGCGGGAAGTGGCGGCCGCGTACGGCGCCATCGTCCTCGTCCGGGCGCTCTACGAGCTGGGAAAGGACCCGGAAGCGGCGCCCGGACTGGCGGTGGCGCTCCCGGTGATGCACCTGTCGTGGGGCCTCGGCTTCCTCCGAGGTCTGGCGACGAACCCTCAACTGATCCGGGAATCGAGCCGATGAACCGTTTGTCCAACCTGTGCGGACTGGAGGACCCCATGGAACCGACGCCCACCGATGCGAGGATCTTCGTCGCCGGGCACCGAGGGCTGGTGGGGTCGGCCGTGCTGCGACGTCTCGCGGCGGCCGGCTACGAGAACGTCCTCACCGCCACGCGCGACCAACTCGACCTCCGCGATCAGAGCGCTGTGAACCACTGGTTCCAGGCCAACCGTCCCGACTACGTGTATCTGGTGGCGGGGACCGTCGGCGGGATCATGGCGAACTCCACGCGGCCGGCCGAGTTCCTGTACGACAACATGATGATCCACGGCACCGTCGTGCATGCCAGCCACTTGTTCGACGTGACCAAGCTGCTCTACCTCGGCAGCTCCTGCATCTACCCGCGGAACGCGAACCAGCCGATCGCGGAGACCGAGCTCCTGACCGCAGCGTTGGAACCCACCAACGAGCCGTACGCGATCGCCAAGATCGCGGGGATCAAGCTCTGCCAGTCGTATCGCCGCCAGTACGGATGCAACTTCATCTCCGCCATGCCGACGAACCTGTACGGCCCGAACGACAACTTCGATCTCGAGTCGAGCCACGTGCTGCCCGCGTTGATGGCCAAGTTCCACCAGGCCCGGCTCGCCGGCGCACCCTCGGTCGAGATCTGGGGCTCGGGGACCGCGCGACGAGAGTTCCTCCACGTCGACGACCTCGCCGACGCGTGCCTCTTCCTCATGGATCACTACGAGGACGAGATGCACATCAACGTCGGCACGGGTGAAGACCTCAGCATCCGCGCCCTCGCCGAAACCGTGCGTGACGTGATCTACCCGGCGGCCGAGCTCGAGTTCGACGTCACCAAGCCCGACGGGACGCCGAGGAAGCTGCTCGACGTGAGCCGTCTCCACGATCTCGGTTGGGCGCACTCGACGTCCCTCCGGGAGGGCATCGACGCAACCTACGCCTGGTACCTCCAGCACGAGACCGATCTGGCCCTCACCGCGTCGCACTGAAGCGCGATGCTGACGATCCTCTCGACCCCCAAGGCCTTCACCGGGCTCTTCGCCGTCATCCAACGCAACGCAATCGAGAGCTGGACGAAGCTCGAGCCTCGACCGGAGATCATCCTCTTCGGTGCGGACGACGGCACCGCCGAGATCTGCGAGGAGCTCGGTCTGCGTCACGTGCCCGACGTCGCGACCAACGAGCACGGGACGCCGCTGCTCAGCGACATGTTCATCACCGGGCAACGCCTCGCGAGCAACCCGGTCGTCTGCTGGGCCAATGCCGACATCATCTTCACGCCGTCGGTGATGCACGCCGCGGAGATCGTGACCGACCACCCGCGATCGGCGTACCTGGTCGGTCGTCGCACCGACGTCGACCAGCTGGAACCGCTCGAGTTCAGCGACACGTGGGCGCAGGCCCTCACCGAACGTGCCGCGCACGAGGGCGAACGCAAGCCGGCGAACTGGATCGACTACTTCATGTTCACGCGCGGGCTCTTCACCGAGCTGCCGCCGTTCGCGATCGGCCGGCCCGGCTACGACCCGTGGCTGATCTGGCGCGCTGCCGATCTCGGGGCCGACGTCGTCGCCGCGAGCGACTTCGTGCTCGCGGTGCACCAACGGCACGACTACTCGCACGTCGGGACCCGAGCTGCCGTGTTCTCCGGAATCGAGGCGCAGCAGAACGCGGCGATCGTCGACGACTGGCGGCACTACCACTCGATCAACCACGCGCGGCTCAAGCTCGACGCCACGGGCCGGTTGGTCCCCGCGCGTGGCGTCACCTACCGCCTCGCTCGTCCCCGGCGCTACGCCGCGCACGCGCTCCGCTTCACCCGCCCGCTCCGTCAGCGGTTGCTCGGCGAGCAGGCGACCCGTCGCCGCACTGCCGTTGCCTGAGCATTCAAGGTGAGACGGCGCGATACGCGTCGAGGGTGGTGTCCACCGTCCGCTGCCAGGTGAACGTTGCCGCGCGCGCGTGGCCACGGCTGCGCAGCTCTTCGATGCGGTCATGGTCGGTGAGGATCTGGGCCAGCGCGTCGGACAGGTCGTCGACGTCGGTGGGGTCGAAGAACAGGGCGGCGTCATCGAGCACTTCCGGCATCGCTCCGGCGCGTGCGGACACAACTGGGCAGCCGTGGGCCATGGCCTCGAGCGGGGGGAGACCGAAGCCCTCGTAGAGCGACGGGTACACCAGCGCGGATGCCGCGCGGTACACGCGCGCGAGATCGCGATCGTCGCCGCCGATGAACCGCACCCGGTCCCGGAGCCCTCGCGCCTCGAGCAGTTGCTGCTCGTCGGGCGTGGCCGGCGGCCCGAAGCAGGCCAAGCGGATCCCGGACTCGGACGCCGCGACTGCGTCGATCAGCAACGCCCAGTTCTTGTAGGGCTTGGCGCGTTGACCGACGTAGAGGAGCCACGGCGGATCGGGGAACGGGAGCGGTCCACTGCGGGGTTCACCCGTCGTCACGCCCAGGGGTGTGACGATCACCTTGTCGGGTGGCAGGCCGAACCGTTCGAGCAGGTCGTCGCGCGTCGTGGACGAGATCGCGAATACGACGTCGGCGGCCTCGCACCACGGGCGCTTCGACGCCGGGATGACGTCGCGAGGCCCGAACTGCTCCGGGTAGCGCTCGTGGATCATGTCGTAGACCGTGACCGCGAGGCGCGGACCGTGTGGAACCCACGTGTCGAACATGGTCTTGTGCCAGATCGTGCCCCGGTCGAGTCGCCCGCACCACACTCGCTCGACGGCGCGATCGGTGAGCTTGGTGAGCGCCTGCCGCGCCCGGACCGGACGGATCTTCTCGACGTCGACTCCGAGTGCGCCCGGAAGGTGGTGGAGGTACGAGTTGACGTGCAAGCCGGCGATGATGCGGGAATCGACGCCGTGACCGAGCAGGCCTCGGTGCAACTCTGTGATGTACCGAGAGACCCCGCCGTAGACCTGCGTGCGGAAGATGTCGGGGCTGAACCGGACGCGCACCGCAGGGTCGTCGCTCACCGGAACATTCAAGGCGCTGGGGCAGGTCGCTTCCGGGATCCTGCGCACCGATATGGTCTGTGCGCTATGGAGCGACGACCCCGAGTCACCTTCGTTGCTCCCGCCGTCCCTGGCCGCGAGGAGCGCAATGGGTTCTCCTCCCGGTTGCACGACCTGCTCCTCGCCCTGCTCCAAGTCGCCGACGTCGACCTCTTCGTGCCGCGTTCCTCGGGCGTCGACTCGCCTGCGGCCGTCGACTACTGGCGTCAGGTCGAGGGAGTCACGCTGCACCTCGCGCTCGAGTCGGAGATGCGATCGCCGATCGTGCACAGGACGCGGCGTGTCGGGCACCATCTGTTCGGGCGGTTGCCGCGTTGGAGCGCTCCGCGGCGCGCACCCGAGCTCGCAGGGCACCTGGAAGGCGGTGGCGCGGACATCCTCTGCCTGCACCTCCCAGTCACAGCCCACCTCGCTCAGATCGCACCAGCCGACGTGCCGGTGGTCGCCGTGCTCGAGGAGGGCCTCGAACGCGGGATCTTGGCGCCTCGCGAACGGACCTGGTTCCACTCCATCGCCGCGCGGCGCGAGGCGCGCCGCGTCAAGCGGCTCTATCGCCGCACGAGCGAACGCGCCGCGGTGGTCGTCGCGATCTCGACCGAGGAGCGCGAGCGTCTGGGCGAAGCCGGCATCGATCCCGATCACATCGTGGTCGTGCCGCTCGGGATCGACGTCTCGTACTTCGCGCCGGATCCCACCGGGGCCGAGCCCGACCTCGACGTGGCGGTCTTCGGCGAGTTTCGGTTCGAACGCAACCTCGCCCCCGCACGCGCCGCCGCGGCCTGGGCCGCGGTGCATCATCCCGCGCTCCGGTGGGGGTTCGTCGGCGACATCGAGTCCGACGACGCCGAGGCGCTACGCGCCACGGGGGCGACGGTCAGCGGTCGCGTCGACGACCTTCGTGCGAACTATGCAACGACCAAGGTCGTTCTCGTGCCTGCGGTCGCGGTCACCGGCGTCAAGACGACGCTGCTGCAAGCCTGGGCCATGGGGAAGCCCGCGGTCTCGACGCCGCAATCAGCAGTGGGCGTGCCGGCCGTTGACCGTGAGAACGTCCTGATCGGACGCACGACGGCGGAGCTCGTCGAGTTGTGCGCGCAACTTGCGGAATCGCCGACCCGGCGAGAGCAGCTCGGCGCTGCCGGCCGCCAGACCGTTCTCGAGCATCTCGACGGTGCCCGGATCGCCGCCGAGTTCGCCCAGTTGGTGACCTCGTTGGCGAGTGTCAGGTGACGACGGGCTGACGCGAGCGCGCGTCGAGTGCATCCGGCAGCAGGTCATCGAGATCGTCGACTGATCCGGCACCCACGATGTGACCGGCATCGAGCATGACAAGGCGATCGCAGTGGTCCATGACCGCGCGGTGGTGGCTCACGAACAGCACGATGCGGTCCTGACGCAACTCGAGCAGGGTCGCGAGCATTCGTTGTTCGGTCGCGTGGTCGAGGCCTGCGGTGGATTCGTCGAGGACCAGGACGTCGGTTTCGTGAAACAGCGCCCGGGCCAACCCCAGTCGCTGCCGTTGGCCGCCCGAGAGGCGGGCGCCTGATTCGCCGAGCACTGTGGCGAGACCGTCGGGCAGCTCGGCCACCAGACCGTCGAGGTGCGCGAGCGCGAGCGCGGAGCGGACCCGGTCGTCGTCGATCTCGTCGGGATCGTGGCCGAAGCCGACGTTCTCCCGGAGCGAAGCGTCGAAGACGACGACGTCCTGCGGGACGACTGCGGCTCGGCCGCCCCAGGAGCCGGGCGCGGTAACCGGCACGGTTCCGTTCACCAGGATCCTGCCGGATGTCACGGGAACGAACCCGAGCATGGCGTTGACCAGCGAGGTCTTCCCGGCGCCGGACGCGCCCAGGATCCCGACCATCTCTCCGGGGCTGAGCTGCAGGTCGATGTCTTCGAGGAGCGGTGCTTCACGTCCGGCGACGGTCACGGTGAGGTGCTCGATGGTCACGGATCGCACGGGTTCGTCGGTCGATTCCGGATCGACGCCGTGGGTGGGCGACGGCTCCGCGAGGTCGCTCCGGATCTGCTCGAGGCTGGGGATCGCGGTGCGATTGCGTGACGACGCGAGGAGCACGCGGTTGAGCGAGGGGAGCACGCGGAAGCCAACGGCGGCGAACGTTGCAACAAGCGCGAGCGCGGTGGCAGTCGAGTGGTGCGCGAAAGCGACCGCGGCCACCGACGCGGTGCAGAACAGGAGGCAGAGCTCCAGGAACGAGCGCGGGAGCTGCTCGTTCATCGCAATCGTCCCCTGCGCATCGCCCAGGCGATGACGCAGCTCCTCGTACCTGCGGATGAAGTGCGGCTGCGCCTGGAGGAGCGCGATCTCGCGAGACGCACGCAGCGACTCGTTGGCGATCGAGTAGGCGAGCTGGTTGTTGACGTGCAGTGAAGCGCTCGCGCGACCGGTGCGGCCGTAGACGAGCTGCCGGTAGCCGATCGCCGCGATCGCGAACGTGAGCACCGCCACGGCCGCTTCGAGTGGCGCGAGGAGCAGCACGACCACCGCGAGCAGCACGATCACCAGTTGGTCGGCGATGGCGGGGAGCACGAACGCAAGGCCCTCGATGAACACGCGCCGGAGCGACTCGTTGAGCGTGCGCTGGAGTGCGGCGGTGTTGCCGGCACCGAGTGTCGATGACGCGACGCTCAGGCGCTTCGCGAACAGCCGAGTGGCGAGGTCGTTCTCGGCCGAGATGATGAAGCGGAGGTTCCAGCGCAGGAACACGATGGCGAGGAGGTTCTTCAGTGCGAAGAGCCCGACGACGGCAACCGCGAGTGCGGTGGCGTTGTGCAACGGTCCGAATGCGGCGGGAGTATCGCTGGCGTGTGGCGCGGCCAGCATCTGGATGAGCGGGAACACGAGCAGCACCGCGACCATGTCGAGCAGGGCGAGGACCACCGACCCGGAGGAGGACAACCAGATCTGCCGTCGGGTCCGAGAGCCCACGAGACCCATGACGCCCTTGATCAACTTCACGTCGTCCCCAGCCCAGTGGTGTCCCTGATCCGCTGCCCCGAGCGGAGAATCGCCATGTGGAGGGGATCGGCGGATTCTCGGGTCGGGTTGAGGGCGGATGCGGTCAAGGTGCCTCCCGAACCTGTCGATCCAGCGGCATGGCCGGGAGCACTGCATCGGAGACGATCGACGTCGTCGTGGCGGCAGATCGGAACTTCCGTCGTCAGCTCGCCGTCACGATCGCGGGGATCTCTGAATTCTCGGGCGGTGTGCCGCACCGGGTGTTCGTGCTCCACGACGGCTACGACGAGGACCTGGTCTCGGACGTCACCACGGCTGCCTACAACGGGGTCGAACTCATGTGGATCCACAGCTCGTCGAGCGTGCTGGACTCAGCGATCCTGCCGAGCTACTTGCCGACGGCGACGCTGTACCGGCTGCGCATCACCGATCTGCTGCCCTCGGACGTGCACCGCGTGATCTATCTGGACACCGATGTCGTGGTCCTCGGATCACTGCGGGACCTCTGGCACAAAGATCTTGGTGACACGGACCTGGCCGCGGTGCGCGACTCCGTGTGCCCGTGGGCGGCGTCGCCGTTGTGCCTCGACTGGCGAGAGCTGGGGATCGCTCCGGACACCCCGTACTTCAACGCCGGCGTCATGCTGATCCCCGTGGCCCGGTGGCGGGCCAACCGGTTCCCGGCGCAGACGCTCGAGCTCCTGCGCCGTCACGCCTTCCTCTACGGAGACCAGTGTGCGCTGAACTCGGTTGCCGATGGCAACTGGACCGCGCTCGCTCCGCACTGGAACGCGCAGAGCGGTCACTTCGACGATGGTTCGCTCTCCTGGATCGTCGAGTCGCGCGAGGAAATAACGCGCGCGACGGAGCATCCCGACATCGTGCACTTCACTTCGTTCACGGGGCGACCGAAGCCGTGGGAGCCACGCTCGGCGTCACCGTTCCGCGACGCTTGGTTCGATGCGTTGGACCGCACCGCTTGGGCCGGCTGGCGACCGGACGACTCGCCGCTGAGCCGCACGCGCGTTCTCGCCACTCGAGCGCGGCGTGCCGGTGGAGTTTTGCTCCGAGGCTGAGAACCTAGGCCTCGTAAGCATCCAGACACCGATCCACGACATGTGCCCAGGTGCTGTTCTGCTGTACGAAGTCGCGTGCTCGTAGTCCCATCTGTCGAGCCAGAGATGCGTCGGCGATGAGGCGGTGGATGCGCTCCCGCAGCGCTTCGATGTCATTGGGCGGCACGATGTAGCCGGTGATCCCGTCGTCGACGAATTCCGGCATGCCGCCGACATCGGTGCAGATGACCGGAGTGCCGCAGGCCATGCTCTCGAGCAGCGCGAGCCCCAGCAACTCCGGCGCCGCGGCCGTTCGTCCATCTTCATCGGTGTAGACCGAAGGGAGCACCGTGACGACAGCCTGGCGGTAGCAGTCGGCCAGTGTGTCGTCGCCGGCGTCGGTGATGAACCGGACGCTCTTGCCCGCAGCGAGTTGCTGGAGCCGTTCGAAGTAGACGTCGTCGTAGGCCCGTCCGATGACCACCAGTGGGACATCGGGCTCGACCGCCTTGATGAGGTACTCGACGCCCTTGTGGGGGAGAAGCCGTCCGACGAACAACACACCCAGACGTTCTCGGTGTTCGAGAGGCGCCAGCATCTCGTCGGGCACCCCTCCGCCTATCACGCGAGTCGGACGATCCAGATGCAGCTCGAGTTGTGAGAACTGCGACACAGGAAGCACTCCATCGACCAGCTTGCCGAGCAGGGAAGTATCCGGAAGGTGGAGCGCAGACCCGCCATGGTCGGTGAGGAACACTCGCTTGTTCAAGAACGCCGCAGATGTGACGGAGAGATTCGAGACGAAAGTCCGGAACTGGTGGACGTGAACGACGTCGTAGTGCCGCAGCACTCCGACAAAGCGAATGGACACTGGGTCCCACTTCGCTCCTGACGCAAACCGGCGCACCGGATACACCTCGACCTGCAAGCTGCCGCGTTGGAATGACCGCCGCTTCGAGCCGAAGGTCACGAGGGTGGTCGGCACCTGGTGTGCCATCTCATCCGCGAGCCACATCGGGTAACGCTCTCCGCCACCGATCATGGACTCGTCTCCGAACCACGATGGCGAGACGTGGACGACTCGAAAGTCGCGATGAGGCAATTGCGCGCGAGTCTTCCGCGAGCGCTGCACTCGTACCTGGAGGGCCCGAACTGCCCAACCGGCAGCCCAGAACAGCGCGTCTCGGATTCGCCTCCTAACCCATCCGCGCACGGAGGCCTTGGTCATGTCGACACGTCCAACTGACTGGGCGAAGCCAGTGATTCCGAGTCGCTACGGAACGAGCAGGACGTCGGTCGTGTTGGTCCCATCCGTCTTCAGTTTCCCTGCGAGGTCGTGAAGTTCTCGGACCGGGCGTGGCGTCGACATCGCGGCAACGGTGACGAACGAGGAGAACCATCGAGACGCCTCGTCCACGAAGTCGTCGAGTCCTCCATGTGCTTCGAGTCCCTCGGGCCAGAACTCCGCATACAGCGGAACCGACCGCCAGATATCAGCGCCCGTTCTGATGACTCCGGTCTCGCCGCCTTGCGTGTCACTCCACACTAGAGCGATGGATTCGGGTGCGAGTTGGTGTCGATCCACGATGCTTGCAAGTCCTTCACCTGGCACATCCACACGTTCGATCACGGCCCGCCCCTCCGACGTGCGTTCGGGCGAACCGCTGCCGAGTGACTCGCTCACTCCTGAGGGTCCGGCCAACAGCATGGTCACGGTGTCGTCCTGCGAAACCGCCACGGGGACACACCGAACCTGCTCCTCGAGGTTGTTGCGGCTGACGTTCGTGCAGAGCAGTTCGAAGGTGGATGGAACCGCCTCGATCGCGAGGACGCTGTAGCCGGCTTGCGCGAACGGGATGCTCGTCGTTCCGATGTTCGCACCAACGTCGATGATCGTTGAGCGACTGCCACGGTTCGCCCGAACCCAGTCGAGGACAGCCGAGAATTCTTCGCCCTGGTAGCTGCCCTTGGTGACGAGTCCGAGGCAGATCTCCGTGGAGTCGATGTCGGCAGTCCACGTGATGCCATCTCGTTCGAAGGTGAGCACCATGCCATCGTCGGCGAGCAAGCCGAGCGCAAAGGCGCGACGCTCCTCGGGTTCGGTGATCTGCGCGGCGAACCAGGTGCCTGCGTACCACGGCCGATGCTCACGGAGACGAAGCGCCAACCGGCCGGCCATACCAAGCGTCTTCGGGTCGGCCGCGAGTTCGCGAATCGCTCGCAGGTGCCCTGCAATCGACATCAGCGGTGAGGGTACTTGTTCGCACTCGACGTGCTTGCGACCCCTGCACTCGAATGCACCAGCGGCTGCGACGATCGGAGCACGCGGGCGCCGCGCGAGAGAGCGACGCCGCATGTCGTCGACATCGCGGTTTCGCTCAACGCGGGTCGACGACGGCACCGACCGTGGTCGTGGTTCCAGCTCGCACATCGAACAGAGGCATCGACGCGATCGTCGAGCGTGCCGCGGCGGCGGCACTCCGGTAGGTCAGGGCTCCTGATTCATCCCTCTCCTGGCGCACCCCGCACGTTCGGAACGCGTCCTGCACGCTCTGCGTGGGGATGCTGGCGCCGGCGTCCTCGTGGATCCAGAACGCATTCACGCCGCTGCTCGTGCAACCGACGAGTCGGTAGCCGCGCGGCCCCAGCACCGAATCCAGTGCTCCGAGCGAGCTTCCGAAGTACAGCCCGCTGTGGTGAGCCTGGAGGCGGTCGAAGTCCGGTCGATAGGGGACAGTGACGGCCGCGGTCGGGCCGAAGAGCGCGTTGTACTCGCAAACGACGATCTGCGGCTGCACGACGTCGAGCGCTTCGAGCACCCAGTAGTCGACGCCGTCGAGATCCAGTGAGAAGAGCCCGATCTGACCCGAGGCTCCCGCCGACTGGAGGAGGTCGTTGACGTTGTCCTTGGTCACGAAGGCGGAGACGACCTCGAGATCGTGGCGCCACGCGAGCCCGCGCTTGCGGGTGAACCGCACGTGGTCTCCCCCGGCGTCCACGATCACGCCGCGATAGTGGTCGTGGGTGAGCAGGAAGCGCGTGTTCGCCTCGCGATACGACTCGACGCCGATCTCGACGAAGCTGCGCGGCAGATCCGGCATCGAACGCACCAACCACTGGATGATGCCGTCTTCCCCCCACTGCGAGAAGACCCGGAACTCTGCCTCGGAGATCGATGTCGGCGGGCATGAGCGCCAACCGGTCAGGATTGAGTCGGCGACGAGCGTCGACTGCGCGTCCAGGATCGCGCCCAAGCTGTGCGCGCCACGCACATACGAGGTCGCATTGGTCACGCCGCGCCGAGCGCGGCCCCACATGCGGGACATGTCGATCAATCGGCGGGCCTACGTCCCAGCTGAACCGCGATCATTGCTCAGGTGATGTCGAGCATGCGTTGCAGCGCGACGCGTGCCCACTCCGTCGTCTGCGCGTCGACGACGATCTGGTTGACCACCTCACCCTGCACGAGCGACTCCAGCACCCACGCGAGGTGCGGACCGTCGATGCGGAACATGGTGGAGCACGGGCAGATGAGCGGATCGAGCGACACCACCGTGACGTCGGGGTGCTCGTTCGCCATGCGTTGCACCATGTGGATCTCGGTGCCGACACCGAACAC
>DASXXX010000267.1:0-31817 GCA_036502765.1 Acidimicrobiia bacterium | reverse complement strand
CATCACGTTCACGTCGAGCGACCAGCGCCAGTCGTTGACATGGTGCTCCCACATCTGACCCTCCGACGCGGAACCGACGCCGGCGTTGTTGCACAACACGTCGACCGCGCCGAACGCGTCGAGCGTGGCGTCGCGCAACGCTTCGAGCGACGACAGCTCGGTGACGTCGGTGACGACACCGATGACGTCGCGCCCTTCCTCGCGCAGCTCGGCCGTCGTCTGCGCGACCTGTTTGCCGTCGATGTCGGCGACGACCGCGCGCATGCCTTCGTCGGTGAACCGTTCGACCAGCGCGCGGCCGATGCCGCCCGCGCTCCCGGTGACGACCGCGACCTTGCCGGTGAACGCTCTCATCGGAGCGCCTTCACGAGTGGGCCTTCGGGTCGGGCACGCCGGCGGGCGGTGCGTCGTCGTACTCCACGAACTCCACGAGGTAGCCGTCGAAGTCCTTCACGTACGCCATGGTCACCGGCCACCGATCGAGGTGCGTCAGCTCCATCACCGATTCGCACCCCGCGGCGATGGCGGCGTCGTAGAGGGTCTGCGCGTCGTCGGTGTTCACGTAGAGCTTCCACATCGCGGTGCCCATGTCGATGGGCGCGTCGTTGTCGAGCTGCTGCGCGAGCTGCATGCGGCTCCCGCCGTGGGGCGACTGCAGGATCGCCTCCTTGGCCTGCGGGATGTCGGTCCGGCTGATCACCGGCAGCCCGCACACGCCGTTCCAGAATTCGATGGCGCGCTCGAGGTCGCGCACGTTGATGCAGTACTGGCCGAGGATCGCGACCACGGCACCCCCTCCCTCTCGTTGGCCCCGCTTCGGTGGCCCCCCATGGGCGTCCGTGCCATACTCCATCACACAACGTCAGGGAATGCCAGAGTGGCAGAGAACGCCACCTGGGCCGAAGGGGGAGCCATGGCCGACCGCTACCTGATCGTGTCGTCCGACTGTCACGCCGGACTCCCGTGCGAGGAGTACCGGCCCTACCTCGACGCCGAGTACCTCGGGGCGTTCGACGACTTCCTCGCCGAGCGGCACGCCAGCCGCGAGGAAGCGCTGAAGTTCAATTACGACTACATCATGCACTGGGAGGGCGACAACGAGGAGGGCCTCCGGGGCGCCTTCGACCCGCAGCAGCGCGACAAGGAGCTCGACGCCGACTGCGTCGCCGCCGAGGTGATGTTCGCCGACGCCGACGCCATCACCGGCATGGAGTCTCCGCCGTTCGGCGCCGGGCTGTCGGCCGGCACCATCCAGGACCCCGCGCTCGCGTACGCGGGTGCGATCGCGCACAACCGCTGGCTGGCGGAGTTCTGCTCGCATGTGCCCGAACGGCGTGCCGGCATCGCGCTGGTGCCGATCACGCACGACGTCGAGCGCGGCGTCGCCGAGATCGAACGACTCGCGGGAACGCCCGGCATCCGCGGGATCATGATCCCGACGATGTGGCACGACCGCAAGGCGTACAACGACCCGTCGTACGAACCGGTCTGGGCGGCGGCCGCGGCCAACGGCCTGGTCGTGCACGTGCACTCGGGTGAGGCGCCGCGTGAGGAGTACGGCGACGACATCGGCCCGTACCTCGCCGAGGTCGCGTGGTGGTCGGCGCGCCCGATCTCCTTCCTGCTCTTCGGAGGCGTGTTCGAGCGGCACCCCGGCCTCAAGTTCTGCGTCACCGAAGGGGCGGCGTACTGGGCCTCCGACATGATGTGGAAGTGGGACCAGTACTTCGGTGGTGGTCACACCACCGCCAAGCTCGCGCACCTGATGAAGGGCAAGATCTCGAAGCTCCCGTCGGAGTACTTCGGCACCAACATCTTCATCGGCGCATCCACGATGTCGCGCGAGGAGATCCGCCGTCGCTATGTCATCGGGTGCGACGTGATGATGTGGGGCACCGACTACCCGCACCCCGAGGGCACGTGGCCCGACACGGTGGGCGTGCTGAAGCGCAGCTTCCACGACGTGCCGGTCGACGACACCGAGAAGCTCGTCGGGCTCACCGCGGCCGCGTGTTACGGCATGGACCTCGCCGCACTGCGCGAGATCGCCGACCACATCGGTCCGACGCCCCAAGACCTCGGCCAGGATCCGTCGCTGCGCGCCGATCCCGACGAGGTGGCGAACGCGCGGTGGTGGAAAGAGGAGTACGGCCTCAGCGTGATCTGACCGCGGCCGAGGCCTGCGCGAGCCCGGCACCCACCAGATCGAAGGCATGCGCGGTGAGGTCGACGAGCGACGCCGTGCCGTCGTCCTCGAGCCAGCGCAGGTAGGCGCTCTGCACTGCCGCAAGGGTCACGCGCATCATCACGTCGGGGAGCGCGTCGGTCGCGGGCACACCGAGCCGACGGGCCAGCTCGACTTCGATGTTGTGGGTGCTCTCGAGGGCGCCGTGCATGATCATCTTGGCGAGCAGCGCGGGCGCCTCCTTGGTGAGGTGAGCCCAGATGGCTGCGTTCCGGCCGACCTGCTCCTCACTCGCCGACTGGTCGAGCACCGCGTGGCGGAGCGCCTGCCATGCGTCGAGGGCGTCGTCCTGACGCAGGAGTGAGTCGTGGATCACGTCGATCCGACGGCCGGCTTCCGCGACCAGCACGTGGTCCTTGCTCGCGAAGTAGCGGAAGAACGTGCGCTCGGAGATGCCGGCCTCGCGTGCGATGTCCTCGACGGTCACGTCGGCGTATCCGCGCGCGGCGAACAGCGACATCGCCGACTGCTGGATCTCGCGCGCGTTGCGCTCGCGCCGTTGCTCTCGCAATTCGACGCCGGAGCGGGTGCCGTCCTCGATCGCCATCTCTCCCCAGGATAAGAGAAGTCACTTCTCGGGGAAGCGAGTGTCTCTCCATTCGAAGCCCTGGCGGATGTCGGCGATGCGGGCCTCGACGAGCGCGTCGAGATCGCGCGTGGGGAACACGAAGAACTGGTTGTCGACGATGGCCTGGAACACGACCTCCGCCACCTGCGACGGCGGTGCGCCGTCGACGATCATGTCTCGGTACGCCTTCGACGTCGGGTTGTCGTCCGATGGGTCGTCCATGCCCGTGGGTCGGTTGCGCTCGCTCTCGAAGATCTTCGTGTTGATCAACCCGGGGCACAACACGGAGACGCCGACGCCTCGTTCGGCGAGCTCACGGCGCATCGACGCGGCGAGACCGACGACCGCGTGCTTCGACACCCCGTAGGGCGGCAGCGTCGGCGTGTCGGTCACGCCCGCGATGCTGGCGGTGCACACGAAGTGCCCGGCCTCCTGCTCGGCGAGCAGCGGCGCGAACGCGAGCGCACCGTGCACGACGCCGCGCACGTTCACGTCGAACACCCAGTCCCACACCTCGACCGGTGTCTCGAGCATGGGTCCGACGGGTGCGACGCCGGCGTTGAGGCACACGACGTGCACCGCGCCGAAGCGCGCCAGGGTCTGGTCGCGGAGTCGCTCGGTGTCCTCGAGCGATCTGACATCGCAGGTGATCGCGAACGCGCGGTCGCCGCCGTCCAACGAGTCGAGCGCGGACGTGTTCGCGGCCTCCTCGACGTCGGCGATCACCACGTTCATCCCGGCGGCCAGGAAGCGCGCTGCCATCGCCTGCCCGATGCCGCCTGCACCACCGGTGACCACGGCGACCTTGTCGGTCGGATCCTCGAACCAGGTGCTCGTCATGGACGACTCACTATCACGCACCCGCCGCCGCTGCGTAGGGTTCGGCCGCGGCGTTCAGGTGACGATGCGTTCGGAGCGTCCGCGTGACGGAGGGGGAGTGGCATGAAGGTCCCGCTGACGATCGCCGACCACCTGGAACGGGCGGAGGCGGTCTACGGAGCCCGCACGGTCATGCTCGACGAGCCGGACCAGCCGGCGGCGTCGTGGGGCGCGATCACTGCCGCGGACATGGGGGCGCGGGCCCGCGCCCAGGCGGCCGCGCTCGACGCCCTCGGCGTCGGCCACGGGGAGCGGGTGGCGATCGTCAGCCAGAACTCGGCGCGGCTGCTCACCGCGTTCTGGGGAGTCAGCGCGCACGGGCGAGTGCTCGTGCCGATCAACTTCCGGCTGAGCGCCGACGAGATCCGCTACATCGTCGGGCACTGCGGTGCGTCGATGTTGCTCGTCGATCCCGAGCTCGACGAGCAACTCGCGACGATCGACGCACCGCACCGCTACGTCCTCGGCGCCGAGAGCGACGAAGTGCTCTACCGCCCGGATGTCGAACCGCGGCCGTGGGCAGCCGACGAAGATGCCACCGCGACGATCAACTACACGAGCGGCACGACCGCGCGCCCGAAGGGCGTCCAGCTGACGCATCGCAACCTCTGGGTGAACTCGGTGACCTTCGCGCTGCACCTGGGCGTCGACGATCGCGACGTGTACCTGCACACGTTGCCGATGTTCCACTGCAACGGCTGGGGGATGACGTACGGCGTCACCGCCATGGGTGCTCAGCATGTCGTGCTGCGCAGAGTCGACGGCGTCGAGATCCTGCGACGCGTCCAACGCCACGGTGTCACCCTGATGTGCGGCGCGCCCGCGGTGGTGAACGCGGTGCTCGACGCCGCCGCGACGTGGGACGGCCCGATCCCGGGCTACGGGACCGTGCGGATCGTGGTCGCGGGTGCGCCACCCCCGACCCGGACGATCGAGCGGGTCGAGAGCGAGCTCGGGTGGGAGTTCAACCAGATCTACGGGCTCACCGAGACGTCGCCGCTCCTCACCGTCAACCGGCCGCGCGCCGAGTACGACGATCTCACGCCATCGGAACGGGCGCGCCAACTCGGACGCGCCGGTGGACCCGCGCTCGGGGCGCGGGTGCGCATCGACGAGCACGGTGAGGTGCTGGCGCGCAGCAACGTGGTGATGGACGGGTACTGGGACCAGCCCGAAGCGACGGCCGCGGCGCTCACCGACGGCTGGTTCCGCACCGGCGACGGCGGCATCGTCGACGACGACGGCTACCTCGTCATCTCCGACCGCAAGAAGGACGTGATCATCAGCGGGGGCGAGAACGTGTCGTCGATCGAGGTCGAGGACGCGCTGTGCTCGCACCCCGACGTGGCCGAGGCGGCGGTGATCGGCGTGCCCGACGAGAAGTGGGGCGAGACCGTGAAGGGTCTCGTCGTGCTCGTGCCCGGCGGGACGGCTTCGGAGCGCGAACTGATCGAGCACTGCCGCGCCCACCTGGCGCACTACAAGTGCCCGACGAGCGTCGAGATGCGTGACGCGCTCACCCGCACCGCCACGGGCAAGCTGCAGAAGTTCAAGCTCCGCGCGCCGTACTGGGAGGGACGCGAGCGCCAGGTGAACTGAGCCCGTGGTGGTGGCCATCGTCGCGGCGGTAGCGTTCGGTTTGATTGCAGACGCACGCGGAGACGAGGTTCGCCATGACGACGTACGAGAAGCTCTACATCGACGGGGCGTGGGTCGCGCCGGCCGGCACCGACACGCTCGAGGTGATCGACTCCGCCACCGAAGAGGTCTTCGCCACCATCCCGGCGGGGACGCCCGACGACATCGACCGCGCCGTGGCCGCAGCCAAGGCTGCCTTCCCTGCCTGGTCGGAGACGTCGGCACCTGAGCGCGGCAAGCTCCTGCTGCGGGTGGCCGAGGAGCTCGAAGCGCGCCGCGACGAGATCGCCGACGTGATGACCCACGAGGTCGGCATGCCCAAGCCGCTCTCGGCTGCCATCCAGGTGGGCACCGGGATCTCCGCGTTCCGCAATGCGTCCGAGCTCGCGTCGACCTACCAGTTCGAGGACGACTCCGAGGGCCTGATCGTGCGGGAGCCGATCGGCGTCGTCGGTTGCATCACCCCGTGGAACTACCCGCTCAACCAGATCGGGGCCAAGGTCGCGTACGCGCTCGCGGCCGGCTGCACCGTCGTGCTGAAGCCGTCGGAGGTGGCACCGGTCAACGCATTCATCCTCGCCGAGATCATCGACGACCTCGGGTTCCCGCCCGGCGTGTTCAACCTCGTGACCGGGCTCGGTCCGGTGGTGGGCGAGGCATTGGCCGCGCACCCCGACGTCGACATGGTGTCGTTCACCGGTTCCACCCGTGCGGGAAGGCGCGTGTCCGAGCTCGCGGCGCCGACGATCAAGCGGGTGGCGCTGGAGCTCGGTGGCAAGTCACCGAACGTGCTGCTCGACGACGCCGACTTCGAGAAGATGGTCCCCGCCGGCGTGGGTGCCGCCTACGCGAACTCCGGGCAGACCTGCAGCGCGCTCACGCGCATGATCGTGCCGCGGTCGCGTCTCGCCGAGGTCGAGGAGCTGGCGAAGCAGGCGGCCGAGGCCTACGTCGTGGGCGACCCGTTCGCCGACGGCACGACCCTCGGGCCGCTCGTCTCGGGCGTGCAGCAGGAGCGCGTGCGCGGGTACATCCAGCAGGGCCTCGACGAGGGCGCGACGCTGGTGACCGGCGGCGCCGACGCACCCGACGGACTCGAGCAGGGCTTCTACGTGCAGCCGACCGTGTTCTCCAACGTGTCGCGCGACATGACGATCGCGCAAGAGGAGATCTTCGGCCCGGTGCTCGTGCTCATGCCGTACGACACCGACGAGGAAGCCATCGAGATCGCCAACGACACCGTGTACGGCCTGGCCGGTGCGGTGTCGGGGAGCGACGAGCGGGCCAAGGCCGTCGCACGCAAGATCCGCGCCGGCCAGGTGCGCGTCAACGCCGGCGGCTACTTCCCGGCCGCGCCATTCGGTGGATACAAGCAGTCGGGTCTCGGACGTGAGCACGGCGCGCACGGCCTCGAGGAGTTCCTCGAGGTGAAGGCGCTCTTCGTCTGAGCTGCTGCGTTCGCGGCGGGCGCCTCAGCGCGCCGCGAACGTCGGGAGCGGGTACTCCTGCTCCAGTTGCTTCACCCACCGTGGGTCCGTCGCTGGTCACCAGGTCCCAGACGTGGTCGGGTCTTCGTAGGCGTCGACGAGACGGCGAATCCGGGAAGTGTGCTGCCCGGCGCCAGCCCACGACAGCCAGCGACGTGGTGTGTTCGGGGATCCGTGCGCCATGATCGACGGACCGATCCGTGAGCAACCGGGGGACAGACGTGCAAGAGCATCGCTACTCGTTCGAGATCGACGCGTCACCGGAGGAGATCTGGAGCGTGATGCACACGCGACCCGATCACCCGGAAGGGTTCGTGGGCATGGGCGAGTACGGACCGTTCGTGCGCAAGATCGAACACGGTCCCGTGACCATCGAGATCCTGCACGAAGGTGACGAGCACGGCGGCGGGCTGGTGCGGCACTGCTTCTTCCGCGTGCCCAAGTACCTGCTGAGCGGCGGGATGGCCCAGTCGTGGGAGCACGTCACCGAGGTGGTCCCCAACGTGTCGGCGAAGTACTACGCGATCGGCAAGCCGCTGTGGTCGCGCGCCGAGGGTGAGCACCGGCTCGAGCGTCTGCCCGACGGTCGGACGCTCGTGCACTTCATGGAGCGCTACCACGTGTTCAACCCCTTCATGCGCCTGCTGCTCGAGCAGAAGGTGCACCACTTCATCTCCAAGGACAACGACAAGCTGGTGAAGGCGGGCATCGAACGCGGGTTGGCGGCCAAGAAGGCCGGGGCCACGGCCCCGGCCGAGTCCATGCCTTGACAGGTATATAACTGATTCGGCATACTGAGGGCGTGAGCAGCGCCTTCGAAGTGGTGGCGGAGCAGAGCCGTCGGCAGATCCTCGACCTGCTGCGTCAGGGGGAGCGGCCGGTCGGCGACCTGGTCGACTCGCTCGCGCTGTCGCAGCCGGCGGTGTCGAAGCACCTCCGGGTGCTGCGCGACGCGGGACTGGTCGACGTGCGCCGCGACGCGCAGCGACGGGTGTATCGCCTCGTGCCGGAACCGCTGGTGGAGATCGACGACTGGCTCACGCCGTTCCGCGAAGCGTGGGGCCGCCGCCTCGACGCGCTGGAAGCGCGCCTCGACGAGATGCCGGACGAGATGCCGGACGAGATGGAGCCGGAAGAGATCGAGGAGGACTGATGACGGAATCGCTGGGAACAGTCGCGCGCGAAGACAACGGGTACGTCGTCCGGTTCGAGCGTCACCTCGCGCATCCTCGCGACAAGGTCTGGCGGGCGCTGACCGAGTCGGAGGAACTGGCGCACTGGATGCCGTGCGACATCGTCGGGGAGCGGCGCGCCGGCGCCACGATCGAGCTGCCGTTCTGGCCCGCGCACGTCGAGCGGTACGGCATCGAGACCCCGACGCTCGACGGCCGGATCACGGTGTGGGACCCGCCCGCGGTGTTCGAGTGGTGGTGGTCCACCGACCGGTTGCGGTGGGAGCTCGACGAGGTCGACGGAGGCACGCGCCTGCGCTTCACGACCTGGCTCGGACCCGATGGCAAGGGCGCGGCGAACACGGCGGCCGGATACCACGTGTGCCTCGACAACCTCGTTGCGGTGCTCGACACCGGGACCGCGCCGCCGTTGGTCGATGCCGACACGTCGGTGCGGGAGGAGCAGTACTCCGCGCTCGTCGAGTCGACGTGAACGGACGCCTCGCGCCGACGGCGGACGCGCCGCCGGAGGGTGAACGCACCGAGGTGCTCGCGCGCGGGAGCGCCTTCACCGTCGAGCAGATCCTGAGCGGACGGCTCGACGCGCCGCAGGACTACGTGCAGGACCACGAGGAGTGGGTCGTGGTCCTCGCGGGTGGTGCGATGCTGGAGGTCGACGGCGTCGCACGCGAGCTCGGCGCGGGGGACTGGTGCTTGCTCCCCGCCGGTACGCCGCATCGCCTGCTGCGCACCGAGCCGGGGACGAGCTGGCTGGCGGTCAGGTCGACGAGCTGACTACGTGGGCAGGTGCCACTGCAGCTCGACGTGCTGGCCGAACGCGAGCACGCCGGCTGCGACCACATCGGTGCGGATGAAGGCCTGGATCATGTTCGGCGCGGCGGCGTCGGGGTCACCGGGATGGAACACGCGCAGCAGCGCGACGCGACCCGAGAGCTCTGGGTCGTCGTCGGCGGCTCGCACGCGGTCGAGGGTGGTGTCGAAGTCGTCGCGCGAGTGGAAGCGGATCCCGAAGTGGAAGGAGCGCTGTGGCTCGGCGTGGAGGCGATCGAGGTACGCGCGTGCGGTGGGTCCCACGCCGGTGTCGTCGCCATCGAGTGCGCCGGTGATCGCGCCGGCGAGGGTCTGCTCCAGCTCCCACTGCTCGGGCGTGACCTCCGACGCGTAACACGCGTTGTTGGAGAAGTCGGCGACGTCGGGGTCGACCAACGCGGTCATCCAGGTGCCGCCGCGGTCGAGCACGCGCATGCCGAGCAGCTCGAAGACCCTGCCGGCGAGGGCGCGTTCGCCGGGCCGGTACACCATCTCCACGTGGTTCAGGCGATGGCCCGTCTCGGTGATGGTCGTCATGGCTCGACCGTACCGCCTTCTCCCCGTCGCTCGCTCCCGCTCGCTTCGTCCCCCTCGTCCCGTCGTCAGCCGAGCATGTAGCTGCCGGCGTCGACGACCACCGACTGCCCCGTGATGGTGCGGGCTTCGTCGCTGGCGAGGAACAGCGCCAGGTTGGCGACGTCGTCGGTCGACGAGACGTCGCGCAAGGGCACGCCGGCGAGCATCTTGGCGCGTTGCGTCTCGTAGTCGACGCCCTGCTCGTCGGCCGTGCGACGCACCCAGTTCTGCCACAGCTCGGTGTCGATGCCGCCGGGCACGACGCAGTTGCAGCGGATGCCGTGGCGGCCGACCTCGAGTGCCACCGCCTTGGTGAACGCGCGCAGCGACGCCTTGGCGGTCACGTAGTGCGTCTTGCGGGGCACACCGTTGAACCCGGCCGTCGACGAGAAGTTGAGGATCACGCCACTGCCGCGCTCGAGCATCGACTGGTTGAGCACCTCGCGTGTGCAGAGCATTGCGGCAGTGACGTCGATGGCGATGGTCTCGTTCCAGTTCTCGAGTGTCTGCTCCCAGATGAACTTGTCGACGCCGGGCGCGGCGGCGTTGTTGCACATCACGTCGACCTGGCCGAACTCGGTGACCGCGCGCGCCACCATGGCGATCACGTCGTCCTCGACGGTCACGTCGGCCCGCATCGCGATGGCGGCGTCTCCGCACGCGGCCGCGGCCTCCTGCACGAGCTCCTCGCGCCGCGCCGCCAGCAGGACGCGTGCGCCCTCGTCGACGAAGCGCTTCGCCATCACCGGGCCGAGGCCGGTGCTCGCACCCGTGATGATCGCGACCTTGCCCTCGAGCCGACCGCTCATGACGTGGCCTCCGAGCCGAGGACTGCACGGCCGAACCCATCGCGGAGGGTGTCCCCGAAGAGCTCGCGTCCGGCGCCGGTCTCGTCGAGCTGGCGATGCGTGCGTCGGTGGATCCGCCACGCGCCGTCGACGCGCGCGAACTCCCACCGGGCCGCGCCGAGTCGCCAGACGTAGATGCGTCGCTCCTCGGCGTCGCGCCGGAGCACGAACGAGTACGAGAGCGCGGTGGCGCGGTCGCCATCGAGCTCGATCAGGGGAGGGCCGGCGAAGTGCGCGACGCCCTCGCCGATGAGCGACTGGTGCCCCTTGCCCTGCAACATCCGGTCCACCGCGTCCGGGCCCTGCAGCGCGGCTTGATCGGGATCCCAGTCGTACTCGCCGTCGTCGGCCCAGAGCGCCCCCGCCCGTGTGGTCTCACCGGCGTCGGCGGCGGGACCGTACGACAGGATCACCCGTTGGATCGCCAGCTCGTCCTCCACGCGCTGGAGTCGCGCCGTGAGCGCTTCCAGTTCTGTCGTCATGTTCGCCGGTGCCTCCTGTTCGGGATGCGTGCCCGACAGACCAGCAGGTCGACCGCGAATGGCACCACCCGGTGCCTCGTACAGTCGGGCCATGACCGACGACCGCACCCTCGACCGGTGGGTCGACAAGCTCGAGATCCGGGAGCTCGTCGAGCGGTCGGTTCGGTACGTCGACGACCGTGATGCGATCGCGCACGCCGACCTGTTCGAGGACGACGGCGTGCTGCAACTGGCAGGCACCGTGTTCGCCGGACGCACCGCGTTGCTCGCCATGTTCGGTGGGACCGATCGCCTCCGGTGGACCGAGGCGGGCGGCCTGCTCGTGCAGCCCGGCAGCATGCACCTCACCACCAACCCGGTGATCGACGTCGACGGCGACGCCGCCACTGCCGAGACCGACATGATCACGTTCGTGCGTGGTGACGACGGCCGTTCGCGCATCACGCTGCTCGCTCGCTACCGCGATCGGCTCCGCCGCGGCGCCGACGGACGGTGGCGGCTCTCCAGCCGCACCGGCGTGTCACTCGGGAAGCCGGGCGAGGTCGGCACCGACGCCGAGTGGGCGCGGGCACTGGCGAAGATGCCCGACGAGCTCCGCGCGCAGTTCCGCGCCGACGGCTGAGCCCGCTCGTCACTCGGACAGGTCAGACTTCGTGATCCTCGGTCTGATCGTCGTGCGGATCGGTCAGGCGGAGGAGCTCGGCGAGTGTGAGCCCGTAGATCAGATGCCCTGCGACATTGGAGACCTGACGGCTCGTGTGATCGTCGGCAGTGTGCGGATGGAGTCGGAGAGCGGGCAGTGACGCTCGGTAGCTCCCTTCGTAGATGACGCCGGCGAACGCAATCGCGCTGAGCTCGCGGAAGCGGCGCGGAGCCACGACCGCGTACAGGGCCCCGCATCCGGCGCCGAAGGCCAGGTGCAGCGCGGCAGCACGTGCGAACAGACGGTGGCGGTCGGGGCGCCGTCCGCGGACCTGCTGCAAGCGCCGCGTGATCTCGACCGGTGGTGGGAAGCGACCGACGGCCAGAGCTCCCGGGAACTGCACCGTGCTCATCGCGACGGTCGCGCCTGCACCGGCGAGCGCACCTCGGGCTGCTCGGCGGTACCACGGCTCGCGCGCCATGCAGGAACACGTGCCCGTACCGGACGAGTGGGAAACCACACGTGTGTGTTGAACGGCTTCTGGGTAGCCATGCCTTCTCGTCGGCCGACGAGAGGAGGACACGGATGCCCACTGCCCCGCGCGATTCACGGCTCCCCGAGGGGGCCGCACCCGAGCAACGCCGTCATCCCGGAACCGAGGCCCAGGAGCTCGATCCCGAAGTCGGCCCCGGGGTCCATCCCGACGCGGAGACGGAGGCGACGCCGGACGAGACGACCCCTGGCGGTCGTCCGTAGTCCTGGCGGGTGTCGAGGAGGCTGCGCTCCTCACCCTCGGGCACGCCGCAGCCGGTCACACCACGCGTCGACGCCCTCGCCCGTTCGGGCACTGATCAGCATCACGTCGGCGGCCGGGTTCACGGCACACAGGTGATCGAGGAAGCGGTCGAGCTCGAAGTCGAGGTGAGGGAGCAGGTCGACCTTGTTCACGAGCACGAGCTCGCAGCTGCGGAACATCACCGGGTACTTGAGGGGCTTGTCCTCGCCCTCGGTCACCGAGAACACCATCACCTTGGCGTCCTCGCCCACGTCGAATTCCGCGGGACACACCAGGTTGCCGACGTTCTCGATCACGACGAGGTCGAGGTCGTCGAGGGGAAGGTCCTGGAGCCCTGCCCGCACCATCACCGCGTCGAGGTGGCATTCACCACCGAAGCCGGCGCTCGTGTTGACCAGCGACACGGAGTGGGCGAAGTCGACGAGCCGATCGGCGTCGATGCTCGTGGCGATGTCGCCCTCGACCACGCCGATCCGCAGTCCGTCCCCGAGGCGGCGCAGGGTCTCGCGCAACAGCGTCGTCTTCCCCGCCCCGGGCGACGACATCAGGTTGACCGAGCGCACCCCCGCGTCGCGCAGAGTGCGGCGGTTCTCGGCTGCGACACGGTCGTTCTCGGACAGCAGCTGCTCGAGGACCTCGACGCGCACGGTGCCGGTCTCGGTGTAGCCGCGATGGTCGCCGACGTCACGATGCTCGTGTCTGTGACCGTCGTCGTGGTGCGTGTGCACCGTGCCGTCGGTGTGGGTGTGGAATCGGCCCATCACGCGACCTCCGCGACGTCGATGGCTTCGATCATGAATTCGTCACCCGACTCCATGGTGACGTCGGTGCCGCCGCACGCGCCGCACGCGAGGACGGGGAGGTCGAGCTGCGAGTGAGCACCGCAGCCAGCGCACGCCACGACTGCGGGCACGTGCTCGACCGCCAGCACCGCGCCGGCGAGCACGCTGTCGTCGGTCAGCAGCTCCCAGGCGAATTGCAGCGAGTCGGGCACGACCTGGCGGAAGTAGCCGATGCGCACCTGCACTGAAGAGACAGGGCGCCCGTCGGCGTACCGCGCGGTCGTGTCCGCGATGGCCTGTGCGAGGGACAGTTCGTGCACGAGGGTCACCGCCCGATCGAGACCGCGACGTCGCGGTGCAGGCGGCCGAAGTTGTAGTACGCCGCGCAGGCGCCCTCTGACGACACCATGCAGGTGCCGATTGGGCTCTCGGGCGTGCACGCGGTACCGAACACCTTGCATTCCCATGGACGGATGACGCCCTTGAGCACCTCGCCGCACTGGCACGCCTTCGGATCCGCGACGCGCACGTTGGGGACGTCGAACCTGACCTCGGCGTCCCAGGGCTCGAACTCCGGTCGGAGTCGTAGTGCGCTCTGCGCGATGAAGCCCAGGCCGCGCCACTCGAAGTGCGGCCGTAGCTGGAAGACGTCGGCGATGGCTTGGAGCGCGCGCGGGTTGCCGTCGACCCGCACGGCGCGGGTGTACTGGTTCTCGACCTCGCAGCGACCGTCACGCAGCTGCTCCAGGAGCATGGTCACCGCCGTGAGCACGTCGAGGGGTTCGAAGCCGGCAGTGACCAGCGGCTTGCCGTAGCGCTCGGGCACGAAGCGATAGGGACGTTGGCCGATCACGGTCGAGACGTGACCGGGCCCGATGAAGCCGTCGAGCCGGAGATCGGGCGACTCGAGGATCGCCTTGATCGGCGGCACGATCGTCACGTGGTTGCAGAACACCGAGAAGTTGCCGACGGCGAGATCGCGGGCACGTAGAAGCGTGAGCGCGGTCGACGGCGCGGTCGTCTCGAACCCGACGGCGAAGAACACGACCTGCCGGTCGGGATGGTCGCGGGCGAGCTGGAGGGCGTCGAGCGGCGAATAGACGACCCGCACGTCTGCCCCGCGTGCTTGTGCGCCCAGGAGCGTGCCCGCACCGCCCGGGACCCGCATCATGTCCCCGAACGCGGTGAAGGTGACCCCGGGCTGCTCCGCCACTGCGATGGCGTCGTCGACCCTGCCCATCGGGATGACGCACACGGGGCAGCCGGGCCCGTGCACGAGCTCGACCTCGGGCGGGAGCATCTGCTCGATGCCGTGCCGGTAGATGGTGTGCGTGTGACCGCCGCACACCTCCATGAACTTGACATCGCGGCCACGCGCGAGCTCGGAGATGCGCGCGAGCAGGGCGCGGGCCGCAGCAGGATCGCGGTACTCGTCGACGAACCGCATCACGCCTCCTCAGCAGATCCTCGGGAGCGGATCACCGACGAGCACGTCGAGGATCCGGGTGCCGCCGAACGCGGTGGCGAGCACCGCGATGCCGGGCGGGTCGGCGCGTACGTGGCCGATGCACGCCGCGTCCCGTCCGTGTCGGTGTGCACGCATCGCGCGCAGAGCGCCAGCGAGCTGGTCAGCGGGCACCACTGCCACCAGCTTCCCCTCGTTGGCGACGTGCAGCGGATCGATGCCGAGCATCTCGCACGCCCCCGCGACCTCGGGCCGAACCGGGAGCGCGGCCTCGTCGAGCACGACGGCGACGTCGGCGGCGCGGGCGAGCTCGTTGACAACGGTGCCGACACCGCCTCGGGTGGCGTCGCGCATCCAACGGGTCCCCGGCGCGGCGTCGAGGAGCGCATCGACCAGGGACACGAGTGGAGCGGTGTCGGAACGGATGTCGGCGACGAGCGCAAGGTCACCCCGGGCGAGCATCACCGCCATGCCGTGGTCGGCCAGGGTTCCCGAGACGAGCACCGCATCTCCCGGTTCGATTCGGGAGGCGTCGAGCATCCGGCCGGGAGGCACGGTGCCGAGACCGGCGGTGGTGACGTACATGCCGTCGGCGGCGCCATGGCCGACGACCTTCGTGTCGCCGGTGACGATCGCGACCCCGGCGGCGACCGCGGCACGCGCCATGTCGTCGACCAGTCCGCGGAGCTCGGCGATCGGCAGACCTTCCTCGAGCACGAACGCGGCGGCGAGCCCCAACGGCCGCGCGCCCATCACCGCGAGATCGTTCACCGTGCCGTTCACGGCCAGGTCGCCGACCGAGCCACCCGGGAAGCGCAGCGGCTGGACGACGAAAGAGTCGGTCGTCATCGCGAGCCGGCCGTCCGCGGGCGCAGCGAGCAGCGCCGCGTCGGATTGTGCGTCGAGCGGCCCGATGCCGAAGGCGGGCAGGAACACCGACTCGAGCAACGCGGCAGACGACTTTCCGCCAGCGCCGTGCGCGAGCGTCACCACGTCGTCGTGGAGGCGCGGCCTCCGCCGCCCGAACGCGGCGACGCGGTCGACGACCGCGGCCTCGGACGCGGCGGAGTCGGCCATCGGACGGATCATCGGGCACCGTCCCGCTCGAGGTCGTCGCGGACGCGCGCCGCCAGGTGGCCGAGGAGCGCGGCCTGTGTCTCCTGGATCCGGTGGACGCTCTGCGAGCGCACGAACAGACAGTGGTCGAGATCACGGCAGTCGGCCATGGCGCCACCTCCGTACCCGGCCAGGCCGACGGTGACCATCCCCTTGGCGTGTGCCACGGCGAAGGCGCGCAGGACGTTGTGCGACCCACCACTCGTGGAGCATCCGAGGGCGATGTCGCCCGCTCGCCCGAGTGCTTCCACCTCCCGTGCGTAGACCAGGTCGAACCCGACGTCGTTCCCGAGGGCAGTGACGACGGCCGTCGCATCGGAGAGGCAGAGCGTGGGCAGCCCGCCGGAGAATCGGCCGACGGTCCGAAACCGATCGGCGGCGAGCCGCGCATCGGTGGCGCTGCCGCCGTTGCCGAACGTGAAGAGCCGCCCACCGCGGCGGAATCCGTCGGCCATGGCCATCGCGGTGTGCGCCAGCTCGCTCGCGCACCGCTCGAGCGTCTCCTCGCGCAGGCGGGCGCTCTCCTGTGCCTTCGCGCGCGCCGACGCAGCGAGATCGTCGAGCAACGCGTCGGCGTCGCGTTCGTCACCTTCGATGAAGGGATACAGGAAGTCGGTGCCGGTCACGACGCCTCGTCGATCCGCGCGATGGCGACGCCGGCGTGCACGAGCACGAGCTCGCCGGCGACGAGATCGTCGACAAGTCCGGTGGCAACCGATTCGGTCACTCCACCGCAGCGCACGGACGCTTCGTCGTCGGCGAGCTGCTGCACCTCCGCGACCCGTCCCTCGTCGGCGCACGTGACGCAGACCTCTGATGCGGCGGCCGCGCTCGGTTGGAGGAGACCAGGGTGCTCGAACACCACGTGAGTCAGCTCCCAGAGCAGGTGGTAGGCGAGCACGAGGTCGACCCACGGATCGGTGCCCTCTCGTGCGCGGAGCACGTGGTCGGCGGCGACCGGGACCGCCACCGCGTCGGCGTCGGCGTCGATGTCGGTGTCGGCGTCGGTGACGAACCAGAGGGTGGTGAGGCCCCAGGGTGCCGCGCGTCGTGCCAGTGCGTGCAGCTCGGGTTCGCGGACGGATCCGAGCAGCACGAGCACGTCACCGGGCCGGGCGGCGGCGCGCAGCGCCGTGCGCGTCGCCGGTCCTTCGAGCGCGACCGCCGGCACCGCCCGTTTGCCCATGATCACCGGATGGAGGAACTCGACGGCCAGGTGTGCCGCGTGCGCCGGCGCGGCTGGCGCGACGCACCAGAGCGTTGCACCGACGGCGATCCGCCGCGCGAGCTCCAGCGCCGTGATCGCAAGGTCGTTGGCGAGATCCCCTCCGACCGACAGGGGTGGCGACGTCGTGTCGAGCGCGTTCATGCCGCTGCACGCGCGGAACGAGCGGCCGCCACTGCGACCTGGCCGAGTGCGAGTCCACCGTCGTTCGGCGGTACCCGCCGGTGCACGAGGACGTCGAAGCCGCCCGCTTCGAGCAGCTGGCGGGTGAAGGTGGTGAGGAGCACGTTCTGGAAGACCCCACCCGTCAGCCCGACGGTCTCGATGCCAGTGGTGACCCGCACGCCGGTCGCGACGTCGACGATCGCGCTCGCCAAGGCGTGGTGGAACGCGCGGGCCAGCGCGGGCACCGACCGTCCCGCGCGGTGCATGGCGACCAGGTCCCTCAGGAGGAGTGAGGGGTCGAGCACACCGTCGTCGACCATGAATTCGAGTGGCGGTCCGTCGTCGTCGGCCGCACTGGCCGCAGCCTCCAGTTCCATCGCGGCCTGGCCTTCGTACGACGCCTGGTGCAGGATCCCGAGGAGCGAGCTCACCGCATCGAACAGGCGACCGGCGCTGGAGCTCGGTGCACACGCGGTGCCGAGCGCGAGCTGGCGGTCGAGCACCGCGCGCGCGTCGGGGGCGAGCGCGCGCACCGACTCGATGTCGTCGGACCACGGGATGCCCGCGGCGCGGAGATGAGCGAGCGCGACGCGCGCCGGCGTGCGCGCCGCGGCGTCGCCACCGGGGAGCGTGACCGTCCGGAGGTGCGCGACGCGCTCGAAGCCTGCGTACCCCGCGACGAGCACCTCCCCGCCCCAGATCGAACCATCGGTGCCGTAGCCCGTGCCGTCGAAGGTGCAGGCCAGGATGGAGGTGTCGGGCCCGAGCGCGTGCTCGGTCATGAGCGCGGCCGCGTGCGCATGGTGGTGCTGCACGCCGACCACCTCGGCCCCCTGGTGTTCCGCCCATTGCCGCGTGACGTACCCCGGATGCAGGTCGGCGACGAACACCTCGGGCTCCACCCGGTAGAGCGTGCGGAACTGTTCGGTCGACCGTTCGAACGCCTGCAGCGTCTCGAGGTTGCCCATGTCGCCGAGGTGCTGGCTCATCCATGCCGTACGCCCGGTCGCGAGGCAGAACGCGTTCTTGAGGTCGCCGCCGACCGCGAGCACTGGGCCCGACTCGCGCCCGAGCATGATCGGCGCGGGGCTGTGACCACGCGAGCGCCGCACCGGCTGTTCGACCCCGCCGACGACGCGCACCACGGAGTCGTCGCAAGGGACGTGGATGGGACGGTCGTGCAGGATCCACGCGTCGGCGATCCGGTCGAGCCGGGTGCGAGCGTCGGAGTCGTCGTGACAGATCGGTTCGTCGCTCAGGTTGCCGCTGGTCATCACCAGCACGTCGGGCGGCTCGAGGTCACGGCCGGGGACGGGTGCGAAGAGCAGGTGCTGCAGCGGGTTCGCCGGCAGCATCACCCCGAGCAACGGGTTGGCGGGGGCGACCGATGCGGCCACCGCGGCTCCGGAGCGGCGAGGCGCGAGGACGACGGGTCGGGTGACCGACGTCAGCAACGCAACCCCGGCGTGGTCGAACCGGGCGAGGCGGCGCGCGACGGCGAGGTCGCGCACCATCACGGCGAACGCCTTCGCCGGGCGGTGCTTCCGCGTCCGGAGACGCGCCACGGCGTCGTCGTCGGTGGCATCACACGCGAGGTGGTAGCCACCGATCCCCTTGACCGCGAGGACGCGCCCGTCGCGGAGCGCTCGGTGCGCGACCGCCAGGACTTCGTCGGTACCGCTCACGCTTCCGCGCTCGTCGACATAGCGGAGCTCCGGCCCGCACTCGGGACACGCGAGCGGTTCGGCGTGGTGACGCCGGTCGGTGGGATCGTCATATTCGCGCCGGCACGCCGGGCACAGGGCGAACCCGGCCATCGTGGTGTTGGCCCGGTCGTACGGGAGCGCGGTGGTGATGGTGAAACGGGGACCACAGTTCGTGCAGTTGACGAACGGATGGCGAAATCGCCGGTCGCCCGGATCGAAGAGCTCGCGCAGGCAGTCGTCGCACACCGCGGCGTCGGGCGCGACGAAGGTGACACCACCACGTCCGTGCCCACGTCCGTGCTCACGTCCGTGCTCGCGGCCATGCTCGTCCCGGCTGGCCACGATCTGGAAGCCGACGTCGCCGATGGCGGGGACCTCGGCCCATTCGACGTCGTCGACCCGCGCCAGGGGTGGCGCCTCCGCCCGGAGTCGCTCGAGCAACTTGTCGAGTGCGTCGGGCGCGCCCTCGACCTCCGCGAAGACTCCGTCGGTGTCGTTGCCCACGAACCCGGCGACGTGGCCCTCGGCCGCGATCCGGAACACGAAGGGCCGGAAGCCGACACCCTGCACGACACCGCGCACCCGGATCCGACGTCGCGCGCGCGGTACGACGACGAGGTCGGGTGCGGGCAGCGTCGTCATCGCGTGGTGACCGTCAGCCCCGGTGGAGATAGGTGTCGCCGGTCACCGACTCGAGCGGGTTCACGCCGCTCGACATGCGGGCGGTCGACCGCCCCGCGGGTCGGTCGGCGCCCTGCTCACCTTGGAACACGCGGCCTTGCTCGCGCTTGGTGAGCGCGACTTCGTTGCCTTGCGCGTTCACGCTCTCCCCGACGAGCGCCGAGCCCTTCGTGGGTGCGTACACCGGACGGCCCCGCTGCTGACTCTTGCGTGCCTCGCCCATCTGGTTCTCCTTCACTCGGTGCGCTCGCGTTCGGACGCGTAGAGCGCGGCCAGTTCGTCGTCGAGACCGGATCCCATCATTCGGAGCATGTCGAGCGCGCGACGTGCCTCCGCTTCGTCGATCTTCGACAGCGCGAAACCCACGTGGATCAGCACCCAGTCGCCCACCTCGAGCCCTTCGTCGTCGAGCAGCGCGACATTGATCGCACGTTGCACGCCGCTGACGTCGGCGACGGCGAGGTCGGGCGACTCGCAGTCGAACGACACGATCTCTCCGGGGATTCCGAGGCACACGTCAGGACCTCCTCGCGGGTTCCGGCGGCGGGAGCGCCACGTTCACATCTGCTTGATGCGCAGGTAGCGCTCGATGTCGGCGCGTTGGTGATACAGGCCCAACCCGATCAGGGTCAGCACCAGGAGCAGCAGCAACTTCTTCTTCATCGTGACGACTCCCTCGTTCGACGTTGCGTCTCTGCACGAACTCGTCGATCAGGCGCCGGACCACGTCGACCGCCGGTCCGAGCGCATTGCGCACCACCGGGCTGAGCCCCATGCCCTCGTCGAGATCGGCGGGCTCGCACCCGACCAGCACCACCCGCGGCGGCATCGCGCCGAGCGCCTGCACCGACGCCAGGAGCGGACCCGGTTCCAGGCGGTGCGGGTCGAGCGGCTCGGGCTCGAGGCCTTCGACGGTTGGTTCGACGACGGTCACTGTGCCCGGCGCGTCGCCACGCGAGATCGCGTCGACGAGGAGGAGCTCGTCGTAGCCGTCCAGGAGCTGGTAGGCGAGGTGCACACCGCGGATGCCGACATCGAGCACCTCGACGCCATCGGGCATCGGTGTGGCCGCGAGCCGTTGCGCGACCTCCACGCCGAACGCGTCGTCACCGAGGAACACGTTGCCGATGCCCGCCACGAGCATGCGCGGGCTCACGGTGCGCCGCCGTCGAGCACCTCGAGCTCCGCGGGATCGAAGTAGAGGTAGCGGCCCTGCCACGCCCGGACGTCGGCGCCGGGATCGTCGTCGGCCAGCACCGCGACGTGGGTGTGACCGTCGACGTCGTGACGCACCTCGGTGACCACCGCGCTGCGGCCAGTCCAGAAGAGGTCCTGGGCGTCGGCATTGGGCCCGGGACGGAGGCGGACGTGGCTTCCCGGGCCCACGATGGCGCCGCCGATCTCGACGGTCGGGTCACCGCGGTCGTCGACCGTCCGCAGAGAACGGATCGCGCCGTGGAGCCGCTCGAAGATCTCTGGAGCCATGTCGTCGACGCGGTCGATGAGCTCGCGGGCCCGGGGATCGGTGCGTCGCGCTTCTGCCTTCTCGTCGTCACCCAGTGCGAGTGTGCGCAGCACCAGGATCTCGTCGATCTCGGTGGCGTCGAACAACGGCAGCGGGCTCTCGGGGGCGATCTCGGGATGGTCGGCGAGGATGATCGGCGAACAGAGCAGCACGTCGTCGCGCTCACCAACCAGCACGGGGAAGCAGCCCACGTGCCGACAGGCGTCGACCGCGGGTCGGGCCCATTCGGGCGGATCGACCGGCGACACGAACCGGCCGTGGTCGACGGCAAGCAGGGAGTGCGTGCCGACCAGGCTCGTCCGCATCACGGACGCGCGTGGCGCGTCAGCCGGCGGCGTGGTGCCGGTGTTCGTGATCCGCACTCGGAGGCGCACCGCGCCGTACGGGCCTGGAATTCGTTCGGCACTGACTCGTATCTCGGCTGCAAGCGCGGCCCGTTCGAAGGCGACCCCGTCCACATCGCGCGCACCGGCTGGCTCGGTGACCGACGTCGCGATCCCTCCGGGGCCGCGGAGCTCGGCGACGGTGGACGAGCACGTGTGCTCGACGACGCGTCCCTCGTCCCAGTCGGTGGTGTCGTGGCGGGTCTCGAGGTGCAGGAATCGCACGCACACGTCGACGCGCGAGTCGTCGGTGAGTCCGTCGGCGAGCACCTCGGCCTGTTGGACGTCGGCGTCGCCGGTGCCGGCACCCGGCGGGGCGACGATGCCGAACTGCCACCGCATCTGGTTCTTGGTGGCCGACGCACGGTACGGGTACAGGAGGTAGCCCTCGAACAGCACTGCGTCGGCGACCCGGCGCGCTTCGTCGAAGGTCACCGCGACGGCCATCCGGCCTCCTTCAGCAGTCGCGCGACCAGCGCGTCGGCGTCGACGATCGCCTCGGCCGCGGCGAAGGCGCGCAACTCGTTGATCGTGTCACGTCGGAGGCGGAGCCATCCCTGGTTCGGGAACTGCCGGTCGATCATCTCGCGCCACACGCTCACCGGGAGGCGGTGCGCGGCCTCGTGGTGCCACGGGACCGGCTCCGAGCGGAACCCGCCGGACCCGTCGAGGAAGGCCATGCCCGAGAAGAGGATCGTGATCGGCACCTCACCATCGTCGAGCGATGCGAAGTACTTCCCGCAGGCGACCTCCATGTCGTACGTGCACGGCACGGCGACCGTCGTCTCGACCTCGTCGCGAAATGCCGGAACCAGATGGCTGACGATCGCCAACTGCAAGGGGTGGACGGTGCCCGCCCACTGCGACCGGTCGCCGAAGAGGTCGACGAGGCGATCGGCCTCGCGGGACGAGTACCGGCGTCGCTGGGGCTCGATGCGCAGTTGGCACCGCAGCGCGATCGTCTGCACGTCGACTCCCGAGCGCTCTTCGATGCGCAGGTGTGCGAGGAGGGTGGGCCCGGTCGCGTGCTCCTCGGGCAGCATGTCGAGGCACGAGAACGACAGGTCAAGCACCGGCGACGACCTCCGGTGCCAGGGTCCTCGCCTCGGTGCGGACGCGCCGGAAGAACTCGTCGAGCGCGTCGTGCGCGTCCTGGCCGCCATCGAACCCGCGCCAGTGCGTGCGCACGAGGCCGACGAGCTCGTAGCAGCGGTCGACGGGGACCAGATAGCTCTCGTGCACGTCGGCCGTGCGGCGGACGAGCATCGCCTCGGTGTCGGGCGCGAGGTCGCGTGCGACCACGCTGGTGGCGGCAAGCGCCTCCCAGTCGCGAGCACCGAGCAGGCTCTCGGTCGCGCCCGCCGGGCTCGGGTAGAACGCGACGATCCCGTCCGCCACCGAGTCGTGGAAGAAGAACGCGGTCGACACGGGGATGCCGAGACCCTCCCACTCGCCGTCGGCGGCGGCGAAGGCCGGGTCGGCGATCACGCGGTCGGGCAGGGCGCGGAAGCGCCCGCGGCGTTCCGGGTTCGCGCCGAGCACGATGCGGCACGGGTCGCAGAGGCAGACGAGGCGGTGCTGGTCGACATCGACCCCGTGCCCGTGACCACCGCCGACGGGCGCGCCACACAGTTCGCACTGCTCGGCGGGCCGATCCGTGGAGGTGACGCGGAGCTTCGGCATCGGGAGACGCACCTCGCTGGGCGGGTCGGCGACCGCGAGGAGCGGTGCGATCACGTCGACCGCTTCGAGCTCGGGCACCAGCCCGAGCAGTGCCGCGACCACTTCGTCGGCGCGAGTCCCGTCGCCGCACCCCGACGTGCGCCCGGCGTCGGCGATGCTGACGCGCGCCACACCGTCGTCGACGCCGAGGAGCGCGCCCCCTGCCGGGATGCCACCACCGACCTCGAGCAGGATCTCGCGCAACGCTCGTTCGGCGCGCGTCCCAACGTCGGTGGGGTGCAGCCCGTGCAGCGCGAGGACGTCGCCCACCCGGGGATCCGCCGCCGCGCGCTCGACGGCTGCGTCGCCGCCGGCATCACGGAGCTGTTGCACCAGCGTCGTGAGCGCAGTGGTGTGGAGCTCGATCGCGGCCGTCAGCAACGACTCGCCCGCGGCGAGCGCAGCGGGCGAGAGCCGGTCGAGCTCGACGAGACACGCGTCGACGCGCGCTTCCAGATCGGACGAGTGGACACCGCCCTCCATCAGTGGCCGCCGCCGAACGCGGCGGGCGTGTGCACCCGTTCGAGTTCCCTTCCGTTCCCCAGGTACATGTGGACGCCGCACGGCAGGCACGGGTCGAAGCTGCGCACCGCACGCATGATGTCGATCCCCTTGAACCGTTCCGGCGGGTTCTCCTCGAAGATCGGCGTGTTCTGCACCGCATCTTCGTACGGGCCCGGCGTGCCGTAGAGGTCACGCACGCTCCCGTTCCACGGTGTCGGCGGGTACGGGTGGTAGTTGGCGATCTTGCCCTCGCGGATCACCATGTGGTGCGAGAGGACACCGCGAACCGCCTCGGTGAACCCCACCGAGATCGCCTCCTCGGGCACCCGGAACGGCTCCCAGGTCTGGGTGCGTCCGGCTCGTACCTCGGAGAGCGCCTGCTCGACGAAGTGGAGCGCGCACGCGGCGGCATACGCCTGGAAGTAGGTGCGCGCCCGGTTGCGCTCGATGGCGTTGCTCCACTGGGGGATCTTCCACTCGAACGTCGTCTCGGGCTTGTCCATGGTGCGGGGCAGGTTGATCACCACGCTGTTGCCGGTGGCCTTCACGTAGCCGATGTCGACCCGACCCGCGAGCGCGGTGGACCACAGGCGCGCGAGCGGACCACCGCCGGTGTCGAGCGCGAGGTGGTCAGTGCCGTCGAACCAGCGCGGCGACATGGTCCAGCTGTACTTGTCGGTGAAGTCGCGCTTCTGCGGGTGCGGGTTCGTGTGTTGGTTCCACGGGTGCCGACGGTCGACCGGGTTGCCCAGGGGGTCGCGGGTGACGAACATCTCCTGTCCGTCCCAGTCGTCGTAGAACGACGAGCCGAGCAGGATCCGCATCCCGAGGTTGATGTCGACCAGGTCGGTGGTCACGAGCTTGCCGTCGACCACGATGCCGGGGGTGACGTACATGCGCCGACCCCAGTCGCTCATGTGTTCGTAGCGGAAGTCGCAGTGCTCCGGATCCTGGAACGCGCCCCAGCAACCGAGCAGCACCCGACGCTGTCCCACCTGCTCGTACCCGGGCAGTGCTTCGTAGAAGAAGTCGAAGAGGTCGTCGTGCATCGGCACGACGCGCTTCATGAACTCCACGTAGCGCATCAGCCGGGTGAGGTAGTCGGTGAAGACCTGCAACGTGCCCGACGCGCCGATACCGCCCGGGTAGAGCGTCGACGGGTGCACGTGTCGCCCTTCCATGAGGCAGAACATCTCGCGCGTCGAACGGCTGACCTGCAGCGCCTCGCGGTAGAACTCGCCCTCGAGCGGGTTCAACGAGCGCATGATGTCGCCGATGGTGCGGTAGCCGTGCTCGCCTGCGTGCGGTGCCTCGGTGGAGTTGGCGCGGTCGAGCACTCCGGGATTGGTCTCGGCGACCATCTTCTCGCAGTAGTCGACCCCGACCAGGTTCTCCTGGAAGATGTTGTGATCGAACATGTACTCGGCGGCTTCGCCGAGGTTGATCATCCACTCGCCGAGGTGCGGCGGCTGCACGCCGTACGCCATGTTCTGCGCGTAGACCGAGCAGGTGGCATGGTTGTCACCGCAGATCCCGCAGATGCGACTCGTGATGAAGTGCGCGTCGCGCGGATCCTTGCCCTTCATGAAGATGCTGTAGCCGCGGAACACCGATGACGTGCTGTGGCACTGGATCACCTCGCGGTTCGCGAAGTCGACGGTCGCGTAGATGCCGAGGCTTCCGACGATGCGGGTGATCGGGTCCCACGACATCTCGACGATGTTCGGGTCCGCACGCTTCGCGCCCTTGCGCGGCTGTGTGGTGGTCATCGATGTCCTCCTCGTCGTTCACTGCGCGCGGATCGATCGGTCGGCCCGTGCATCGCGTCGGTCACCAGGTCGGCCGGTACCCGGTCTTGATCTCCTGCCCGGGTACCCGCCAGCGCGGCTCCTTGTCGACGGTCTTCGCGGTGATGCTGCGCAACTTGCGGATGAGCCCGCCGTACGCGCCGCTCGCGAGCGTCGACACCGTGCTGCCCGGTGGCTCGTCCATGAACGGCATGAACTTGTCGGGGAAGCCGGGCATGGTGCAGCCGATGCAGATGCCACCGACGTTCGGGCACCCGCCGATGCCGTTGATCCAGCCGCGCTTGGGCACGTTGCACTTCACGACCGGGCCCCAGCAGCCGAGCTTCACCAGGCACTTCGGGGACCCGTACTCCACCGCGAAGTCGCCTTGCTCGTAGTACCCCGCCCGGTCACACCCCTCGTGCACGGTCGCACCGAAGAGCCACGTGGGTCGCAACGCCTCGTCGAGCGGGATCACCGGGTTGTCGCCTGCAACTTGGTAGAGGAGGTAGAGGATCGTCTCGGAGAGGTTGTCGGGATGCACCGGACAGCCAGGGACGTTGACGATCGGGAGTCCCGCCTTGGACCGCCAGTCCCAGCCCAGGTAGTCGGCGACGCCCATCGCGCCCGTCGGGTTGCCGGCCATGGCGTGGATGCCGCCGTACGTCGCGCACGTCCCCACCGCGAGGATGGCGGTGGCCTTCGGCGCGAGGCGGTCGAGCCACTCGCTCGTGGTGATCGGCTGGCCCGTGGCGGGGTCGTTGCCGAACCCGCACCAGTACCCCTCCTCCTTGAGCGCCTCGTTCGGGATCGAGCCCTCGACGACGAGCACGAACGGCTCGAGCTCACCACGGTCGGCCTTGAACCACCATTCGATGAACGTGTCGGCACCTTCGACCGGTCCGCACTCGAAGTCGATGAGCGGCCAGTGGACCGCGACCTTCGGGAGCCCCGGCAGTGCGCCGAGCACGATCTCCTCGATGCTCGGCTGGGTCGCCGCGGTGAGAGCGACGGAGTCGCCGTCGCAGCTGAGCCCGGCGTTGATCCAGAGGATGTGCAGGTCGGGTGTCTGCAGGTCAGGTGCGGGAGACTGAGGGACGGTGTTCGCTGCCACGAGGCATGCTCCGATCGGGCCCGCGAGGGCCCCTAGGTCATTCGATCCTCCGTCGATGCGTTGTCGAAGCGCGTCGCGCTGGAAGCGCAGTCCGCCGCGTCGTCCTTGGGCGGTTCCCGTTGGAGCGTGGGCTCAAACATGGTGGGATCAACCGCCGAGAATCGAGGGCAGGAGCTCGCCGCGGCCGGCGACGAACAGCGCCCCCACCGCGAGGCTGAAGACCGCGGTGAGCACCGAGATGCTCGCATACACGGGAAACCTCCGCGCGCTGCTGACGCTCCCGAACGTCGCGGCCGCGGCGACGGCGGTGTTGGAGACGAGCAGTCCTCCGAGGAACGACACCAGGATGACGAGTCCGGCGACGGGTCCGGTGGCGCCCGCCGCGCCGACGAAGACGACGACCTGGGTGGGCGTCTCGGCGCCGATTCCGTGCAGCGCGCCGATGCCGATCGCGCCCCCGACACCGGGACCGACGAACGGATCGGACGGCACCGGCAGCACGTGTCGGTGCCGGTGCCGGTGCGCCGTGTCCGCCTCGGCTTCGTGCTGGCGTGCAGGCGCTTCAGCTTCGTTCGAGGGATGCGCACGCACAGTCGCGCCCGGGATCACGTTGCTCGGGTGGCTGTGCCCGTGGCGGTCGCCGACGTCGTGCCGATGCGGGTGGTCGTGTTCGATGACCAAGAACTCTTGGCTCTGGGGAGGGCCGAATCGGTTCCGTGCCGCAGCGACGACACGACGTCCAGCGGCGATGATCAGCATCCAGCGACTCCGCATGCGGAACTGCCGACCGTGGCGTACCAACGACACGAGCACGAACACGCCGAGCAGCAGGAGCGTGACGCCGACCACGCGCTCCATCACCGTGTCGATCCCGGCCGGAAGCCGTTCGGCGAAGACGATCGCACCCACACCGAGCGCGAAGACCACCGCGGCGTGACCGAGCGCGTAGCACGTGGCCAGGAGCATGGATCGCCGGGGCACCGCGGGGGTCCCGGTGAGATCGGTGATCGCCGCGAGGTGGTCCCAGTCGATCCCGTGGCGCAGCCCGAAGACGAACGCGGTGGCCACCATCCCGATGCCGAGGGCCTTCCCGGATACCGCCCCCACCTCGACCATGCCCCGCTCCTCTCCCGTACGGCCGGCATGCCTCGTCCGGAGCAGTCCGTCACGCGGCGCGCGTCCTCGTTGCGCTCGATGCCCGGTACAGCGCCGCGACAAACCTCGCCCGTCAGCGCGCCTCGGTGGAGAGGATCGCGGTGGCCGCCGACTGGAACATGCCGCCGATGGCGTGGGTGAGCGAGATGGTGACGCCGTCGACCTGCGCCGCGGCCTCCCCGCGCAGTTGGCGGATCGACTCCTGCAGCGCGTACATCCCGTACATCCCGCTGTGGGTGTAGTTGAGACCCCCACCGCTGGTGTTCACCGGCAATGACCCCCCGATCGCGGTGTGCCCCTCTGCCACGAACGCGCCCGACTCGCCGCGCGGCACGAGACCGACGTCCTCGAGCGCCATCAGCGGGAGCAGCGCGATGGCGTCGTAGAGCATGGCGTGCTGGACGTCGGCGGGTGCGATGCCGGCGTCGGCGAATGCGGCCGCGCCGGCGCGCCGGAATGCGTCGGACGACGTGAGGTCGGGCATCTGGCTCGCCATCGCCGCGCCCGTCGCTTCGCCGATGCCGAGCACGTGCACCGGTGGGCGCGGGAGGTCGCGCGCCCGTTCGGCCGACGTCACGACGATCGCGCCGCCGGCATCGGTCGTGACGCAGCACATCGGACGCGTGAACGGGTACGCGACGGCCGGGGCGTCGAGCACCTCGTCGACCGTGATCGGGTCGCGGCGCAAGGCGCGCGGGTTGCGCGCCGCCCAGTCGCGTTGTGCGACCACCACGTTGGCGAGCGCGTCGCGGTCGAGCCCGCGGTCGCGGAGGAACCGGAGCCCGCCGAGGGTGAGCAGGGTCATCGGCCCGACGGTTCCGTAGGGAAGCTCGAACTGGCCTTGCCAGGCACCGGGTCCCGGCAGCACCAACGGGCCGCCGAGGCCCGACCGGCCGCTCTCCCCGTGGGCGATCAGCACCACGTCGCACTGGCCGGTCTCGATGGCGGCCATCGCGTGGCGGAGGTGCACGACGTTGGAGCAGCCGCCGACCATCGTGGCGTCGACCCAGCGTGCCTCGATCCCGAGCGAGTGCCCGACGAACGACGGGAGGTAGGGGCTCAGGCCGCTGCTGGCGACGCCGTCGACGTCGGCCGGCGTGAGACCGCAATCGGCCAGCGCACGCCGCGCTGCATCGGTGGCGAGTCCGAGCGCCGACAGGGCGACGGTGCCGATCTCCGCGGTCTCGGCCGCGCCGACGATCGCGACGCCGGTGTCGCTCATGCGGCCCGTCACGAGCTGCGCGGCCGGAACAACGGCAGCGTCACCTCACCGAACGACTCGAACGTGACCTCGAGTGGGAGGTCGAGCGGGAGCAGTTCCGGATCGGGCGCGACGTCGACCAGGTTGCTGAGCAGACGAGGGCCCTCGTCGAGCTCGACCTCGGCGATCACGTAGGGCGCCTCGAAGCCTGGTGCCGCGCGGTGCGTGATCACGTAGCTGTAGAGGAACCCTCGTCCGGAGGCGCGCACGACCTCGATGTCGTCGCTCGCGCACGCCGGGCAGAACGGTTGCGGTGGGAAGTACGTGGTGTCGCATCCGCGGCACCGCTGGAGCCTGAGCTCGTGGGCGGCGGTGCCGTCCCAGAAGTGCTGCGTCTCGGGCGTCGGTCGGGGGAGGGCTCGGGTCGGTGCCATGCGTGCGGCATCCTGCCATCTACGGCGGCGGCACCCCACCTTCCGCATCGACGGTGGCCTTGTCGACGATGTCCTTGTCGGGAAGCACGAGCAGGAGCTCGCCGTCGGGGAGGACGGGTTCGATGACGGCCGCGTGCGCAGCGTCGCGGATGTCCGCCGGCTTGCCGCTGGGCATCAGCGGGACCGTCAGCATGCCGACGAGCACGATCACCAGTGCAGCCACGAACACGACATGCAGCGCATCGGCGAAGGCACCGCGCACCAGGTGCTGGGTCTCGGGTGGGAAGCGGGCGGCCGCCTGTGGCGACAGCAGCGAACCGGCCTTGATCTGCGCGCCGGGGAACAGCTCCTTGAGGCGGTCGGTGAGGGTCGTCAGCATCAGCGCGGCGGCGATGGCGACGCCGAACACGCCGCCGAGTTGGCGGGTGAAGTTGACGAGACCGTTGGCGACGCCCATGCGGGGGAGATCGACCGAGTTTTGTGCCGCGAGCATGGTCGCGATGAATCCGAAGCCCATGCCGGTGCCGATGCACACCATGGCGATGCTCACGTCGATCTGCGACGAGTCGACCCCGACCTGGGCGAGCAGGAACGTGCCGACGAGCAGGAAGGAGAACGATGCCAGGCACATCATGCGGTACCCGATGCGCAGCACGACCGGCGAGCCGATGGCGGAACCGATCACGAGCGCCAGCATCATCGGCGTGAGCACCCGACCAGCGTCGGTCGCCGACGAGCGCAACACCACCTGCACGAACAGCGGCAGGAACGAGATGATCGCGAACATCACCATGCCGAGCGGCACGCCGATCACGCTGGCGGCGCGCAACGCGGGGACGCGGAACAGGCTGAAGGGGATCAACGGCTCACTGGCGCGGCGCTCGGCCACGACGAATGCAGCGAAGAGGATCGCGCTGGTGACGAACGCCCCGACGATCACCGGGGAGCCCCACGCGTAGTCGCGCCCGCCGGTCTCGAGCGCGAACACGAGCAGGATCGTCCACCCCAGCAGGGTGCACATGCCGAGCCAGTCGAGTCGGTGGCGATGCCGATTCGTGAGCGGTTCGACCATCACCGCCTGCACGAGGATGATGGCGGCGATCCCGATGGGCAGGTTCACGAAGAACACCCAGTGCCACGAGAGCTGGTCGGTGATGAAGCCGCCGATGAGGGGCCCGATCACCGACGAGAACCCGAACACCGCCGACATGACGGCCGACAACTTGGCCCGCTGCTCGAGCGTGTAGAGGTCGGCGACGATGGTCTGCGCGACCGGGAGCAGGCACCCGGCGCCGACGCCTTGCACGGCGCGGAAGATGATCAGCTGCGCCATCGACGTCGACAAGCCGCAGAACACGGAGCCCACGAGGAAGATGACCATGCCGAGCAGGAAGATGCGCTTGCGCCCGTACATGTCGGCGAGGCGGCCCCACAGCGGGATGGACGCGATCTCAGCGAGCAGGTATGCGGTGAAGACCCAGGCGTAGTGGTCGATGCCGTGGAGATCACCGATCACCGTCGGCATCGCGGTGGCGACGATCGTGCTGTCGAGCGCGGCGAGGAACATGCCCGCGATCGCGCCCACGGTCGTGAGGACGATGCGCCGCTTCGTGAGCTGCGCCGCGTACGCGGTCGTGCTCACCGTCGCCGGCCTCGAGGTGCCGGCGCGCCGGTCAACGCCGGACCGATCACGCGCGCGAGGTCGCGGATGCGACGGTCCACCGGCCGTGCCGGTCGTCGGAGGTGCTCGACGAACAGCCCCCACAGGAAGGTGGTGAGCACGTCGGTCGCGGCCTCGACGTCGGCGTCGGGCGCGAGATCGGTGGCGAGCAGCAGCGTCTGGTGCCACCGCTCGCGCCACTCGGCGTCGAGCGCAGCCCCCACCTCCTGTGCGTCGGGGTCGCCGAGCGACGCCTCGTGGTGCATGAGACGGAGGAAGTCGTAGTCGTCGAGGAAGCGGGAGAGCTCGCGGCTCGCCTGTTCGACGACGAGCTGTTGCACGGGCGCGGGTGCCGGCGGTTCCCAGGGCTCGCGGTCGACGCGTTCGCGGTACACGGCGCGGATGAGCTCGGCCTTCGACGCGAAGTGGTAGTAGAGCCCGGGCACGGTCACACCTGCCGCGTGGGCGAGCTCCCGCATGCTCACCGCGGTCGTGCCCCGCTCGGAGAACAGCTCCAGGGCGCGCTCGATCACGCGGTCCCGAGTGGCGGCTTCCCCTCCAGCGCGAGCGGCCATTGCCGCGGGAACTTACTTGAACGCTCGTTCAAGTTCAACGCCCCCGGACGTTTTGGCGTGGTTCGCCCGCGATCATCGCGGGGTAGCCACGCCGAAACGGAATGAAAGGTGGTGGCTCAGCTCGCCTGGACGGGCAGTCGTTCCCAGCCGCGGACGTTCGGGGTGTGCGCCTGCTCGGCGTTGTCCCAGTCGACGTCCCAGTCGGTCCACCGCTGCAGCACCTCGTCGAGCGCGACGCGGCCTTCGAGGCGGGCCAGCGCGGCGCCGAGGCAGAAGTGCAGGCCGTACCCGAAGCTCAGGTGGTGGTCGATGTTGCGGTGGATGTCGAAGCGATCGCCGTCGGGGAAGTGGCGGTCGTCGCGGTTGCCGGAGCCGTTGACCAGCACCATGATCTCGCCCGCCTTGACCGTCTGCCCGTAGTACTCGACGTCGCGCTGCACGGTGCGGGCCTG
>DASXXX010000266.1:0-7180 GCA_036502765.1 Acidimicrobiia bacterium | reverse complement strand
CGCCGTCGCCAACGAGCGCTTCTCGCACACCGAGGCGATCCGCGAGTACACGGTGCTGCCCGACGAGTGGCTCCCCGACACCGAAGAGCTCACGCCCACGATGAAGCTCAAGCGACGCGGCATCGCGCAGAAGTACGCGCGTGAGATCGCCGCCCTCTACCACCGCTGAAGAGTCAGGCAGGCTGCTCGGCGATCGCGACGTGGTCGCGCTCGTGGCCCTCGCTCCGCGCCAGCTCGAGCGCGCGTCCGGCGCGGGCGACGAGCTCGGCCGCGTCGAGCGCGTGCGTGGGGTAGCACGCGATCCCGGCTGACACCGTGAGCGCGTCGCCCACGGGACTGGAGCGCAACGCCTCGCGCACGCGCTCGGCAACCATGCGCGCGCCCGGCTCGGCGGTGTCGACGAGCACGGCCACCGCGACGACGTCGCCGAGACGGAACACCGCGTCGCTCTCGCGCAGCGTGCGCCACGCGACCGCGCCGAGCGCGGTGAGGGCTTGCTCGCTCGCGGTGCGGTCGGCGCCGGTGAGACCGTCGAGCTCCCAGAACACGACCGACACCGGCTGCACCTTGCGTCGAGCCGCAGCGACGACCTGCTGGAGCAGCACCGGGAGATGTCGCTGGCGGAGCAGCCCCGAGACCGGATCGATCTCCCACTCGTCGGTGTCGGTGCCCGCCGGCAGGTCGCCGGGCCCGTCGGCGCGGTGGGCAGCGAGGTTCTGCTCCTCGGTGACCGCGGCCTGCAGGGAGTCGAGCTGCCGGCGCAGGCGTCGGGCCTGGGCCCGGGCTTCCCACAACGAGTCCTCGGCCCGGCTCCGGCGCACGTCGATCAACGCGCCGACGCCCGCGGCGGCGACGCCGACCACGGCGGCGGCGAGCCCGAGCACCGACTCGTCGGCGATCACCGCAGTCACTCCGATCAGTACCGCCACCAGCGCGAGCGCGGCACACACCACCACTCCGCGGTAGCCCGTCCCCACCTCGGGCACCGGACTCATCGTTTCGTGACCAACTCGGCCAGTTCGGCGACGATGTCGCTCACGCGGAAGTCCTTCGGTGTGTAGACGCGGGCCACGCCGGCGGCGAGCAGCCCGGGTTGGTCGGCCTCGGGGATGATCCCGCCGACCACGACCGGGGCGTCGACACCGTTGGCGCGCAGCAACGCGACCGTCTCGGGCACGAGGGTGAGGTGCGACCCGGAGAGCACCGACAAGCCGACCAGGTCGACGTCCTCGTCGCGCGCCGCGGCGGCGATCTGCTCGGGCGTGAGCCGGATGCCCTGGTACACGACCTCCATGCCCGCGTCGCGCGCGGCGACCGCGATCTGCTCGGCGCCGTTGGAGTGGCCGTCGAGGCCCGGCTTGCCGACGAGGATGCGGATGGGGTGACCGATCTCCTCGGCGCGCGCGTGCACGCGCACTCGTGCCCGCACCATCGCCTCGCCTGCGGCCGCGTGCACACCACCGACGCCGGTGGGGGCGCGGTACTCGCCGAACACCTCGCGCAGCGCGCCGGCCCACTCGCCGACGGTGCCGCCCGCGCGCGCGAGCGCGACCGTGGCCGGCGTGAGGTTGTCGGTGCCACGTGCGGTCTCGCGCACGGTGTCGAGCGCTCGTGCGGCCTCGTCGGCGTCGCGCCGGGCTCGCCACGCGACGAGCTGGTCGATCTCGGCGCGCTCGACTGCGGGGTCGACCACCAGGATGCTGGCCTCGCCGTCGAGCGAGTCGACCAACGGCGACGGCGCGGTCTCGGTGTAGGCGTTCACCCCGACGACGGTGATGTCGCCAGCTTCGATCCGACGCACCCGCTCGGCGTTGCTCTGCACCAGCCGCTGCTTCATCGCGTCGATCATGGCGAACGCGCCGCCACCGTCGAGCACCCACTGGAGCTCGGCGCCGGCGGCCTCGGCGATCTCGGCGGTCTTCTGCTCGACCACGTGCGAACCCGCGAACAGGTCGTCGTACTCGAGCAGATCGGTCTCGTAGGCCAGCACCTGCTGGATGCGCAGCGACCACTGCTGGTCCCACGGTCGGGGGAGCCCGAGCGCCTCGTTCCAGGCCGGCAGCTGCACCGCGCGCGCCCGCGCGCCCTTGGAGAGGGTGACGCCGAGCGCCTCGAGCACGATGCGGGGCACGTTGTTCTCGGGCTGCGCCTCGGTGAGGCCGAGCGAGTTCACCTGCACGCCGTAGCGGAACCGGCGCAGCTTCTCGTCGGTGACGCCGTAGCGCTCCGCAGTGATGCGGTCCCACAGCGCGCCGAACGCGCGCAGCTTGCACATCTCCTCGACGAAGCGGATCCCCGCGTTCACGAAGAACGAGATCCGCCCGACGACGTCGGGGAACTCGTCGTCGTCGACCTGGCCCGACGCGCGCACGGCATCGAGGACGTCGATCGCGGTCGCCAACGCGTACGCGACCTCCTCGACGGGCGTCGCGCCCGCTTCCTGCAGGTGGTACGAGCAGACGTTGATCGGGTTCCACTTCGGTACGTGCCGCACTCCGTGACACACGAGGTCGACCGTGAGCCGCCGCGACGGCTCGGGCCCGAAGATGTACGTCCCGCGCGACAGGTACTCCTTGACGATGTCGTTCTGTGTGGTGCCGGCGAGCAACGACGCGTCGACACCACGCTCGTCGGCCAGCGCGAGGTACATGCCGAAGAGCCACATCGCGGTGGCGTTGATCGTCATCGACGTGTTCATCTCGTCGAGCGGGATGCCGTCGAACAGCGTGCGCATCGCTCCGAGATGCGGCACGGGCACGCCGACCTTGCCGACCTCGCCGCGTGCGAGGGGGTGGTCGGGGTCGTAACCGGTCTGCGTGGGCAGGTCGAAGGCCACCGACAGGCCGGTCTGCCCCTTGGCCAGGTTCGACCGGTAGAGCTCGTTGGACGCGCGCGCCGACGAATGCCCCGAATACGTCCGCATCAACCAGGGTCGGTCCGCCACGGTCACATTCTCTCCCATGGTCGGGCCCGTCTGGTCACGGGGCTCCGAAATGCGCCGAAGGGCTCAGGGCGTGTACTCGTAGAAACCGGCGCCCGACTTCCGTCCCAGCCGCTGCCCGGCCACCATCCGGCGGAGCAACGGCGCCGGGGCGAAGTTGGCGTCGTGGAACTCGGCGTAGAGCGCGTCGAGGATGGCGAGGCTGGTGTCGAGGCCCACGAGGTCGAGGAGCTCGAGCGGACCCATCGGGAAGTTGCAGCCGCCCTTCATCGCCGCGTCGATGTCGTCGCGCGATGCGACGCCGGCGTCGAAGAGGCGAACAGCGTTGTTGAGGTAGGGGAACAGCAGCGCATTCACCACGAACCCGGCCTGGTCCTTCACCGTGACCGCGGTCTTGCCGCACGCCTCGACGAAGGCGCGCGCCTCGGCGAGCGTCGCGTCGGACGTCGTGATCGCGGGCACGAGCTCGACGAGCGACATCGCCGTCGCCGGGTTGAAGAAGTGGATGCCGCACACACGCTCGGGTCGCTCCGTGACCATCGCCATCTCGACCACCGGCAACGTCGACGTGTTGGTGGCGAGGATCGCCGCCGGCGTGCACACGCGGTCGAGCTCGCGGAAGAGCTCCTGCTTGACGGCGAGGTCCTCGACGATCGATTCGAGCACCAGGTCGCACGTCGCGAGCTCGTCGAGCGCGGTGACCGCGCTGACGCGGCCGCGCACGTCGGCAGCAGCATCGTCCTCGATGCGGCCCTTCTTCACCTGACGGGCCAGCGACGCGTCGAGGGTGCCGAGCATGGCGTCGGCGCCGTCCTGCGTGCGGCTGCGCAGCACCACCTCGAAACCGGATGCCGCGGCCACTTCGGCCACGCCTGCGCCCATGATCCCGGACCCGACCACACCGATGCGCTTGGTCGCCATGCTCACGTACCCCTGTCGTGGCCCCACATCCGGACCCAGACAGGTTACCAGCCGGTAACTTAGCGTGCTGTCACGAGCGTCATCGGGGGCAGGCGAGCGTCATCGGGGCCCGGGCTAGTGTCCGGGCCGATGGGAGCCCGCCGCGCCACCGGTCTGCTCGCCCTGGTCGGCGGCGGGGAGTGGCGCCCCGGCGCTCGCGACTTCGACGCCGACCTCCTGGCCCGCAGCGGTGCCGACGAGGTGCTGGTCCTCCCCACGGCCGCCGCGTACGAGCACCCGGAACGAGTGGGCAAGCGCGCCGAGGCCTACTTCGGCGAGCTCGGAGCCAAGGTCCGCACGCTGCCGGTGCTCCATCGCACCGAGGCCGAGGACCCCGCCAACGCCAAGGTCGCGCGAGCGGCGAAGTTCGTGTACCTGGCCGACGGATCGCCGCTGCACCTGCGGTCGGTGCTCAAGGAGTCGGCGTTGTTCGACGCGCTGCTCGCCGCGTACCAGGCGGGTGGGGTGCTGGCGGCCTCGGGCGCGGGTGCGACGTTGCTGTGCGATCCGATGGTCGATCCGCGCGGCGGCGCCTACACCGTGGGTCTCGGCGTCGTGAAGAACCTTGCGGTGTTCCCGTACCACGGCACCGCAGCCGCGCACCTGCGTGAACGGTCCATCGACCTGCTGCCGCGCAACGCGGTGCTCGCCGGCGTCGACGAGGAGACCGCGCTGCTGAAAGGCCCCGACGGCTGGTCGGTTGCCGGCGCGGGCACGGTCACGCTCTACGACGCGGGCGGCACCACCACGTACGCCGCGGGGGACACGCCCGCGGGACTGCCCGACTGATTCGCGCTCAGTCGCGGATCTGCTGGGCGAGGTAGTTGGTCTCGCCGAGTTGGGCCACGAGGCCCAGCTGGGTCTCGAGCCAGTCGGCGTGCTCTTCCTCGCCTTCGAGGATCTGCTCGAGCAGCTCGCGGCTGCCGTTGTCGCCGAGCTCCAGGCACTTCGCGATGCCGAGGTTGAGCCGCTCGATCGACTCGTACTCGAGGTCGAGCGCGAGCTGCAGCTTCTCGGGCACCGTCTCGCCGACGCGCACGGTGCCGAGCCGCTGGAGGTTGGGCACGCCCTCGAGGAAGAGGATCCGACCGATGAGCTCGTCGGCGTCCTTCATCTCGTCGATGGACTCCTCGCGGTAGTGCTTCGCGAGCGGTTCGTAGCCCCAGTTGTCGAGCATCTTGTAGTCGACGAAGTACTGGTTCACCGACGTCAGCTCGGCGGTCAGGACCTCGTTGAGCAGTTCGGTGATGGCAGCGTCACGTCGCATGCGACGAGATTACCGATGTGTCGTCCGCAAAACTACGGAGGTGCGGCTCACCGCTGCGCGGTGACGAGCTCCCGGGGAAGCTGACGATCGAGCAGCGCTTCGAGTGCGGGCCAGCAGCCACCGCACTCCGACCCGGCGCCGCAGCGGGCGGCCAGCTCTTCGATCGTCGACGCGCCGCGCTCGACCTCACCCTCGATGGTGTGGTCGGTGACCGCCCGGCAATGGCACACGTACACGCCTGCCAGGTTAGGGCAACCTGCCCTGATGGTCAAGGCGCGGGTCCGGGACTGGGCCCTTGATTTCTCAGGTTCCGATCATCCCGGGCCGGTGATCGAGCAGGCGAGCGGGCGCTCGGACTCGAGTGACTACGGCGCCGCGGTCGTCGTGGTCGCCGACGAGCCGTCCGTGACGGTGACGCCGTTGATGGTGATCGTCTTCGTGGGCGTGCCCGTGGAGTCGGCGCTGCCAAAGGTGTTGATGGTCTTCGCGACGTCGAGTCCGGCCGCGTCCATCGTCCCGAGCGCCGAATACTTGTACGGCGCGGTGGTGCCGAGGTTCTGGGCGCCCGCGTCGCTCACGACGAGGAAGAACTGCGATCCGGTCGTTCCGGACCCGGCGTTGGCCATCGCCACCGAGCCGGCCTTGTAGCCGTCGGCCGGCGGCTCGTCGGGGAGCGTGTATCCGGGACCGCCGGTGCCGTCGCCCTTCGGGTCACCGCCCTGGTCCACGAAGTCGGTGACGATCCGGTGGAACGTCGTGCCGTTGTAGAAGCCCTTGCACGCGAGGTACACGAAGCTGTTCACCGTCTTCGGTGCCTCCGACGCGTCGAGCGCGATCGTCACGTCGCCCTCGGTCGTGTGCAGGACTGCCGTGTAGTCCTTCTTCGTGTCGATCCCCATGCCCGGCTTCGGCAGGGTCGTCTTGGCTGACTTCGTGGGCAGCGCGGTGTCGCAGGTCGTGGCGAAGTTCGTCGGTGCGGACGAGGAGGAGCTCGACTTCTTGTCGCTGCTGTCACTCTTGGTGAGCTGCAGCACGACGAAGACGATCGCCAGCGGGATCAGGAGCAGCACGAGATTCCGGATGGTGCGGTTGCGCTTGTGGCGCTTCTCCGCCTCCTGCACGGCGGCCCGACGGGCCTCTTTGTTCTGGCGCTGACGTTCGCGTTTGGTGGCCTTGGGCACGGCGGGTGAGTCTACCGACGCCGAATACGGACAAAGGATCGTGGGCGGCCCTCAGTACCATGTTCGGTCGTGAGCCTGCTCGTGCAGAAGTTCGGCGGCAGCTCCGTCGCCGACCCCGAACGCATCCGCGCCGTCGCGGAGCACATCGTGCGCACCCGGCGCGCGGGCAACGACGTCGTGGTCGTGGTCTCGGCCATGGGCAAGACCACCGACGACCTCGAGCGCCTGGCCCACGAGGTCTCGAGCGATCCCACCGCCCGTGAGATGGACATGCTCCTCACGTCGGGGGAGCGCATCTCCATCGCGCTGCTCTGCATGGCCATCATCGACATGGGTGAGGCGGCGGTGTCCTTCACCGGTTCGCAGGCCGGCATCGTCACCGACACCGCGCACCGCAAGGCCAAGATCCTGGAGATCAAGAGCGACCGGCTGCGCGAAGCGGTCGCCGGCGGCAACGTCGCCGTGGTCGCGGGCTTCCAGGGCGTCTCGACCGAGAGCGCCATCACCACGCTCGGCCGCGGCGGCTCCGACACCACCGCGGTCGCACTCGCCGCCGCGCTCGACGCCGACGTGTGCGAGATCTACACCGACGTCTCCGGCGTCTACACCGCCGACCCGCGCATCGTGCCCGAAGCGCGTCGGCTCGAGCGGCTGTCCTACGACGAGATGCTCGAGATGTCGGCCACGGGTGGGCGCGTGCTCGCGCTGCGCTCGGTCGAATTCGCCCGCAACTACCAGGTGCCCGTCCACGTGCGTTCGAGCTTCACGTGGGAGACCGGCACCTGGGTGCACGACGAGGAGCACGGTATGGAAGCGCCGATCATCTCGGGC
>DASXXX010000265.1:0-10992 GCA_036502765.1 Acidimicrobiia bacterium | reverse complement strand
CGCGCCCTTGCCGAACCCGTTGACCTCACAGAGCTCGGCGATGCCGGTCGCGTGATAGCCGCTGCGGGCGAACACGGTGGCCGACGTGTCGATGATCGCGTCGCGCCGTTCCTTCCACTTCGCGCTGCGCTTGGAGTCGTCGGGAGCGGTGATGCTCATCGGCCGCGACCGTACTCGGCAGTGTGTGGCATCAGCGTCCGTGCCATTCGGGCGGACGTCTCTCGGCGAACGCCAGCAGCCCTTCGGCCGCGTCCTCGGACTCGAGCAGTTCGTCGAGCAACGCGCGCGAGACGTGGCGCAGCGTGTCGTCGTCGACGGACGTGGCGGTGCGCACCACCTTGCGGCTGGCGCGCACTGCGAGCGGCGCAGCCGCGGTGATCGCGCGCGCGACGTCCATCGCGGTGGAGAGTGCCGCGCCCGGTTCGACCAAGCGGCTGACGAGACCCAACTGGTACGCGCGCTCGGCGGAGATGGGTTCGCCGGTGAGGATGGCGTCCATCGCCGGCGCGCGACCGATCGCGCGCGGGAGGCGGAACAGTCCGCCTGCGGCGGCGACGAGGTTGCGTTGCACTTCGGCCAGTGCGAACGACGAGCGCGTGGTCGCGACGACGACGTCGGCCGCGAGCACGATCTCCATGCCGCCGGCGGTGGCGAGGCCGTCGACCGCGACCACGATCGGCTTCTCGCGCTCGCGGTACACGAACCCGGCGAAGCCGCCACGCTCGGTGTCGAGCGTCGCCGCGGTCCCGGTCTCGCGGATCACCTTGAGATCGGCGCCGGCGCAGAACACGGGCCGTTCCTGCCCGTCGACGTTCGCCGCGAGCACCCCGACCCGCAGCTCGGCGTCGTCCTCGAGTCGGTCGACCGCCGCCTCGAGCGCGAGGGCGACCTCGCGGTCGACCGCGTTGCGGGCCTCGGGTCGGTTGAGCGTGATGACACCGATCCGGTCGACGGTCTCGTACAGGACGGGTGCCACGCCGCCAAATGTAGGGGGCAAATGTAGGGTGACTGGTCAGTACAAGCGGACACGCCGACTTCCTGGGAAAAGGTGCGAGATGGACGGCTTCAGCTTCGAGGGACGCGTGGCGGTGGTCACCGGAGCGGGTCGGGGCATCGGCCGCGCGCACGCCCGGCTGCTGGCCGCGCTCGGCGCGAGCGTGGTCGTGAACGACCTGGGCGGGTCGATGACCGGTGGCGGCACCGACGCGGGTCCGGCGGCGGAAGTGGTCGACGAGATCGTCGCCGCCGGTGGCGTGGCGGTCGCCGACACCAGCGACGTGGCGCAGGAATCCGGGGCGGGGTCGCTCATCGCGACCGCGTTCGACCAGTTCGGTCGGATCGACGCCGTCGTCAACAACGCGGGCATCATCCGCTGGAAGAGCTTCCCTGACGCCGACGCCGAGAACCTCCAGAGTCACCTCGCGGTGCACGTCGGCGGGTCGTTCCACACGTCGCGCGCCGCGTGGCCACACTTCGTCGACCAGGGCTACGGCCGCATCGTCAACACCACGTCGTCGGGGATGTTCGGGTTGCCGAACAACGTGGGGTACGCGACCGCCAAGGCCGCGGTGGTCGGGTTGACCCGCAGCCTCGCCACCGCCGGCGCAGCACACGACATCCGCTGCAACCTGGTCGCGCCGGCTGCGTTCACCCGCATGGCCGGCGCGTCCGACGACGACTCGCCCATGGCGGTCACGATGGCGCCGGAGCTCGTCGCGCCGATGGTCGCGTTCCTCGCGCACGAGGACTGTCCGGTCACCGGTGAGATCTACTCCGCCGGCGCGGGACGGTTCGCGCGCATCTTCCTCGCGCAGGCCGAGGGCTACGTCGACACCTCCGGCGCGCCCACGGTCGACGACGTCGCCGCACACTGGGCGGAGATCAACGACGACTCGACGTACACCATCCCCGCCGACCTCATGGCCTGGTCGAACGCCTTCATGGCCCACCTCGCCTGACCTGGTCGCGGAGGTCGCGCTTGAGGACCTTGCCGGAGGGGTTGCGGGGGAGGGCGTCGATGAAGACGACGTCCTTGGGCACCTTGAACTTGGCCAGCTCGGCGCGGCAGTGGTCGATGAGCTCGGCGCCCGAGACCGTCGCCGACTCGTCGACGACGACGAATGCCACCGGCACCTCGCCCCACCGCGCGTCGGGTCGTCCGACCACTGCCACCTCGACCACCGCGTCGTGCTCGTCGAGCACGCGCTCCACCTCGGAGCTGGCGATGTTCTCGCCACCCGACACGATCATGTCCTTGAGGCGATCGACGATCGAGAGGAAGCCGTCGTCGTCGAGCACCCCGATGTCGCCGGTGTGGAACCACCCACCCCGGAAGGCCGCGGCAGTGGCGTCGGGGTCGCGCCAGTAGCCGGCGAACACCTTCGGGCCCCGCAACACGACCTCGCCGCGCTCGCCCGGCGGGAGTGAGGCACCGCCCTCGTCCCGGATGTCGAGCTCGAGGTACTGGCACGGGCGGCCGACGCTGCCGAGCTTGCTGACGGTGTGGTCGCGGTCGAGGAAGGTGTCGCCGGAGACGGTCTCGGTGAGGCCGTACGCATCGGCGAACCACGCCGACGGGAACGTGGTGCGGATGCGCTCGATGGTGGGGATGGGCATCTTCTCGCCGCCGGCGATGATGACGCGCACCGACGTCAGGTCGCGCGATTCGATGCCGGGGACGTCGAGCACCGCGCGCACCATCGCCGGCGCAGCCCAGATGGTGGTGATGTGCGACCGTTCGATCTCGTCGACGACCTGCGCGGCGTCGAACGTCGTGTGCACGATCGTCGTCGCGCCCACCGCGATCATCGTGGTGGTGACGAGGTCGAGCGCGCCCACGTGGTACAGCGGCCCGCACGCGAGACCGACGTCGCCGGCGGTGAAGCCGAACTCGGTGACGTGCGCGAAGTTCTTCCACGCCAGGTTGGCGTGGGTGAGCATCACGCCCTTCGGTCGTCCCGTCGTGCCCGACGTGTACATGAGCCGATGGAGGTCGTCGGCCGCCGCCGCTGCACGCGCCGGAGCTGCGCCGTCGGCGCGCAGGTCGGCGAAGCGCTCCCACCCGGCGGCGACATCGTCACCGATGCGCACGCGCGCGAGGTCGTCGTCGAAGCCGGTGAGCGCGGCGTCGGCGAGATCGACCAGCTCCGGCCCGCACACCAGCGCCCGCGCGCTCGAGTGCTCGAGGATGAAGCGCAGCTCGGGCGCGGCCAGGCGCCAGTTGATGGGCATCGCGATCGCGCCCAGGTGGTTGGCCGCGAAGATCGTGCCCAGGAACTCGAGGTTGTTGTAGGAGAGCAGTGCGACCACGTCGCCCGCGACCACGCCGCGCGCCGCGAGCCCGCCGGCGACCTGCGCCGACCACTCCTGCATCTCCGCGTAGGTGACGACACGATCGCCGTGCACCGCGAGCGGTTTGGTCGGCGTGCGGGCGGCGTGGTGCTCGAGCACGCCGCACCAGCTCAGATCAGGGTGCACGAGCTCGCCCATTACGGCGCGGCGTATCCGCCGTCGACCACGATCGCCGAGCCCGTGGTCCAGTTCGCGCCGTCGCCCGCGAGGTACGAGTACGCGCCGAGCAGGTCGTCGGCCGAGCCGAGGCCGAGGGGGTGCTTCACCGCGATGGCGTCGATCGCCTCCTGCGGAAGACCGTCGTGGATACCGGACAGGAAGGTGCCCGGGCACACGCAGTTCACCCGGATGCCGTCGCGGGCGTACTCGACCGCCGCGACCTTGGCCAGCTGGATCACCGCCGCCTTGGTGGCGCAGTACGGCGCCGCGTGTGACCACGCGGTCATGCCCGCGACCGACGCGGTGAGGATGATCGACCCCGAACGCTGCGGACGCATGACCCCGACCGCGGCGGTGATGCCGTTGACCGCGCCGAGCACGTTGACGCGGAACGAACGCTCCCAGTCGTCGGCGGTGAGGTTGTGGATGCGCCCGTTGGGGGCCAGCACACCGGCGTTGCTGATCAGTACGTCGAGGTGACCGAAGCGATCGACCGCGCGCGCCACGACGGCCTCGACGTCGGCGAGCACGCTCACGTCGGCGCGCACCGTGTCGACCTCACCGCGCGCGTCCGGCAGCCCGGCGACGCTGGCGGCGAGCAGGTCGTCGCTCAGGTCGCTGAGCACGACGTCGGTGTGTGCTTCGCCGGCGAAGCGGCGCGAGAGCGCGGCCCCGAGCGTTCCGCCCGCACCCGTGATGGCGACGACGCGACGTTCACTCATACGGGCGCACTCATGCGGGCTCGCTCATACGAGCAGGTATCCGCCGTCGACGGTGAACACGGTGCCGGTCACGAACGCCGACGCGTCCGACGCGAGGAACTCGTACGCGCCGACGAGGTCTTCCGGTGCACCCCATCGCTTCTGCGCGGTGTGCGCGAGCACGCCGGCACCGAGCGCGGGGTCGTGCTTCCACGGCTCGACCAGCGGCGAGTCGAACCACCCGGGCGCCACGACGTTGACGGTGATGCCGTCGGGAGCGAGGTCGAGCGCGAGTGCCTTGGCCATGCCGACGAGCCCCGCCTTCGACGCGCTGTACGCGGCGAGCCCCTCGCGCGGTCGCTCGCCGAGCACCGAGCCGGTGAAGATGATCCGTCCGCTCCCGGTGTCGGGCCCGCCCATCACACGCGCCGCGGCGCGCGCGCCGAGGAACGCGCCGGTGAGGTTGACGTCGAGGATGGCGCGCCACACCGAGGCCGACGTCTTGCGAGGACCGGCCACGACGGGGGAGATCCCCGCGTTGCAGATCCACACGTCGACGCCGCCCCACTCGGCCACGGCGGCGTCGGCGACCGCTTCGTTGCAGTGCTCGTCGGTGACCTCGCCCGGCACGACCAGCGACGGACCGGGCAGCTCGTCGGCCACCGCCTTGAGGTCGGCCTCGGTGCGGGCGACGAGCGCGACCCTGGCCCCACCGCGGGAGAACGCGGTGGCGAGCAGTCGACCGAGGCCGCGGCTGGCGCCCGTGATCACGACCCGCTTCCCCGCCACGTCGCCGGCACGGGCGTAGGTCTCGGGCAGGTCGACCTGCTTGGACATCCTGCTGACCGCCTCCATACCCACGGCGTACCCGTGTTTTGTACCGGTCAGTACACTACACGGCCGATGTTCAGCCAGGCCGACCTGCTCGAGCTCCACCGGCGCATGCTGGTGATCCGCGGCTTCGAGCAGCGCGTGGCCGCGCTGTACCGCGACGGTGAGGTGCCGGGGTTCGTGCACCTGTCGATCGGGCAGGAGGCGTCGGCCGTCGGCGCGTGCTGGCCCCTCCGGCCGGCCGACGTCATCACGTCGACGCACCGCGGTCACGGCCACTGCCTGGCCAAAGGTCTCGACCCGCCCGGCATGTTCGCCGAGCTCATGGCCAAGGACGGCGGCACCAACCGCGGGCGCGGTGGCTCGATGCACATCGCCGACCCGGCGCTCGGCATCTTCGGCGCCAACGGCATCGTCGGTGCGGGGTTGCCGATCGCCGTGGGCGCGGCGACCGCGTCGGAACTGCGCCACGACGGCAACGTCGCGGTCGCGTTCTTCGGCGACGGCGCGGTCGCGCACGGGACGTTCCACGAAGCGGTCAACCTCGCGGCGGTGTGGCAGCTCCCGGTGATCTTCTTCTGCGAGGACAATGGGTACGCGGAGTTCTCACCGTCGTCGGCGCAGCACGCGGCGACGCTCGCGCAGCGCGCCGCGGGGTACGGCATCGGCCACGTCGCGGTCGACGGCAACGACGTCGTCGCGACTGCCACCACGATGCAAGGTGTGGTCGACGGTGTGCGCGCGGGCAGCGGTCCCGTGCTCGTCGAGGCGACCACGTACCGGTGGCACGGTCACTACGAAGGCGATCCTGAGCGCTACCGCACCCCCCAAGAGAAGCAGGAGTGGGAAGCGCGCGACCCGCTGGTCATCAGCGCTCGCCATCTGCGCGGCGCCGGGGTGTCCGACGACGCGCTCGAAGCGATGGGCGGCGAGATCGCTCGTGACCTCGACGCCGCGGTCGCCACCGCCCGCCGTCTGGCGCAGCCCGGGGTCGAGACGTTGGGCGACTTCGTCCTCCGTTCGCGACCCGAGCACCCCGAACCGCCCCCGCTGCCCGACGGCGCACCCATCTTCCGCGTCATGGACGCGGTGCACGACGCGCTCGAGGCCGAACTGGAGTCGGACGAACGGGTCTTCGTCGCCGGCATCGACGTCGCCGCGGGCGGCAACGTGTTCGGGCTCACGCGTGGACTGCACGCCGAGTTCGGCGAGCGGGTGCGCGACACCCCGATCTCGGAGAGCGCGATCGTGGGTCTCGGCGTGGGCGCGGCGATGGCCGGCATGCGGCCCGTCGTCGAGCTCATGTACCTCGACTTCCTCGGCGTGTGCCTCGACCAGTTGCTGAACCAGGCGGCGAAGCTCCCGTTCATGACCGGCGGCGCCGCACAGATGGCGCTCACCGTGCGCACGCAGTTCGGCGCCGGGCGGTCGTCGGGCAGCCAGCACTCGCAGAGCCTGGAGGCGTTGCTGGCGCACATCCCCGGCCTGACCGTCGTGATGCCGTCGACGCCGGCCGACACCTATGGCCTGTTGCGCGCCGCCATCCAGGATCCCAACCCGGTGGTGTTCATCGAGAACCGGCTGCTCTACGGGATGAAGGGTCCGCAGCCGCCCGCCGACCATGTGCTCCCGATCGGGCGGGCCGCGATCGTGCGCCCGGGGACCGACCTCACAGTGGTGTCGGTGTCACGCATGGTGCACGACGCGCTCGCCGCCGCCGAGCTCGCCGCCGCCGAAGGCATCTCGGCCGAGGTGATCGACCTGCGCACGGTCGCGCCGCTCGACACTGCCACGATCCTCGAGTCGGTAGCGCGCACGAGCCGGCTGCTCATCGCGCACGAAGCGGTCGTGCCGTTCGGCATCGGGGCCGAGATCGCGGCGACGGTCGCGCGTGACGGGTTCTGGAACCTCGACGCGCCGATCGAGCGCATCGGCGCCGCGGCCACGCCGCCTCCCTACGCGCCTGACCTCGAGCACGCGTGGTTGCCCGACGCCGACGCGATCGCGGACGCGATCCGTCGCGTCGCGAACGCCTGAGCCGAGCTAACAACCCAGCGCGCGGGCGATCACGAGGTGCTGGATCTCGTTGGTGCCCTCGCCGATCTCGAGCACCTTCGCGTCGCAGTAGAAGCGCGCCACCGGCGACTCGAGCATGTAGCCGAGGCCGCCGTGGATCTGCACCGCTTCCGACGCGGCCCACGTGGCGAGACGACTCGCCTTCAGCTTCGCCATCGCCGCTTCCTTGAGGAAGGGCTCGCCGGCGTCGCGCAGTGACGCGGCGCGGTAGGTGAGCCAGCGCGCGGCTTCGAGCTCGGTGGCGATGTCGGCCAACTTGAACTGCGTGGCCTGGAACTTGCTGATGGGCTGGCCGAACTGCACCCGCTGACGCGCGTAGTCCATCGCCAGGTCGAGCACCGCTTGCGTGAGGCTCAACGAGAGCGCGGCGATGGAGATGCGCCCGACCTCGAGCGTCTGCAGGAACTGGCCGAGCCCCATGGCGGGATCGCCGACGAGGTGCTCGTCGGCCACCCACACGTCGTCGAACCACAGCTCGCGGGTGTCGAGGCCTTTCCATCCGATGCCGCGCATCTTCGGACCCATCGTGAAGCCCGGCGTGTCCCTCTCGACGACAAACGTGCCGTACGACGGTTTGGCGCCGGCTGCGTTCTCGGCATCGCCGGTCTCGGTGCGCGCCAGCAGCGTGACCCCGAACGACATGTCGGTGCCCGCGTTGGAGATGAACGTCTTGGCGCCGTTGATCAGCCAGCCGCCGTCGTGGCGCACGGCCCGGGTCTGGATCCCGCGGGCGTCAGAGCCGGCGTCGGGCTCGGTGAGGCCGAACGCGCCGAGCACGCGCCCTTCCGCGAGCGGGCGGAGCCAGCGCTCGCGCTGCTCGTCGTTGCCGAAGAGCAGCAGCGGCAACGACCCGATGGTCACGTGCGCCTGCCATGCGGCCGCCACCGACTGGTCGGCCAGCCCGAGCTCTTCCATCGCGGCCACGAACCCGACCGTGGACATGCCGATCCCGCCCCACTCCTCGGGCACCAGCATGCCGAGCAGCCCGAGCGCGCCCATCTCCCGCAGCAGGTCGGTGGGGCAGACCGCGTCGTCCCACGCCTTCGGCGCCCGGACCGCGATCTCCTTCTGGGCGAAATCGCGGCACAGCGTCGCGAGGTCCTGCTCCGCCTCGGTGAGCGAGAAGTCCATCGGCGCGATGGTATTGGACCGGACGGTACAAAGTCGTGGGCGGCCGGCATGCGACGGACGCGAGTGATCACCCGCTCGCGTCCGGGTCGGAACGAATCGTCCCTACGGAAACATGCCCCGGGCGCTCAGCCGGCGCGCGTCGGCAGGTCGTCGAGCGACGCGAACGCCCACGGCGGGCGCACCGGCGCGCCGTCGACCCGGCCGACCTCCACCGCGGGGAAGCCGTCGATGTCCGAACCGTCGGAGAACTCGGACCGCTGCTTCACCACTGCGCCCGCGCGCACGACGCACCCGGCGCCGAGCACGCTGTGGTCGCACACGATGGCGCCCGGCTCCACCACCGACCCCGCGCCGATGCGGCACCCGTGGATCATGGCGCCGGGCCCGATGATCACGCCGTCGTCGAGCACGAGGTCGTTGTCGGGGAGGAGGTGCAGCACCGTGTTCTCGAGGATCTGCACGTCGGCACCGATGCGCACCGGCCCGTGCGAGTCGCCGATAATCTTCACGCCCGCGCCGATGATCGTGCGCTCGCCGACGACCACGTCGCCGGTGAGCTCGGCCGACGGGAACAGCACCGCGCCCGGCGCGACGGTGGGGACGATGCCGCGGTAGTCGTACAGCTGGCCCATGGTGGTCATCTCCTGGATGCCGTCGACGGTGGTGAACGTGGGGGAGGGCAGCGACAGGTCGCCGCCGCGCAGGGCAGTGAGGCGCGCCAAGTCCTCGGCCGACGCGTGGCGCACGACGCGCGCCGGACGGCCCACCGCCACCGCGTCGTCGGGCAGGGTCATGCCCGACGGCACCAGCGTGCCTTCGCCGAGGAACACGCGGTCGCCCAGCACCGCGCCGGGCATGAGGATCGACGCGTTGCCGATCTCGCAGAGGTCGCCGAGCGTCGCGCCGATCACGAGGCAGCGATGACCGAACACGGTGCGGCGACCGATCAGGCTCGGAGCGTGGGCGTCACCCACCACGACCGAGTTCTCCAAGATCGCCGAGCCCGCGCCGATCGTGACCGCGTCGATCGTGACCGCGTCGGCGCACGCCGCGCGCACGACCGCGCCCTGCGCGAGCAGCGCGCCCGCACCGAACCGCGCCGTGCCGACGACGACCGCCGACCCGGCGATCTGGACCGCGCTCACGCGCGTCCAGCCGGCGCGGCCCCGAGCACGGCGTCGGTGATCTCGCGGGCGAGACCGGGGTCGAGGGGCTCACCCGACACCAGCAACCGGTAGTACAGGGGGCTGACCAGCAGATCGGCGAGGAAACCCAGGTCGGCGTCGGGCGGGAGCTCACCCCGCGCCTGGCCGGCCGCGAGCATCCGCACCACCTCGGCGCGTCGAGGCGCGATCAACCGCGCCCGCAGCTTGGCGGCGAGCTCGGGATCGCGACCGGCCTCACCCACCAGGTTCGCGATCACCGGTTGCGCGTCGGGTGCGGCCATCACCTCGATCACATCACCGACGAACCGTTCGCAGTCGGTGCGCAGCGACCCCGTGTCGGGCAACGTCACCTCGGCCTGGAGCTGCTCCACGACGCTCGTGACCATGTCGAGCTTCGACGTCCAGAGTCGTTCGATGGTGGCGGTGCTCACGCCGGCCTTGGTCGCCACCCCCGAGAAGCTCAGGCTGGCGAACCCGGCTTCGGCCAGGGACGACAGCGCGGCGTCGAACACGCCCTTCGGCGCGGTCTTGAGGTTCTGCGCGGTCGACACGACGAGTGGTTCGAGGTCGTCCTTCGCCTCGGCTTCGGCGCGTGGCCGCGCGGGGAGGAACACCAACGCCACCAACGCCCCGATGCCGGCGGCGATCGCGCCGATCGTGACCGAGTGGTCCATCGCCGCGACGAACGCGTCCTTCGCCGCCGCGAGCAAGGGCTCGGCCGCCGACGCGAGCGGTGTGCCCGCGAGCTTCGACGCCACTGTGACGGCGCCGCCGATCGAGTTCGACGCCGCGTCGGCCGCCGCAGTCGGGAGGCCCTGCAGCGACGCGGAACTCGTCATCGCGCTCGTGTAGCGCGTCGCCGCGATGCTGCCGAGGATCGCGACCCCGAGCGCGCCGCCGATCTCGCGCGTGGTGTCGTTGACCGCGGAGCCGACGCCGGCGCGCTCGGGCGGCAGGCTCCCCATGATCGAGTCGGTGGCGGGTGCCATCGCCGTCCCCATGCCGAGACCGAGGAGGACGAGCGCGACGACGACGAGCGTGTACCCGCTGTCGGTGCTGGCCTGACCCAGCACCAGCAGGCCGGCGCCGACGACGGCGAGACCTCCCGCGACGACGAGCTTCGTGCCGAAGTGGCGCGTGAGGATGCTGCTCGACGGCGCCGCGATCATCAGCACTACGGCCACCGGTATCAGGCGCAACCCGGTCTGCAGCGCGTCGTAGCCCAGCACGAACTGCATGTACTGGCTGAGGAAGAACAGCGAGCCGAACATGGCGAAGAACACGAACGTCACCGCCAGCGACGCGGCGCTGAAGCGCGGGTTCTTGAAGAAGCGCACGTCGAGCATCGGGTGGCGACTGTGCAGCTCCCACAGCACGAACCCGGTCAGCAGCACGATGCCGATCGCGAACGCCACGAGGATCGTGGTGCTCGTCCATCCCTGCGACGGGCCTTCGATGATGGCGTAGAGCGCGGCGAAGAGGCCGACGGCCGACAGCACCGTCCCGACCATGTCGAGCTTCGGGTCGGTCGGGTCCTTCGTGCGCGGGACGATGAACCAGGTCGCGGTGACGGCGAC
>DASXXX010000264.1:0-3047 GCA_036502765.1 Acidimicrobiia bacterium | reverse complement strand
CTGCACCTCGGTGCCGCCGACCTGCCGTTCGTCGAGATCGGCGACGGCAACAAGCTCAAGGTGATCCACGTCGACGAGAAGGAAGGCCTCTGGATCGTCGAGAACATCTTCCAGGCCGGGTACGCGGTCCAGAAGCACCGCCACACCGGGCCGGTGTGGGGCTACACCACCTCCGGGGCCTGGAAGTACGCCGAGTACGACTACGTGAACCGGGCGGGCTCGTTCCTGTACGAGCCGGCCGGATCGATCCACACCCTCACCTGCATCGAGGACGAGACCCAGGTGTGGTTCCACATGTACGGCGTCAACCTCAACCTGGCCGACGACGGCAGCATCGAGTCGGTGGCCGACGGCGCCGGCGCCCTCGCCGCGTACTACGCCCTCTGCGAGGCGCAGGGCTTCGATCGCCCGAACGTCATCGTCGCGTAACGCTCCCGACGCGTCCCGGGCCGACAGGCGCGAGGATGATGGACGGAGCAGGTGGGTACGCGGGTGCGAGGACGTGAAGGGAGGCGGCGTGGTGGCTGACGGCGCGGACGGCGCGGGACTCGGCAACCCGGCACCCAACAACCCGGCGCTGGGCGACCTCCTCGGCATCACCGAGGCCGCGCTCGACACCGCCGATCCCGTCTCGCTCGTCCGGGGCTACGTCGGCGCCATGCGCCGCGCCGCCTTCCGACCGTGGCGCACCGTGCCCGCGGTCGCGAAGTACGGGGCCGGTCTCGGCCTCACCGGCGCACACCTGGTGACCCGCGCGCTCGGCCGCCCACTGCCCGAGGTCGTGCGTCCCGAACCCGGCGACCGCCGCTTCCGCGACGCCACGTGGGATGACAACATCTGGTTCCACGGTGGGCTCGCGACGTACCTGCTCACCGCGCGCCTGCTCCACGATCTCGTCGGTGCCGCGCACCTCGAGGGCACGGAGGAGTCGAAGGCGGAGTTCGCCGCCACCATCCTCGGCGACGCGCTGTCACCCACCAACTTCGTGCTCGGCAACCCGGGCGCTATGAAGCGCGCGTTCGAGACCGGCGGCACGAGCATCGTGCGCGGCCTGCGCAACTTCGTGCACGACATGGTGAAGAACGAGGGGTGGCCGAGCCAAGTCGACCGGTCGTCGTTCGAGCTCGGTCGCAACACCGCCGCCACCCCCGGTCGCGTGGTGTTCCGCAACGAGTTGATCGAGGTGCTGCAGTACACGCCCACGACCGACGAGGTGTTCGAGCGGCCGCTGGTGATCGTCCCGCCGTGGATCAACCGCTACTACATCGCCGACCTCTCGCCGGGGAAGAGCCTGGTGGAGTGGGCCGTCGACCACGGGCACACCACGTTCACGATCAGCTTCCGCAACCCCGACGCGTCGATGCGCGACCTCACCTTCGACGACTACCTGCGGCTCGGGCCGCTCACGGCCATCGACGTCGCGCGCGAGATCACCGGGAGCGAAACCGTCAACACGCTGTCGATCTGCCTCGGCGGCACCATGACCGTCATGTGCCTGGCCTACCTCGACGCGTGCGGCGACGACCTGGTGCACTCCTCGACGTTCATCAACTGCGGCGTCGACTACGAGGACGCCGGTGTGGCCGCGCGCGTCTTCACCGACCCCGCGACGCTCGAGTCGCTGAGCCGGCGCATGGAACGCCACGGCTACCTGCCGGGCAAGGACATCGCACGCACGTTCGACCTGCTGCGCGCCAACGACCTCGTGTTCCGCTACATCGTCGACGGCTGGTTGCTGGGGGAGAAGCCGCAGTCGTTCGACCTGCTCGCGTGGAACGCCGACAGCACCAACCTGCCGGGGAAGGCGCACGGCGAGTTCCTGCGCAAGGCCTACATGGAGAACGCGCTCGCGCGCGACGAGTACGTCGCGCTGGGTGAACGACTGATGGTGTCGGAGATCGGGACCGACTCCTACGTCGTCGCCGCGGTCGACGACCACATCGTGCCCTGGCCGGTGTCGTACCGCACCACGCAGATGTTCAAGGGACCGATGCGCTTCGTGATGACGTCGGGCGGTCACATCGCGGGCATCGTGGCGCCGCCGGGGCCGAAGGTGCGCCTCTGGACCAACGACGAGCTGCCGCGCGACGCGGCGGCGTGGCACGCGAGTGCGACCGAACACCGCGACACGTGGTGGAACGACTGGAGCCGCTGGCTGGCCGAACGGGCGGGCGAGCTGCAGCCGCGGCCGACGCTCGGGAGCGAGCAGCACCCACCCACCGGGCCGGCCCCGGGCGAGTACGTGACGAGCTGAGTCAGGCCGGAGTGCCGCGTCAGACCGGAGTGCCGCGTCAGACCGGAGTGCCGCGTCAGACCGGAGTGCCGCGTCAGACCGGAGTGCCGCGTCAGACCGGAGTGTTGGCCTGCACGTAGCTGCGGTACACCGACAGCAGCGCCTGCTTCTGGCCGTCGGAGAGGCGGGCGTCGGACCGGATCGCCGACTCGGTGTCGGGCAGCTCCGCCTCGGCGTCGTCGTCGACGCCGGCGTGCGCGAGCAGCGTGTCGGCCGAGACGTTGAGGGCCCGGGCGATCGACTGGAGCACGCGGACCGAGGGCTCGTGCAGCCCCCGCTCGAGCTGGCTCAGGTACGGGTTGGAGACCTGGGCCAGGTCGGCCATCTGGCGCAGCGAGAGGTTGGCCAGGTGGCGCTGGGCGCGGATGAACGAACCGAGCGCGTGGAGCTGGTCGTCGCGGTCGCCCATCGGAGAACTCATGGAACGAGCAGCGTAGGAGAGCAGCGGCGTCCCCCGGCCCGGAGGGGGGATCCGGGCCGGGGGACGCGCGCGAGGTGGTGCACGGTGACCCGAGAGTGGGTCAGGCGGTCTTCTTGGCCGGCGTCACGACGTCGACGACCTTGAGGGCGAAGTCCTTCTGCGCGACGAGGAGGTCCTCGACGAAGCCGAAGCTCGACTCCACGACGGCCTTCGGGTCGGGGAGCTGGTCCATGAAGGGGACCGAGTCGAGCTCGGGCATGGTGAACGCCTTGCCGGCGAACTCCATCCACATGGTGATGCCGTTGTAGGCGACTTCCTGGCCCTGCTTCACGC
>DASXXX010000263.1:0-3698 GCA_036502765.1 Acidimicrobiia bacterium | reverse complement strand
CGCGCACGTTCCTGTCGTGCCTCCCCAACGCGGGCCTGCCGTCGATCGTCGACGGCCACACGCACTACGACCTCACCCCCGACGCGCTCGCCGACGCGCACGAGCGGTTCATCGACGAGTTCGGTCTCAACATCGTCGGCGGCTGCTGCGGCACCACGCCCGCGCACCTGCGCGCGGTCACCGATCGCATCGGCACGCGCGCGCCGGCGGTGCGCACCCCCGAACACGAGCCGAGCTGCTCGTCGATCTACAGCCCGGTCACGTTCCACCAGGAGCTCGCCTATCTCGCCATCGGCGAGCGCACCAACGCGAACGGTTCCAAGAAGTTCCGCGAGGCGATGCTCGAGAGCGACTGGGACACGTGCGTCGCCATGGCACGCGACCAGGTGAAGGAAGGCGCGCACGTGCTCGACGTGTGCGTCGACTACGTCGGCCGCGACGGCGCGCTCGACATGCACGAGATCGCCAGCCGCTTCGGTACCCAGGCGTCGCTCCCCCTCGTGTTCGACTCCACCGAGCCCGCGGTGCTCGAAGCCGGGCTCCAGCACACCGGCGGCAAGGCCATCCTCAACTCGGCCAACCTCGAAGAGGGCGAGGCCGAAGGCAAGCGCTTCGACCGCGTGCTGTCGCTGGCGCGGGAGTACGGCACCGCGGTGATCGTCCTCGCCATCGACGAAGAGGGCCAGGCTCGCACCACCGACGACAAGCTCCGGATCTGCCGTCGCATCTACGACATCGCGATCGAGCGCTACGGGATCGAGCCGACCGACCTGATCTTCGACATGCTCACCTTCCCGTTGGGCTCGGGCACCGAGGACCTCCGCCGCGACGGCATCGAGACCATCGAAGCCATTCGCCGCGCCAAGACCGAGCTCCCGGGGTCGTCCACCGTGCTCGGCCTCTCGAACATCAGCTTCGGACTCAAGCCCGCGATCCGCCACGTCCTCAACAGCGTGTTCCTGCACGAGTGCCGCGAGGCGGGCCTCGATGCGGCGATCGTCCACGCCGCGCGCATCATGCCGATGCACAAGATCGACGACAACGTGCGCGAGGTCACCCTCGATCTCGTCTACGACCGTCGCCGCGACGGCTACGACCCGCTCACCGAGCTGATGGCGTTGTTCGAAGGCGTCGACGCCGCCGCAGTGGTGCAGGAGGACCGCTCGGGCTGGCCGATCGAGCAGCGACTCGAGCACCGGATCATCGACGGCAACCGCGACGGCCTCGAAGTCGACCTCGAAGAGCAGCTCGCGTCGCGCCCGGCGCTGTCGATCGTCAACGACGTGCTGCTCGAGGGCATGAAGGTCGTCGGCGACCTCTTCGGGCGCGGCGAGATGCAGCTCCCGTTCGTGCTCCAGAGCGCGGAGACGATGAAGACCGCGGTCGCCTACCTCGAACCGCACATGGAGAAGGCCGACGCCGGCGGCAAGGGTCGCGTCGTGCTCGGCACCGTGAAGGGCGACGTCCACGACATCGGCAAGAACCTCGTCGACATCATCCTCACCAACAACGGCTACGAGGTCCACAACATCGGGATCAAGGCTCCGTTGTCGGCATTCGTGGAGAAGGCCAACGAGGTGGAGGCCGACGCCATCGGCATGAGCGGCCTGCTCGTGAAGAGCACGCTCATCATGCGCGAGAACCTCCAGGAGCTCAACGACCAGGGCCTGGCCGAGATCCCGGTGCTGCTGGGCGGCGCCGCGCTCACGCGCACCTACGTGGAGCGCGACCTGCGCGAGGTCTACGACGGCCGCCTCTTCTACGGCAAAGACGCCTTCGAGGGCCTCCACACGATGGACCAGCTCATGGAGGGCAAGAAGACCGGAGTGCTCGATCCCGGCTTCGGCCGCGATCCCGGTGGACGCGTCCTGCCTCCCCGCAAGTCGGAGATGGAGGCCGAGCGATCGGTCACCGCCGCCGCGGTGCGGTCCGACGTCGCCACCGATGTCGAGATCTTCGCGCCGCCGTTCCTCGGTTCGCGCGTGGCCAAGGGCACCGCGCTCGACGACATCGCGACCTACATCAACGAGACCGCGCTGTTCCGCAACCAGTGGCAGTTCCGTCCCGACAAGTCGCTGAGCGAGAACGACACCGACTTCAAGGACCGCATCCGCCCCATCCTGCGCGCGCAGCTCGACGAAGCGAAGGCCGAGGGTTGGTTGGTGCCCGCGGTGATCTGGGGCTACTTCCCGGTGAACTCCGACGGCAACGACCTGATCGTCTGGACCGACGACGACCGCCGCAACGAGCGCCTCCGCTTCACGTTCCCGCGCCAGCGCACCGACCGCCACCTCTCCATCAGCGACTTCTTCCGCTCCGACGAGAGCGGCGACGCCGACTATGCCGCCTTCCACGTCGTGACCGTGGGTGAGCTCGCCTCCGAGCGCGAGCGCGAGCTCTTCGCCGCCGACAAGTACCAGGAGTATCTGTTGACCCATGGCCTCTCGGTGGAGATGACCGAGGCGCTGGCGGAGCTCTGGCACCACCGCATCCGCGAGGAGTGGGGGTTCGTGAAGGAAGACGGCCCGTCGCTGGCGGGGCTGTTCCGCCAGCAGTACCGCGGGTCGCGTTACTCGTGGGGATATCCCGCGTGTCCCGACCTCGACGACCAGGCCAAGCTCGACGAACTGCTCGAGTTCCACCGCATCGGCATGAAGCTCACCGAGGAGTTCCAGCTCGAGCCCGAGCAGAGCACCTCGGCCATCATCGTTCCCCACCCCGAGGCGAAGTACTTCGTCGTCTGAGCGCGCCGCCGCGGCATGATTTCAGAGTGTCCCGACTGAGGGGCAATCTGTACGGATGGCCGCAAGAGTGCGAGCGTCCAGTGGCATCACGCGTGAGGCGGCGATTCTTGCTGCGGCCGCCCTGCTAGTGACGTTCCTGGGCACTGGCTCCATTGGAGGGTCGGTTGCGGTCGCAGCGCCGGATTCCGACTGTCCGTCGGCCACTTTTCGGTTCGTGTTCAAGACGAACGTCGACCGACCGTCCGATCGCCCAGAGTCCGGAGTCGGTTCCCTCCGTGTCCCGTCGCTACTGATCTACGGGAAGAGCAAGGACATCTCCGAGAATCTCGGTGAGTATCCCGAACGCTCCCATCTCCTTGTCGGCATGGATCGGGGTCAGTTGGATCCCGACACCGTCGGCAGTTGCGGACCCTGGGCGGGGACACTCGAGAGGGACACGCTTGAGGTCTCCGCCGGTAGACCGGCCCCCGAGAAGATGGATCACGTCCGAGTCACCCAACGGACCACAACGCTGATCTGCCGCCTCGACAATGGCTGGCTCGTGGACACGCTGGGCAACACGATCGAACCGGCCTCGCAGGCGCACCCGAATGAGTTGCGACTGAGCAGCACGAAGCGGCGCATCGTCACGGCTCGGATCACGGGCTCGACCGCTCGACTGCGATACGACTCCCGTTCTTGTGTGCCTCGCCCAAGCTGACCCACGATCCCGGCGTCGCAACACGAGGCGGCGAGCACAAGACCCGCGCCATTCGGTCTCAGGTGGTCATCGCAAGGCTTCGTCGTGAGGTGCAGAACGCGCGGACAGATCGCCGGGTCCCGGAGCCGGCGATCTGTGACGTCGGCTCGAGTGGCTCGTTCAGGCGTCCCCGACCGACGAGATGTCGTAGCGCTTGACGTCGGCGTCGACGATGGCCGCCTGTTGACTGTCGGTTGGTCCTGAGCCGCGGAAGT
>DASXXX010000262.1:0-21652 GCA_036502765.1 Acidimicrobiia bacterium | reverse complement strand
GATGCGGAGGTGAGCGTCTTCGACGTCTTCAAGGAGGTCTTCACCGCGGCGATGAACTGGTCCGCCGAGAAGTACCCGGCGGCGAGGGCGAGCGAGGGCTTCGTGCCCGGCTTGAACGCCTCGATGGTGTCGTTCATCGTCTTGATGCCCGGGGAATCCGCCTCGAATCCGGCGAACTGCACGAAGACGTACGCGCCCTTGAGCGCGCTGAGCAGCAAGGGCGAGTAGAAGGGCGAGATGAACGTGCCCGTGTAGCCGCTGCTGTTGATGAGGCTGGTGAGGCCCAAGGCACTGGTCGGCGCGATCGACGTGTAGATCACGTCAGGCGCCTGGCCGCCGTTCGACTCGAGCAGCGCCTGTGAATAGGGCGAGTAGTCACCGACCACCGCAGGCGGTCCGGGGAACGCGCCCTTGGCGTAGACGACCTTGAAGCCCGCGCCTTCGGCGGCTGACGCGCCGCTCTGCACGCTCTGCTTCCCGGAGGTCGTGTCGGTGCCGAGGAGGGCGAGCGTCGGGTTCGCGATCCCCTTCGACGCCAGCTGCGTCTTGAGCTGCTCCCAGTTGGTGCCGGGGAGCTTCTTCGGGCTGGTCGGGATCAGGCAGCCGTAGGCGCTGATGCCGAACCCGTTGCTGCCCGACGTGGGGCAGTAGGTCGTGTCGTAGCCGACCCCGAACCACGGGATCTGCTGCTGCGTGAGGAAGTCGCCCGGCGTCACCACGGAGACGGCCGGGACGATCGCGAGCACGCCTTCCTGCGTCACGAGCCGCCGCGCCTCTGCGAGCGCGGTGTTCGGGTCGTTCTTGTCGTCGGCGAGCTCCTTGTAGTCGAAGGTGTAGCCCTTGACCTCCTTGTTCTCGTTGGCGGCCTGGAAACGCGCCGCCGCTCCGGTGCCGGCGTCGGCGAAGGTCTGCGCGAACCCGAGTCCGGCGATGGTGATCTTCCCGCCCGTGGCGGTGGCGACGCGCGGTGCGGATGCACCAGCAGTGGGTGTGAGCAACGCGGCGGCGAGCCCCGCGACGACTGCGACGACGAGCACGGCGCCAGCGCCGCGCCTCTTCCTCGAACGATTCATGTTCCCCCCTCGTCCGGCCGCATCGGCACCCCGGTGCGGCCTCGCGTCCCGACTCGATTGAGCCGGCACAGAAAGTTCTACATCATTGACGGCACCGCTAGTGTGCAGCGATCCAGCCACCCCGGGGGGAACCACCGGTGACTGCCACGTCCGAGCACGGTCGGCGCGCCCCGCACGCCGGCGACGACCTGATGTTGACCCTGTCCGACATCACCGTTCGCTTCGGCGGCATCACCGCCCTCGACGGCCTGAGCTTCGACGCCCGTCGGGGTGAGGTCCTCGGCATCATCGGACCCAACGGTGCGGGCAAGACCACCCTCTTCGACGTGATCGCCGGGGTGCGGGCCCCGAACGAGGGGCGGGTGCTCCTCGCCGGGCGCGACATCACCTCGACCTCGAGCACATCGCGCGCGCGCCACGGACTGCGGCGCACGTTCCAACGCGTGCAGGCCTTCGGGTGGCTCACGGTCGAGGACAACGTCCTCGCCGCGCTCGAGTGGCGGGGCGGAGGTGGCGGCTTCGTGGCCGATCTGGTCGCATTCCCCACGCGCCGCCGACGCGAGCGCGAGCGCCGGGAACGCGTCGACGCCGTGCTCGAGCGCTGCGGGCTGACCGCGGTGCGGCGTGAGCTCGCCGGATCGCTGCCCATCGGCGTCGCCCGCATGGTCGAGTTGGCGCGCGCGATCGTCGACGATCCGAAGGTCCTCCTGCTCGACGAGCCCGCGTCGGGTCTCGACGAGACGGAGACCGTGCGCCTCGGCGAACAGATTCAGTCGGTGCGGGCGGAAACCGGCTGCACGATCCTGCTCGTCGAGCACAACGCCGGGTTCGTGATGGAGCAGAGCGATCGGGTGGTCGTCCTCAACCTCGGCGCGCTCCTGGCCGAGGGCCTGCCCTCAGAGGTGCAGGGCAACCAGGCAGTGCGCGACGCCTACCTGGGCGAGCCCATCCAACCGGAGGCGGACTGACCGGTGAGCCAGTTCTGGAACCTCACGTTCTCGGGCCTCGTCACGGGCGCGATCTACGGGATCATGGCGTCGGGTCTCGTGCTGACGTACTCGACGTCAGGCATCTTCAACTTCGCGCACGGCGCGGTCGCGTTCGCCACCGCGTACCTCTACTACCAACTGAACACCGGGCTCGGGGTGCCGATCGTGCCCGCGCTCGTGCTCTCGGTCTTCGTCTTCGCGCCCCTGTTGGGCCTCCTGCTCGACCGCATCCTGCTGCGGCGCCTTGCGTCTGCACCGGTGTACGCACGCATCGTCGGCACCATCGGCCTGCTCGTTGCCCTCCCCGCGCTGATCCAGTGGCTCGTGGTCGCGGTCGGCAACGACGTGCTCGGACTCGGGTTCGAGGGCAACGACGCGATCAACGAGGGCCTGCACGTCCCCGGCATCTACAAGACACCGCACGACACGTACAAGATCGGCGGCGTCGTCCTGAACTCCGACCAGATCGCGGTGTTCGTCGTCGCCGCGCTCGCCGCCATCATCCTCTGGTTCGTGATCCGGCGGACACGCGTCGGGCTCGAGATGCGCGCCGTCGTCGATCGCGACTCGTTGGCGCGGATCCGCGGCGTGAACGCGGCGCGCACGTCCGCGGTCGCGTGGATCCTCACGATGATCCTCGCCGGCCTGGGCGGCGTGCTGATCGCGCCGCTCTTCCAGCTGCAGGACTTCGTGTTCACCCTCGTCGTCCTCGGTTCGCTCGCAGCCGTCGTCCTCGGTGGGTTGCGATCGATCCCCATCGCGTTCGCCGGCGGCCTGCTGCTCGGCGTCGTCCAGAACCTGGTCGCGGGCTACAGCGACGACATCCTGCCCAAGTTCCTGAGCGATCTCGGCGGTCTCCGGTCTTCCGTGCCGTACCTGCTCGTCATCGTGCTGCTGCTGTTCATCGGCCGCGACCGGTCGCGACGCGCGGGATCGGTGGCCGACGACGTCGCGCCGCCCGATCATCGCGAGGGACTGTCGAAGCTGCGTCGCCGGCTCCCGTGGGCGATCTGGACGTTGATCCTCGTCGCCTTCTCGTTCGGCTGGTTCGGGTGGGACTGGCTGCGCGCCGACGCCTACGACCAGACCGTGATCGCGCAGAGCCTGGTGATGGGGATCATCTTCCTGTCGTTCGTCGTCGTCACCGGCATGAGCGGCCAGGTGAGCCTGATGCAGGCGAGCTTCGTGACCGCGGGCGGGTTCGCAGGGGGCTGGGCACTCACCCACGACTTCGGCGTCGACATTCCGGGCATCGCCGCGCACGGCCAGCTCAACTTCTTCTGGGCAGTGGTGATCGCCGGCTTGGCCGCGGCGGCGCTCGGCGCGTTGCTCGCGCTGCCGTTGACCAGACTGGGAGGCGTCAACTTCGCGCTCGGCACGCTGGCGTGGGCGTTCTTCCTCGCGCTGGTGCCGTTCACGATCGACGACATCCGCAATGGCCAGAGCGGCTGGTCGATCCGCGCCCCGTCGCTCGACATCCCCGGCATCAACTGGGTGAACGACTTCCTCGTCCACAAGCTCGAGTGGACGGGCGACGTCGCGCACCTTCCGAAGCTCGACTTCACGATGTTGCAGGAGCAGATCCTGTTGTTCCTTGTCGTGTTCGGCCTGCTGACGCTGGTCATCCACGCGGTGAAGCACTCGTCGTCGGGCCGCGCCGCACTCGCGGTACGCAGCTCAGAGGTCGCTGCGGAGGCTTCGGGCATCAGGGTGAACCGGTCGAAGGTCATGATGTTCGCTCTGTCGGCTGCGATCGCCGGCATCGGTGGCGCGCTGCTCGGCATGTACTCGTTCTCGTTCACCGACACCACCGCGCCGGTGCTTCCCGGGCTCATCTGGCTCGCGCTCGCGGTGACGTTCGGCATCCGCCGACCCGGGGGCGCCCTGCTGGCCGGGTTCGCCCTCGCCGGCGGCACCGCGATCTTCCACTGGGTCGCGTCATGGTCGTTCCTCAGCGGCGGCGACGTGAACGCGCTGATCACGTCGGTCTACTTCATCCCGATCCTCTCGGGTCTCGGCGCGATCCAACTCGCCCAAGAGCCCGACGGCATCCTCTCCCTCGCCGGCCAGCAGAAGCTGCGCAAGAAGCGCGAGAAGGCGCGCCTCGCCAGCATCGCTGCGGTCGAAGCCGAGACGCACGGCGGCGTCGTCCCCGAGCACGAGCTCGTGCGCGACACCGACTCACTCCCGCCGACCGACGTCGCCCCGACGCGAGCGAGGCCCTCGCAGCTGTCCGACGACGATGTCGCGGCAGCCGCGTTCGCGGTGCGCGGCATCGTCGCCGGCTACGGCGACGCCGAGGTGCTGCACGGAGTGGACCTCCAGGTCGAACGGGGCAAGGTGACCGCGCTGCTCGGCGCCAACGGCGCCGGCAAGTCGACACTCTGTTCGGTGGCCGCGGGCATCGTGGAGCCCTCGGGCGGCGCCGTGTTCCTCGAAGGCGCGGAGATCACCGCAATGGAACCGTTCCGCCGGGCGCGCGCCGGTGTCCTCCTCGTCCCCGAGGCACGCGGCATCTTCCCCGGTCTCACCGTGGAGGAGAACCTCACCGTGCTCCTCCGCGACGACGCGCTCCGCAAGGACGCCTACGAACGCTTCCCGATCTTGTCGGAACGCCGCAAGCAGGTGGCGGGCCTGCTGTCCGGCGGCGAGCAGCAGATGCTGAGCCTGGCCCCCGCGCTCGCCGATCCTCCCGTCGTGCTGATCGCCGACGAGCCGACCCTCGGCCTCGCGCCGCTCGCCGCCGATGCCGTGATGGACGCCATCCTCGAACTGCGCGACCGCGGGTGTGCCGTCCTGTTGGTCGAAGAGCACGCGCAGAACGCGCTGCGCGCGGCCGACACCCTCGCGTTCATGGAGCTCGGCACCATCGTCTGGACCGGTGCGCGCGACGAGGCCGACATGCGCCTCCTCACCAGCGCGTACCTCGGCGGCAGTGCCTGAGGTCTATCCAGCGACGCGGTAGGCGAGCAGCGTGCCCGGTCGCCCGACGGTGCCGGTCGGCACGAGCAGCAGGTCCCCCACCGCCGCGGGCCAGCCGGCGATCCCGTTGCCCACGTCGATGGTCGTGACGATCTTCCCGCTGGCACGGTCGAGCGCGATCAGCTGCCCCTGGTAGGTGCCGGTGACGACGAGATCGTTGACGACCGTCGCGCCTCCCATCGGGTCGCCCGGGACCAACGTGGTCCACAGGTGCTTCCCGGTCGTCGCGTCGATCGCCACCACCTCACCGTCCTGCGTGTCGATCGAACCGCCGAAGTACGCGGTCTTGTCAGGTTCGAGCGTCGCGGGAGCGTTCAACGTCGCGACGTAGACCACGCCGTCAGCCGTCGCCGGTGGAGTCAGCACGCCTCCGTAGGTCCCGGGCATCACCTCAGTGGGTCCGGTCAGCGACGTGAGGTCGTGGTTCTCGTGCATCCCGACCGCCGTCTTCCAGAGGAGCTTGCCGGTCGCCGGATCCATGCCCAGCACCTGGCCGCCCTTGCCCGCGCCCACGACGACGCTCCGCGCGTCGCCGCCGGTGCCCACCTGTGCGATCAGCGCGTGCACGAAGTCCTGGTCGAAGATGTCGTGCGCCACCGCTTGGCGGTACCAGCGCAGCTTCCCGGTCTTCAGGCTCAGCGCGACGGTCGAGTCGGTGTAGAGGTTGCGCCCCGGCCGGCTCGAGCCGTTCGGGAACTCGGGCGTGCCCGGGAACGGCGCCGGGTTCGCGACGCCCCAGTACACGAGCCCGGCGTTCCGGTCGACCGCGGGTGGGTACCAGGCTCCCCCGCCCGAGTTCACGTCGGCGTTGCCCCACAAGTCATCGGACGCGACGGTGTCGAACGACCAGTCGATGTCGCCCGTCTTCGCGTCGAGCGCGTACAGGATGCCGCGGTCACCACCCTGGTACAGCCCGCGCGCGCTCACCGGTACCGTCGCGATCAGCACGCGACCCTTGACGAACTGCGGCTGCGCGTCGACGCCTTCCGTCGGCGAGTCGGTGAGATCCTTCTTCCACCGCAGCTGTCCGTTCTTCTGCTCGAGCGCCATCGCGCCCGTCGGTGTCGTCGCGAACACGGCACCGTCGCCGACGCTGACGCCCTGGGGACCGATCGTGAACCCGACCGACGCCGACTGCCACTTCACCGTGCCGGTGGCGCGGTCGATGGCGGTGATACTGCAGCGACTGTCCTCCATGTAGATGGTGTCGCCGACCACGACCACTGCAGTGGTGAGCGATCCCGGTGTCGTCACGTCCCATGTCTTGGTCAGTCCCTCGACGTTGCTGCTCTCGATGGTCGAGCCCACTGCGGCGCGCGAGTTGGCGTGGTCACCACCTGGTTGTGGCCACTCCGACGTTGCAGCGTCCGTCTGCGCACTCGCACCACCGCCGACGACCGCCGCCGAGGCCACCAACGCCGCGCCCAGTGCCGCGCGCACCCACGTCCCGCGAATCCCGCGCACGATCTCCCTCACCCGACAGCGGGACGCCCCGCCGGCCCCGACGGAGCATTGTGGCGCGCGCGACCGGTCAGCGGGTGCCAGGGATCGCGCCGGTCGGCCAGCTCTCGTCGGCGGCACGGTCCGTCGCCTGGTCGGATCGGAGGCTGCGCAGTGCAGGATGGCGGAGCATCAGCGAGGTCGGCGACGCCATCGTGAAGTGCTGGCGCTGCACGCGCGCGTCGAGCAGACGCACGAGTCCTTCCTCGTCGTCGGGACCTGCACGCTCGATGTACTCCACGAGCTCGGCGTCGGCATCATGGGGATCCGGACGGTGGCCGAGCAGGTTCGTCAGCTCCGCGAGCTCGTCGGCGTCGAACTGGGCGCCGATCTCGTCGACCCGCTTCAGGTGGCTGGCGAGCCGGCCGATTCCCGCGAGCTCGTAGTCGGACGCGTCGCCCCGCACCTCGGCCGAGCGGGCCCGCACGCTGTCGACGAGGTACCGGTGCGCGGGCGCGTGTCGCGTCAGCCGCGCCTCGGGGATCTCCACCGGGTCGAGCGCGTAGCCGCGGATCTCGGCAATCGATCCGAACGCCCAACGCGCCCCGTTGACGTACCACGCGAGGTAGGAGATCCAGTCGGTGCCGCGCACCGGGTCCGCGAGCGCTGGCGCCACCGACACCACCGACAACGCGTTGTACAACACCGTCTGGTACTCGACGACGTCGTGGTCGACGACGACACCCGTGACCGCCTCGTAGCGCGCGGTCAGTGCCGCGAGGTCACCGAGGCTCTTGAGCGTGTCGCGGATCCGCAGCGCGGCGAGATCCATCATCGGATCACCGACGTGCGCGTGCTCGAAGTCGAGCAGACCGGTGATACGGCCATCCTCGAACATGAACTGGAACGAGTCGTACGTGATGAAGCGCGCTTCCGGCAGTCGATGCTGCGGCACGTGGTCGCGCAGCCAGCGGCGCAGGAACACCTCGACCGGATCGGCGGGCCGGGATTCCGCGTCACGATCCGCGACCGCTTCCATGCGGCGCACGAAGGCGAGCTCGGCTGACGCGGAATCGGTGGGCACCGCGAAGCCTGCGGCCGCGGCCGCGTCGAGCGGGATGGCGTAGATGCGCGCCAGCAGTTCCAGGTACTCCTCCAGCACGCGATCGCGCTCACCGTCGGTCGCGCCCGCGAGGTCGACCAGGCCCGGCAGCCGGTCCATCACCAACGCGTACGGGTCGTCGCAGAGGCCGTAGGCGTGCGGCACCGGGAGCCCGTGAGCCTCCAGCAGGTCGTGCACCGCGACCTCGTCGGCGATGCGCGCCGGCATCGCGATGCGCGGTTCGCGCTCGCCTCTCGCGTGGAGCGGCAGCAGACGACCGTCGACCTCGACGTCGACGTCCCACGCCGGGCGCCACCGCGGCATGCGGTCGATCCGCGTGACGCGTCCGCCCACCGTGCGCTCGATCCAGGCCGCGAGCCGCGCGCGTTCGGTGTCGCTGGTTGCGTCCATGGCGCGTTGCATGGACTGAGAATATCTAGATGTTTATGCTGCCGTCATGACGACCAACATCGTGTGGATCACCGGAGCGACGTCGGGCATCGGCGAGGCGCTGGCCCGCACCTGCCCGTGGCCCGACACCGAGATCATCAGCGTCTCGCGGCGCGAGCACCCCGAGCTCGAGACGGTCCGGTTCGACCTCACCGACATGGACTCGTGGGCCGGAGTGGGCGAACACCTCACGGAACGCCTCGCGACGTTCGACGGCGAGCGCGCCGTGTTCATCCACAACGCGCTCTACTACTGGGGCGGGCGCGCGTACATGGGCGAGGGCGACCCGGCCAACCACAGGGACGAGGTCATCGCCAACGTGATGTCGCCGCTGCTGATCGGCGACATGTTCCTCCGCGCCGCGCGCCCGGCGGTCGACGCCGGCGTCGACGTCGGCCTCGTGCAGATCTCGTCCGCCTCGGCGCGCATCGCGTACCCGGGGCTCGCGATCTACGGCGCGGCCAAGGCGGCGATGGAGCAGTGGGTGCGCGCGGTCCGAGCCGAGCGCGAGGACCGCGGCACGGGCCCGTGGGTGAGCGCGATCCGTCCCGGCTTCGTCGACACCCCGGCCGCGCGGCGCGACGCCGCGCTCCCGGAGGACACGTACCCGGGCGTCGCCGGCATCGCCGAGGCCGTCCGCACCGGCAACTTCCTCAGCGCCGAGGAGTCGGCCGAGAACATCTGGAGCTCGATCCCGGAGGCGTGCATCGCCAAGCCGGTGCTGTTGTTCGGCGAGGCGGTCGGCGTCACGACTTGACCGCTCCTCCGTCGGCGACGTCCGTCACGTCCTATCGTCGTGCCACCCGAGCGGTGGAGGTCGTGACATGACGGACGGCGAGATCCTGATCCGGGGTGGCGACGTCGTCGACGGCACCGGCGCACCGGCGCGGCGAGCCGACGTGCGCATCCGCGGTGACGAGATCGTCGAAGTGGGGCCCGACCTCGCGGTCGCCACCGCCACCGAGATCGACGCCTCCGGCGCGGTGGTGACGCCCGGGTTCATCGACACGCACTGCCACACCGACCCGCAGGTGTTCTGGGATCCGTACGTCGATCCCGACCTCCTGCACGGCGTCACCACGATGTTGGTCGGCAACTGCAGCCTCTCGCTCTATCCCGTCACCGACGCGACGCGCAGCGACGTCTCCGATCTCTTCGCCTACATCGAGGACGTCCCGCGTCACCTCTTCGACGACGCGGTGCCGTGGACGTGGTCCGACTACGCCGGCTATCGCGACGTCGTCAACGCGATGGGGACCGGCATCAACCTCGCCGGCCTGGTCGGGCACAGCATGCTCCGGCTCGTCGTCATGGGGGCCGACGCGTGGACCCGCGCCGCCACCGACGACGAGTCCACGGCCATGGCTGCCATCCTCCACGACGCGATGGATGCGGGCGCGTGGGGGCTCTCCACGTCGTTCCTCGATGTCGACCAGTCGGGCCGACCGGTGCCGTCGCGTCAAGCCGAGGGCTCCGAGTTCGACACGTTGTTCGATGTGCTGCAAGAAGCAGGACGCGGCGTGGTCGAGGTGGTGCCCGACCTGCTCGGACCCACCGCGATGGACACGCTGCGCGACCTCGGGCGGCGCTGCGGAACGCGCGGCATCCCGATCACGTGGACCGGGTTCACCTACATCGACTCGGCTCCCGACCGCACGCAGCGGTGGATCGACGTCGCCACCGAGCTCGCGGAGCAGGGCACCGCGATGTACCCACAGCTCTCACCTCGCACCGTCGACATGCGCCTCAACTGGGACTCGTCGATGATGTTCATGTCGATGCCCGACGGCTGGCACAAGGTGGTCGCCGGGCGCGGTGCCGACAAGCGAGCGCTGCTCGAGAGCCCCGACTGGCGGGCCGCTGCCCGCGACGAGTGGGACCGCACCAAGATGGCGATGTTCCCCATCGGCAGACTCGAGCTCGTGCGCATCGTCGAGGTGGTCGGCACCCAGAACGAGCGCTGGCTCGGTCGCACCGTCGCCGACGTGGTCGAGGAGCGCGGCGGCCACCCGTCCGACGTGCTCGCCGACTTCGTGCTCGAGAACGACTGTCGGCCCGGACTCGTCGCCACGGGCATGGCCAACGCCGATGTCGAGGGCGTCGCGCAGACGCTCAAGAACCCAGCGGTGCTGATCAGCTCCTCCGACTCCGGCGCGCACGCGCAGATGATGTGCTCGTCGGGCGACACCACCCTGCTGCTCACCCGCCACGTGCGCGACCGCGACGACTTCACGCTCGAGGACGCCGTCTACCAACTCACAGGGCGTCAGGCCGACGTGTTCGGCTTCCACCGTCGCGGGGTCGTCGCACCGGGAAACGTCGCCGACCTCAACGTGTTCGCGCTGGACGAGCTCACCTACGGCGGCGACGAGTTCGTCCAGGACCTGCCCCAGGGTGGCGTGCGCATGCGGCGTCCCACCGGCGGGTACCGCACCACGCTGCTCGGCGGCACCGTCGTCCAGGAAGCCGGCGAACGTACCGGCGCACTCCCCGGCCGCGTCATCAGCTCCCGCGACTGACCTCGAACGACTTCCCGTCGCGCCACTGACGCAACACGAGATAGGGACCGTGGAGCGCGCCGCGATCCCAGTGCCCGAACCCGAGCGTCGTGCCGGCGCGTCCTTCGGCTGACGGCACGAGCTTCACCAGCTCGAGACCGTCGCGCACGCCGTCACGGGTGAGCTCGGGTGCGCGGGCGAGCCCTTCGGCCACGAGCAGACCGAGGTCGTAGCCGACCGCGGCGAAGAGCCCGGGCACCGACTCCATCCCGACGCGCGCGAGGAGGGCCGCGAGCACCGGGTTGTCGTCGGCCACCATGTCGACGTAGACCCAGCCGTCGATCTCGTGCGCGTAGTCGGGGTCGTAGCCGCGCAACCCGGCGGTGTTCATCGCCGCGGGCGCGTCCCATCCCGCTTCGCCGCGCGCGCGGGCCACCGCCGTGCCCACCAACCCGAGTCCGAGGTACACGAGGACGTCGGCGCCCGCGGCGCGGACCGATGCCAGCTCGTCGGTGGCGTCGGTGCCGAGGGGCCCGATCGGGACGCGTGCCGCGAGGTCGACGCCGAGCGTCTCGCACTCCGATTCGAAGAACGCGGCGTAGCGGCGGCCGATCGGTGACCGGTCGAAGATCACACCCACCCGTTGCGCGCCGAGCGCGGCGACGTGGCGCGCGAGCAGCACGGGCTCGTCCTCGTGCGAACCGACCTGGAGGTGGAACATGAACTCGCTCCGCGCGCGCTCGGTCCCCGCCCAGTTGATCGTCGGGACGCGTGCCTGGTCGGCGAGCGGGGTGGCCACGAGCGCGTTGTCGCCCACCGCCGGTCCCGCGATCAGGAGCACGCCTTCGTCGACGAGCTCACCGAACGCCCGCTCGATCGCGAACGCGGTGCCCACCGGCAGGCCCAGACCGGCGGCGTGCACGAACTCGACCTCGCGGTCGATGCGGCCGCTCTGCACCAGATCGTCGATGGCGAGCCGCATGAACGTCTCGGTGTGACCCCCGAGCGCCGCGCCTTCTTCCACCGAGTCGGCCATGTCGTGCAGGATGCCGACACGAACCGGCGACGTCATGACGCGGTGAGCACGAAGCCGTCGTAGCCCTGTGCGGCGACGTCGTTGCAGCGGTCCATGTACTGGGGGAGCCCGCCGACGTACGGGAGGAAGACCCGGGGCTTGCCTTCGATGTTGGAGCCGTTGTACCAGGAGTTGCACGAGTCGGCAGTGAACATCGTTCCCCGCGCGACCGCGTTCACGTGCTCGCACCATTCGTCCTGCGCGCCGAGGTCGGCTTCCACTCGCGTGTACCCGTCGTCGACGACGTGACGGAGGAAGTCGGCGATCCATCCGAGTTGCAGCTCGATCTGCGGCGGGTAGGTCGCGAGGACACCGGGGCTCCCGGGCCCCACGCAGATGAAGAGGTTCGGGTACCCCTCGGTACCGACACCGAGGTAGGTGCGCGGCCCGTCGGCCCAGTCGTCGCGCAGGACACGACCGTCGCGACCGTGCACGTCGATGCGCGTCAGCGCGCCGGTCATCGCGTCGAAGCCGGTCGCGAGCACGAGCACGTCGAGCTCCACGAACCGCTGCGCGGTGCGTATGCCGGCCGGGGTGACCTCCTCGATGGGGTCGTCGACCAGATCGACGAGGGTCACGTTGTCGCGGTTGAACGTCTCGAAGTAGTTCGAGTCGAGCACGGGTCGCTTGCAGCCGAGCGGATACCCGCGCGGTGAGAGCGCCTCGGCGACGTCGGGATCCTTCACCGTGCGCCGCACCATCTCGCGGAACAGTTCGACGGCCATCTCGTTGGCGTCGAGATCGGACGCGGTGTCACTCCAGATGCGACACGCGCTGAACCCGTGCTCGTCCATCGCCGCTTCGCGCTCGTCGGGCGTGCTCTCGAGGATGCGCCGCTCGCCGGTCGGAAAGGCGAAGATCACCGCCCCCGTCGTGCCCGCGGTGCCGCTGAAGGACGCGTACTGCTCGTCGCGCAGCTCGCGGTACCGCGCCTTGATCGCGGCCTGTTCGTCGTCGGTGAGCGGCTGGTTCCGCGACGGCCAGGTGAACGCGGCCGTGCGTTGGAAGACGGTGAGGTGCCGCGCGATCTTGGCGAGCTCCGGAATCGTCTGCACCCCCGACGATCCGGTCCCGACGACGCCGATCCGCTTGTCGTCGAGCTCCACCCCGTCTCCGGGCCAGAGACTCGTCTGCACGATCGTGCCCGCGAAGTCGTCGATGCCCGGCCACGACGGGCGGTTGGGCGCCGAGAGCCCGCCGGTCGCCATGACCGCGAACCGGGCCCGGAACTGTTCGCCGGTCTCGACGTCGAACACCCAGGTGTCGGTGTCCTCGTCGAACGTCATCGCGCGCACACCGGCGTCGAGGCGGATGTCGCGGCGGAGGTCGTAACGATCGGCGAGGTGGTTCAGGTAGCGCTCGATCTCGGGCTGCGACGCGAAGTGCTCGGTCCAGACCCATTCCTGCTCGAGGTCCGGGTCGAAGCCGAACGAGTACTCCAGACTCGGGATGTCACACCGCGCACCGGGATAGCGGTTCCAGTACCAGGTGCCGCCGACGCCCGAGCCCTTCTCGAGCACGAGCACGCGGAATCCCTGCTCGCGCAGGACCTTCAGCGCGTACAGGCCCGACATCCCCGCGCCGACGACGATGACGTCCGCGTCGAGCACCACGGGAGCACCCTACGTCCCGCGTGACGCAGCCCGGCCGAGGTCTGGTGACCGCCGCTCCCGTCACTCGCCCACGGCGGCGCACGGCGGCGGAACCACTTTTCGTGAGAGTGTGAACGCGGTACGCGTTCAGGGTGTACCTTCCTCTCTGGAGAGTCGGCTACCGCCCGGTAACCGGAGCCACGGGGCGGCCGCCCGCAGATCGACGCTCGAGCGTCGGGTGGGGAGGTGATCGGTGGCGGTGGTGACGCCGGGGACCGACGTCCTCACGCAGGCGTTCGACGGGGTCCGTGAATCGATCACGGTGGTCGACCTCGACGGCAGGGTCACGTGCTGGAACCGCGCCGCCGAGGAGCTCTACGGCATCGCCCGGGAGGACGCGTTCGGCCGGCTGATCGCCGACCTGGTGCAGCACAACCTGTCCGAAGACGAGGCGCATCTCATCATGGAGAGCGCCATCGCGGGGCAGAAGTGGGCAGGCGAGATGCTCGTACGGTGCGGCGACGGGCGTACGCGGCTCGTGCAGGTGACCAACCTCCCGCTGCTCGACCGCGGACAGGTCGTCGGTCTCATGGGACTCACGCGTGAACGTCCGCTCGGAAGCTACGGCGCGCAGGGGTCGAGCGACGCCTTGGTCGTCATCGACAACGCGCGTCGCGTCTCGCTCTTCGGCGCCACGTTGAGTGACCAGCTCGGCTGCGATCTTCAGGGCCGTGACGTCAGTGATCTCGTCGAACTCGTGCACCCGGACGACGTCGCGGCCTTCGCGCATCTGCTGACGGATCCGGATGCCAGTGGCGGGCCGGCGATCGAACTGCGCCTACGCAACCGTCTCGACGGCTACAGCGCGTTCGGCGTGGGGGTCAACGATCTCACGGCGGTTCCAGGGGTTGCCGGGCTGGTGCTCACCATGCACCCGCGCCGCGGGGAGCTCTCGTTGCGAGCGCTGGCGGTCGCGACCGGCAGGCCCTCGCGACAAGGCGTGTTCACCGTCGACCTGAGTGGGATCGTGATGCGGTGGCGTCCAGGAGCGGAACGCCTCTACGGCTGGACCGCCGATGAGATCACCGGTCACTCGATGAGCCGCCTCGGTCTGGTCAATCAGAGTGACGTGGTCCAACGTCATCTCGTGCAGGCGCTACGCGATCGCGGCATGGTCACGTACGAAGGGCACCACGTCACCAAGTTCGGCCAACCGATCGACGTCGAGGTCTCGCTCGCGATGGTCGCCGACGACGACCGGACGCCGCTCGAGATCCTCGTGGTGATCGACGAGATCACGGCGTCGAGGCAGGGAGACCAGCTCGATGCCGCGACCATCGACGGTGTCACCGGACTGCCGAACCGATCGCGCGCGCTCGAGCACGTGCGTGCCGCGCTCACCCAGGCTCGACCCGATCACGGCGTCGCGGTCCTGTGCGTCGACATCGACTCCTTCAAGCTCGTCAACGACAGTCTCGGGCGCAGTGCTGGCGACGAGCTCCTGGCGGCGATCGGCGAGCGACTGACGTCGAGCGTGTCGGCTTCAGATGTCGTCGGGCACCTCGGGAGCGACGAGTTCGTCGTGGTGTGCTCGAACATGCCGAGCGAGCGAGAGGCGAAGGTCGTCGCGGCCCGCCTCCTCGAACGAGTGTCGGAGCCGCTTCTCGTCAGTGGGCACGAGGTGCTGCCGGCCGTGAGCATCGGGATCGCGGTCGCGTCCTCGGGTCGGGCCGACCCCGACGAGTTGGTGAGCGAAGCCGACACCGCCATGTACCGGGCCAAGGCGAACGGCCGGGCCCGGTACGAGGTGTTCGACCCTGCGCTCCACCAGCGCGCACTCCTCCGGCTCGAGATGGAAGAAGAGCTGCGCCGCGCACTGCGGGATCATGAGCTGCAGGTCCACTACCAGCCGGTCGTGTCGCTCGAGGACGGCACGATCTACGGGGCCGAGGCTCTGGTCCGCTGGGAGCACCCGGAACGTGGCTTGTTGCTCCCCAGCGAGTTCCTCCCGATGGCGGAGGAGACCGGACTCGTGGTGCCGATCGGTCGGCAGGTGATCGCCGAGGCCTGTGCGCACCTCGCGCGATGCCACGCCGCGGGGTACCGAAACCTGACGCTCGCCGTCAACGTCTCGTCGCGGGAGCTCGCCGAGCCCGATCTCCTGCCGTTCCTCCAGAGCCAGTGCTCGCGTCACGGTCTGGCGCCGGAAGCGCTCGTGCTCGAGCTCACCGAGCACGCCCTGCTCACCGAGGCAGTCGCGGACCCTGCCGCGATGCTGCGCGAATTCCGCGACGTCGGCTTCCGTCTGAGCATCGACGACTTCGGCACCGGATACTGCTCGCTGCTCTACCTGCGCCACTTCCCGGTGTCACAGCTCAAGCTCGACCGCTTCTTCATCTCCGGGATCGGGCGCGACCCCGTCGACGACGCGATCATCGAGAACGTGCTCCGGATGGCGCACGCCATCGGTCTCGAAGCAGTTGCCGAGGGGATCGAGCGGCCTGAGCAGCTCGCCCACCTGCGTCGCCTCGGTTGCGGCCTCGGCCAGGGCTTCCTCTGGGCGCCCGCGCTCGACGGTGAGGAGCTGCTCGCGATGCTGTCCGACGGCCGTGCGCGGCCGACCGGCGCTCCCGTCGATCTCGAGGTCGACACCGATCCGACCTCAGCGGTGTCCGCCGATCGCATCACGCTCGTCCTCGTCGACGGTCCCCGCGCCGAACGAACGTTCCTGCGCGGACGCCTCGAGCAGATCGGGCGCATCGACATCGTCGGCGAGGCCGACCACGGTGCCGACGCGGTCGACGTCCTTCGCCGCCACCAGCCCGACCACGTCGTGCTCGACCTCTCCACGCGAGGCGTCGACGGCCTCGATGTGCTGCCGGAACTGCGCCTGGCCGCGCCGCGCGCGCTGATCACGATCCTGTCCGGGTACACCTCGCCGAGTGTGCGCCGCGCCGCCTTGTCGCGCGGCGCGATCGCGTGCCTCGACAAGGGGGCCGACCTCCACCGCCTGGTCGAGAAGCTCACGCTCGGCCCGCTCGCAGAACCTCCCATCAAACTCGCCGACCCCGGAGGGACCGACCGGTCAGAACGCTGACCGAATCGCACAGCGGGAGGAATGGCGGGGACGCGAACGCGAGTAGAACTCCGTTCGGACGCCCTTTCGACGAGCGGGGACGACGGTGGCGACGAGGACGCGGACCACGGCTGGGGTGCTGTGCGCCCTGGCCCTCATCGCGTTCGGACCCACGTCGGTCCCGACCACCTCGGCGACCGCGGCCGATCCGCCGACCGCGGTCTTGCGCGGCGTCGTGCAGAGCGACAGCACGTCGCTCGGTGGCTACCGAGTACGCCTGATGCTCCCCGGTGGCGGCGGCGCGGGGCCGACCGAGCTCGGTGCGGCTACGTCTGAGTCCGACGGCACGTTCACCATCGACTACCCGGCCGGGTTCGCCACCGGGAGCGCGGCCTACGTGACGGCGACCGACACCCCGTCCGGAGCCGGTGCGATCACCCTCGCCAGCGTCCTCGGACCCGACGCGGTTCCGAGCGACATCGTCATCGACGAACGCACGACGGTCGCGACCGCGTACGCGATGACGCAGTTCGCCGACGGCGACGCGCTGTCCGGAACTTCGCCCGGACTCCCGAACGCGATCGGCATGGCCCATGACCTCGTGAACGTCATCACCGGAGACCCGGGCTCCGTCCTCACGTCGTCGCCGAACGGTGCCGAGACCTCGACGCTGGGAGCGTTCAACTCGCTCGCCAACATGGTGGCGCGCTGCGTCTCGACGTCGTTGTCGTGCGCGGAGCTCTTCGCGCTGGTCACGCCGGACGGCGGCACAACACCGACGACCACGTTCCAGGCCCTCGTCGACATCAACCGCAACCCGTCGCACCACGCGGCCGAGTTGTTCGCGTTCGCGCCGACCACGCCGTACTCCCCCAGCGCGACAGAACCGCCGGACGCGTGGACGCTCGCGCTGCGCTTCTTCGGTGACGGCCACTCCGTCGACGGTCCCGGGAACCTCGTCGTCGACGCGCACGGGAACGTGTGGGTGACCAACAACTACGAGTACGCCCCCGATGCCCAGACGCCGGTCTGCGGCGGGAAGGCCCTGCTCGCCTTCTCACCCGCGGGCCAGGCGCTCGCCGGAACGCCGTACACGGGTGGTGGGCTCGACGGCGCCGGCTTCGGCATCGACATCGACCCGTTCGGTGACATCTGGGCGGGCAACTACGGCTTCGCCGCACCCGAACCGGACTGTCCTGCGGCGCAGCAACCCGCGCACGACAGCGTGTCGCAGTTCCGTCCCGACGGCACCGCGGTGTCGCCCGCCAGCGGCTTCAGCCAGGGCGGCGTGTCGTGGCCGCAGGGCACCAAGTCCGACAGCCAGGGCAACATCTGGATCGCCAACTGCGAGGCGAACAGCGTCACCTTGTACCCACACGGCGAACCCTCCCAGGTACGTGAGATCCGGGCACCCGGGCTCGACAAGCCGTTCGGCATCGCGCACGACCCGGCCGGGAACGCGTACGTCACGAACGTGGAGGGCGACTCCGTCGTGGTGCTCCAACCCGACGGCACGCCAGCGCCGGAGTCGCCGATCACCGGCGGCGGGCTGAACCGGCCCCTCGGCGTCGCCGCTGACCTCGAGGGCAATCAATGGATCGCCAACTCTGGACTCGTCGACATTCCCTGCCCGACACTGGACGACCTCGGCAGCGTCGGCGGCTCGGTCACGCTCGTCCGCGCCGACGGCACGGTCGCGAACTCGTCGCCGTTCACCGGTGGCGGGCTCACGGTCCCGTGGGGCGTCGCGGTCGACGGCGACGATCACGTGTGGGTGGCCAACTTCGCCGGCAAACGGCTGTCGGAGTTCTGCGGCGTCCGCATCGCGGCCTGCCCGGCAGGCACCGCCACCGGTGATCCGATCTCACCCGACGAGGGGTACGGGTTCGACGGCCTGGTGCGCAACACGGGTCTCGCCGTCGACCCCTCGGGCAACGTCTGGGTGGCGAACAACTGGAAGGAAGATCCCGTGCCGACGAATCCCGGTGGCTACGAGATCGTCGCCTTCGTGGGGGTCGCCACGCCGGTCCAGCGCGCCGCTCCTCTTGCTCGCCCCACGGCGCCGACGCTGGTCCCCCGGTTCACGGGCTGACCCGAGCGCCAGGTGACCGGCGCTGCCGTCGGCACGAGCCCCCGGTTTTCTGCCGGGTAATCTCCAACCCCCGCCCCCGTAGCTCAGCGGATAGAGCGTCGGCCTCCGGAGCCGGATGCGCAGGTTCGAGTCCTGCCGGGGGCGCTCACGCGACGGCCGACGCTCCGAGCGTCGGCGCTGCCCCTCCCGCGCCGGATGCGCCGGTTCGAGTCCTGCCGGGGCGCTTCAGAAGGTGCCCGCGACTCGGTACCCTCGCACCTCATGGCGACGTTCGTAGTGGGGTGACCGCGCCGCCGGACTCGTCTACCTCGACGCCGCCTACCCGGTGAACGGCCAATCGCTCGTCGACGTCGCCGGCCCGATGATCAACATGACCCGCCCGCTCGGTGCGGTCGTCGACGGCGTCGAGCTCGTCCTGCTCCCCATGATCACCGAACCCGACGCGGTGACCGCCGCGCTCCTGGAGATCGCCGCTTCCCGCTCGAGCGCCTGAGCGCGAGGCCTGCCGAGAATCGAGCGGCAGACGGTGCCATGCTCTTGGTCGCCGGCCTCGGACAGCGGGTTGGAAGTCCACCGCTGCATGACCGCGCTCATCGAGCACTTGGCTCGAGACCGGCCTGACCAGGGGGGAACCATGCAGGAACCGAAGACATGGAGGCGGCGCGCCGTGGCGCTCTGCGCCGGGCTGGGTCTCGCGACCGGCGCGCTGCTGAGCACCGCGATCGCCGCGGGCGCCCAGTCGGGGAGCACTCCAGGCGTCACCGCCAAGGACATCACACTCGGGTACATCTCGTCCGAGACGGGCGTCGCGGCGTCGGCGAGTGAGGGTTCAGCTACAGGCTGCAAGGCGCGCATCGGCGCCGAGAACGCCAAGGGAGGCGTGAACGGCCGCACGATCAAGCTGGAGGCGATCGACGACAAGTCGTCGGCGAACCTCAATTCGGCGAAGGACCTCGTGGAGAACCGCGACGCGTTCATCGTGATCAACGACTCGGCGTTCGCATTCACCACCTACCGCTACCTCAACGACTCGGGTGTGCCGATGCTCGGTGGCGGCTTCGACGGCTCCTACTACTACGAGAAGGGCAACGAGAACATCATCTCCGCGTACGGCGACGGTTCACCGGTGCCCGGCATCACCTACGACACCACCACCAACGTGATGAAGAAGCTCGGCGCCAAGAGCGTCGCCGCAGTCGGCTACGGCATCTCGGCGGCATCGAGCGAGAACGCCAAGGCCACGGAGACCTTCGCCGCGAAGGCGTCGGGCCTCAAGAGCGGATATCTCAACACCGCGGTCGACTTCGGCACGACCGACGTGTCGCCAATCGTGCTCGGCATCAAGAACGCGGGGGCCGACGCGGTGTACATGCCGCTCGACACGAACACCAACATCGCCATCATCCAGGGTCTGGCCCAGAACAACGTGCCCATGAAGGCGAGTGTCTCGGCCACCGGCTACGGCCAAGCGGTTCTCGACTCGCCGGCGGCGAAGACCCTCACGGAGACCGACCTGTTCCAGACCGCGTACCGGCCGGTCGAGCTGGGCGGCACCGCGATCAAGACGTTCCAGCAAAACCTCAAGAAGTACGCCGGATTCACCGGCGTGCCCGGGTTCGGCGAGTACACCGGCTACGTGTCGTGTGACCTCGCGATCGTCGGACTCAAGGCCGCGGGCAAGAACCCGACCCGCCAGGGATGGGTCGACGGCATCCGCACCAGCAATGGCGGCATCTACGACAATGCGGGGCTCTCCTGCGCGCCGAGGAACTTCAGCAAGGCGAACTTCGGCAAGGTCACGGACAAGAGCTGCCTCTGGTACGCCGTCGTCAAGAACGGCAAGTGGAAGGTCCTCTTCGGCGGTAAGCCGGCCACCGGCAAGATCGTCGGCGACCCAGACCTGATCAAGCAGTACGAGACCAATGCCGGCACCGGCGTGACGACCACTTCGGCGCCTCCGGCCACGTAAGTACCGCACGCGGCCGCCCGGCCTGCGCGCACCGCGCAGGCCGGGCGGCGCTCGCGTTAGCCTCGTCGCCGATGGAGTCGTTGCAGCTCGAGCTCCTGAACTTTCCCGTCGACCGCTTCCAACGCGCGCTCCAACACGCGGCCGCGGTGCAGCGCGAGCTCGACGTGCTGCGCGTCGAGGAAGCACGTGAGGGACGCCTCCCGCGCCGCAGCGACGAGATCGTCGCCGACCTCGACACCCGCTTCACCGGGTACCGGGCGACGATGGACATCCTCGACGGCCTCATCGCGCAAGGGGTCGACCACGCTGACGTGGAGATCCCGGTGCTCGGCGAACCCGAGGAGCGCGCCACCGCGATCCAGGCGCTCGCCGACCTGCTCGACGAGGTCGACGCGTACTGCGAGGCCGGCGACCAGCTCCTCACCATCGTCACCCCACCCGACCTCCGCGAGTTCCGCACCTGGCTGTTCGCCCAGGTGATCGGGCAGTTGCGCGGGGCCACGCCGTCACCGTGGACGGCCGACCGGGAGCAGAACCGGGCGGAACCGGCGCACGCACCCCGTGCCGACCGCGAGCCGCTCGTGGTGCGCGAGACCGGCGCGCTCGACCTCGACGACGCCGCCCGCGTGCGCGAGACGCTGCAGTCGGCGTTCACCGCCGGCGATGCCGACGTGACCGTGGACCTCACCGAGGTGGAGTTCGTCGACTCGGTGATCCTCAGCGTGTTCGTGACCGCGCACAAGCGCTTCGCCACCAGCGACCGCACCGTCACCTTCCTCGTGCCTCCCGACCTGCTCCGGGTCTTCGAGCTCACTGGCCTCGTCGGCGTGCTCGACGTGCGCGCAGCGTGAGCAGCCGCGGCGAGGGCCGCGATCGGCAGGACGATTGACCTGAAATGCGACTCGGGTCGCGTCGGGCGTCGTGTCTGCGTCCAGACGGGGGAGGTGCGCCGTCCGGGTGACCTCGCTAGAGTCGCACCGAGAACAACAACGATCAGCCTCATCGTCATGACGGCGTGTCGGCGACCGGGCATTCCGAAGGAACCAGGGGGGTTCACCGGTGCTGCAATTCATCGTCGTCGGACTTGTGTTCGGGAGCATCTACGCGCTCGCGGCGTCCGGCCTCGTCATCACCTATGTGTCGACCGGCGTGCTCAACTTCGCCTTCGGCGCGTTCGCGTTCTTCATCGCGCGCTTCTACTACTTCCTGCACGTCGAGAAGGAGTGGGGCATCCTCCTGAGCGCGGCGGTGAGTCTGCTCGTGCTCGCCCCCTTCATGGGGATCTTCTTCTACATGGCGATCTTCCGCTTCCTG
>DASXXX010000261.1:0-9202 GCA_036502765.1 Acidimicrobiia bacterium | reverse complement strand
GTCACAGTGAACCGTCGCCGACTTGTCGGATCCATCGGCGTTAGCCCCGGTGATCACAGTGGCGTCTAGGGGTTTCAGCGCCCAGACGGTTACGGCGACGATCCACAGCGCGACCACTAAGAGTGCCCAGCGCCGCCAGTGCTTCATCCCCAGGACGCTACCTCTGTCCTGTACGAGCGGGCTGGATCGACGCGCGCGTTCTGCATCCGTAAGAGCGAAGGTTGCTGAGACCACGCGAGCGCTGAGGTGGCGTGCAGAACTGCGAGCACAGTGGACAACGCCAGAGCCAATTGCCGCTCGGTCGCACATCGCGGTGCCGTATCGCCGACATTCCGAAGTGAGCGGGTACACGCCGCGCCGGCGAACCCTCTAGTCCGTGAGCAACCCCGCGGCGACGGCGGCGCCGAGCTCCCAGCACGCGTCGAGATCGGCCTGCGTCGGTTCGCCGATCACCGACACCGGCGCCTGGGCCAACCGCCACTGGAGTCCGGTGGTGACCATCTCGACCGCGCGGATCGCGCCGGTCGTGTCGTTGTTGCCGTGGACGTACACCCCGAACGGACGCGTCACCGTGGACTCGAGGCACGGGTAGTAGATCTGGTCGAAGAAGTGCTTCAGCGCGCCCGACATGTACCCGAGGTTGGCGGGTGTGCCGAGCACGTAGCCGTCGGCTGCGAGCACGTGGTGGGTCGTCGCCTCGAGCGCGGCGACGCTCACGACGTCGACCCCCTCGATCTGTGGATCGCTCGCACCCGCTTGCACCGCCGCGTACATCGCGTGCACCGCCGGCGACGTGGTGTGGTGGACGTGCAACAGCGTCGCCATCGGACGCGCAGACTACGCCGGGGCAGCCGGTACGCTCGCCGGCAGTGACGAGCGTCGACGACCGCCACAACGAGGCACCCGGCGCACCGTCATTGGCCCTGCTTGCACTCGAGGTGCGGGCATGGCCCGAGCTCGCGCTCTACTTCGCGTCCTGGCCGCTGCTGCTCGCGCAGAAGCACGGCGACGGTCACTCGGTGCTGGTACTGCCGCCGTTCGGCGCGACCGACGCGTACACCAGCCCGTTGCGGGTCGCGCTCCGCGGGCTCGGGTACTCGAGCCACGGCTGGGGTCTCGGTCAGAACCTCGGACCCACGTCGTCGATCCTCGAGGGCGTGCCCACGCGTCTGCAGGAGCTCGCCGACCGCTCCGAGCGCCCGGTGTCGGTGATCGGGTGGAGCGCGGGCGGCATCCTCGGGCGCGAGGCGGCGCGGCGCAACCCCGACGCAGTGCGCCAGGTCATCACGTTGGGGTCACCGTTCCGGCTCCTCATCGACGACCGCTACCGCACGCACGCGGCGTTCTTCTACAAGATCGCCGAGCGGTGGCACGCGCCGCCCAACGACGCGATCACGTCGTCGTCGTACCGCAACCCCCTGCTCGGCGTGCCGGCAACCGCGATCTACAGCCGCACCGACGGCGTCGCGAACTGGCAGTGGTGCCTGGAAGACGAAGGACCGCGCGCGGAGAACATCGAGGTGTACGGCAGCCACTGCGGGTTGGGACACAACCCGGCCGCGCTGGTCGCGATCGCCGACCGCCTCGCGCAACCCGAGGGCGAGTGGAAGCCCTTCACCGCCCCCCGAGGCCTGCGCCACCTCTTCCCCGGCTGATCGCTCTCCGCTCCGTTTTGGCGTGGTCACCCCGCGCATATCGCGGGCGAGCCACGCCAAATGGTGATGGGGTCTCAGGGGCGGCCGGCGCCGGGGACTTCGACGTCGCTCGCGAGGATGCGGCCGGTGCGTGTGCCCTCGAGCGCGTCGCGCTTCCAGTCGGCGGCCACGCACATGAGGAGCGTGCGCCGATCGGGACCGCCGAGCACACACGCGACGGGGATCGCGGCCGGCGATGTGGTGCTGAAGTCGATGGTGTCGGTGACCTCGCCGCCTTCGCGCACGCGGAACACGCGCGCACCCAACGGGCGGCGACCCACACCGCGCCCTCGGCATCGAGGCAGATGCCGTCCGGTGGGGCGAAGATCACGTCGTCGCGCGCGGGTGTGAGCTCGGCGTAGGTGCGACGGTCGGTGAGCGTGCCGTCCTCACGAACGGTGAATGCCGTCAGCCGACCGCCGCCGCTCTCGGCCACGATGAGCGTGCGGCCGTCTTCGGTGAGGATGTGGCCGTTGGGCGACTCGAGGTCGTCGGCCGCGCACTGCCACGTGCCGTCGGGTGCGACGCGGAACGTCTGCCCGAGTCGACGCTCGGCACCCAGCTCGTGGATGCGCACGCCCATGTCGCCGAGGTATGCGGTGCCGTCGGCGGCCACGATCATGTCGTTGAGCGAACCGCGCGCCGCCGACGACAGGTCGGCGTGCACCGCGAGCGTGCCGTCGTGCTCGACCCTCAGCAACCGTTGCGTCTCCATCGCCACCACCAGCAGACGCCCGTCGGGCAACCAACCGAGACCGGACGGTTCGTCGTCGTCGACCCGCACCACGGTGTCGGCGACGCCGTCGAGCGCAGTGGAGATGACCCGGTGGTCGTGCATGTCACTGCACCACAGACGACCGTCGCGCCACCGCGGGCCCTCGGTGAACACGAGGTCGTCGAGGACGGTGCGGAGCGCTCCGGGCGGCATGCGCGCACGCTACCGGTCCTGTGTAACGTCGACCAGATGGACCAGCCCGCTCCCCCACCCGTGTCCGCGGCGCGGGTGGCCGAGCTCGCCGGCGACGCGCTCCCCGATCCGGCCGACATTCCCGATGCCGCGTTCGACCTCGTCGCCGCGACCCGCGACCTCACGGCGGCCGTGGTCATGACCGACGTCGACGCCGTCGTGCGTGCGCAGGCCGTCGCCGAGCTCGCCGACCTCACCGCGCGTCTGCGCGCCGCACGGCGGCCCGACGCGATGTTCATGAGTCGTCACGCCGACGGGCGGGTCGAGAGCCTCACGCAGGCCGGCTCCGGTCGGCTCAACCCGCAGGCACCACCGATCGAGTGGATCCACCGGCCCAAGGAACCGCGGCCAGGGAGTACCCCGAAGTCGGTGGAGGTGCACGCGCGCTGCACGTTCGGACCGCAGCACAGCGGTTCGCCCGGGCGGGTGTACGGCGGAGTACTCGCGTGCGCGCTCGACGAGGTGCTCGGCATCGCCGCGCTGGTGTCGGGCGCGACGGGCATGACGGTGTCGCTCACCACGTCGCTGAAGGGCGCGACGCCCTACGACGTTCCGGTCGACATCTTCGGTCGCTTCACCGGACAGGAGGGTCGCAAGAGCTACACGTCGGGCGAGGTCGTGGTCAACGGGAAGGTCACCGCCGAGGCCACCGCCATCTTCGTGTCGGAGCGACGGTGATGGACGTGCAGCGGCGGCCGGGACGCCGCAGGCGGGCGCGCCGCAGCGAAACGGACCCGGCGTGATGGACGCGGCGGGGGTCACCTCCGGCGCGGCCTGGCGCGAGACGTGCGAGCGGCTCGCGGCGATGGGCGAGGAGATCCTGGGCGACGGCTGGCCCGACGACGAGCAGGGTCGCATCGAGGGCGCACGTCACCTCGCCACGCAGGTGGCGTGCTGGTTCACGTACGCGACCGGCCACGCCGATCCGGAACGTCCGGCTTTCTTCCGCAGCGCCGATCCCACGTACGCCTGGGGTGGCCCCAACGTGGATCAGGTGGCGCGTCGCGCCGCGGTCGACGGCTCGGGCACCTACCGGGTCTCGGGCCGCATGGGTGCGTGCGAGGAGTTCATCCTGCAGGTCAAGGGCGGCGCGGTGCAGAGCGGTGGCGCGGAGATCGCCACCGAGGTGTCGGCGTCGTCGCTCGGCCTCGGCCCCGGCGACGCGTTCGAGCTGCACATCGGTGGCGAGGAACGGTCGGGCACCTGGTTGCCGCTCGGCGCCGGGCCCGGCTTCGTGCACGTGCGCGACTACTACTTCCACTGGGTCGCGGCGGAGCCGGCCACGTTCGTGATCGAGCGGCTCGACACGCAGGGCACGTCCGCGCCCGCGGTGAGCGCAGACCGGGTCGCGCAGATGCTCGAGACCGCGGTGCACGAGGTGGAGCACTCGAGCGTCTACTTCCGCGACCTGCAGGCGCGCATGCGCGCCGCGCAGACGCCGAACCAGTTCGGCCAGCCCGACGTGTCGGGGCGCGGCGTGCAGGACATCATCTACAGCCACGGTTTCGTGGCACTCGCCAGCGACGAGGCGATGGTGGTCGAGCTCGATCCGTCGGCCGCCGCGCTGTGGGGCATCAGCTCGTACTCGCCGACGTGGTACGAGCCGCTCGACTACGCGACGCGCGTCACCAGCCGCAACCACCGGCAAGTGGTCGCCGACTCCGACGGGCTCGTGCGCGTGGTGCTGGCGGCGAGCGACACCGGCACCGCGAACTGGCTCGACACCGCGGGTCGGCCCGATCTCCTCACCACGGCGCGGTGGTTCCGGCCGCCCGAGCGCCCGTCGATCCGCAGCGAGATCGTGGCGTTGGCCGAGCTCGAGGCGCATGTGCCCGACGACCATCCCCGCGTCGATCCCGATCAGCGCGCCGACGAGCTGCGGGGCCGCGCCGCGCACGTGTCGTGGAGGTACCGGACATGAGCGACCCGAACTCGGTTGGGGGCCAAGTGGTCATCGTGACCGGCGGCTCGAAGGGTGTCGGCCGCGGCATCGCGCTGCACCTCGCGCAGCAGGGTGCATCGGTGGTGATCACCGCGCGCCGCCAGGACGCGCTCGACGACGTGTCGGCCGAGCTCGACGCGCTCGGCGCGTCGCACCTCGCGACCACGCTCAACGTCGCCGATCGCGACGGCGCGTTCGCGCTGGTCGAACGCACCATCGCCGAGTTCGGGAAGGTCGACGCACTCGTCGCGAACGCGCAGTCGTTCCGCTCGGTCACACCGTTCGCCGAGATCACCGAGCACGACATGGACGTGCTGTTGAGCACCGGACCGAAGGGCACGCTCTGGGGGATGCAAGCCGTCTTCCCCCACATGCGCGACCAGGGTCGGGGCCGCATCGTCACCATGGGGTCGAACGCGGCGCTGCTCGGCGCGGTGGGCTACGCGCCGTACGCGTCGTCGAAGGAAGCCATCCGCGCCCTCACTCGCTCGGCGGCGCGCGAGTGGGGCACGTTCGGCATCACCGTCAACTGCCTCTGTCCGGTGTCGGCCGCTCACCGGGTACCGCCGTCCGACGAAGACCCCGTGCGGGCGAAGATGTTCGCCGAGACCTACGCCAGCCAACCGATCCCCCGCGACGGCGACGCGATCGACGACATCGGGCCCGTCGTGCAGTTCCTGATCTCCGACGCCAGCCGCTACATGACCGGGCAGACCCTCATGGCCGACGGCGGCGCCATCATGTTGATCTGATGGCATGTTGATCCGATGGCATGTTGATCCGATGGCATGCTGATCTGATGAGCATGCCGACCTGATGGGACCGATCACCGACCGCAGCGTCGTCGTCACCGGCGACGGCCCCCTCGCCGACGAGCTGCTCGACGGCCTCGAGGCACTCGGTGTCGCCGCACTGCACCTCGAGTGCACGTTCGAGACCGAAGACGCGGTGCGCGCGGCCATGGCCGCCACCGACACCCGCCTCGACGGCATCGACCAGGTCGTGCACACCTGGCTCGCGCCCGGGATCGTCGCGCCGCACCGCTTCGTCGACCTCAGCGACGAGGAATGGGCCGACGGGTGCGAACGCAGCCTCGCCGCCGCGTGGTGGTTGGCGCGCGCCAGCGCCGAACCGCTGCGCGCGAGCTCGGGCTCCCTCGTGTTCGTGGTGCCGACGCTGGGCATGGCCGGCGCAGCCGACTTCACGATGCTGGCCGCGGTGGCCGAGGGCATCCGCGTGCTGGCAAAGGGGTGCGGTCGCCAGTGGGGTGTCGACGGCGCGACCGTCAACACCATCGCCGCCGCGCCGCACCACTGGGTCGACCCCGAGGCCGCCGACGCGCTGACCCGGGGCATCTCGTTGTCGACGCCCGCGTTCGGTGGTCACGGGAGCGTGGCCGACGACCTCGCGCCGTTGATCGCGCTGCTCGACGACCCCGACGCGCACTTCCTCACCGCTGCGACCCTCGTCGCCGACGGCGGCACCTGGGTGGGTCTGTGACCGCACCGACCCCGGCCAACGCGCCACAACTGCTCGAGAACAAGACCGTCGTCGTCACCGGCGCCGGTGGCGGCGTCGGGCGGGGCATCGCGCTCGCCTGCGCGACGCACGGCGCCAACGTGGTGATCGCGGCGCGGCGCACCGAGACCGGTGACCTCGTGGCCGGCGAGATCGAAGCCCGGGGTGGCCAAGCCCGCTCGATCCGGTGCGACGTCACGGAGCGCGCCGACATCGAGGCCGCGGTGGCTTGCGCGGTCGCCGAGTTCGGTGCCCTCGACGTGATGGTGCACAACGCGCTGGCTCCCGTCGGCGACCCTCGCCCGATCGAGGACGTCCCCGACGACACGTGGCAGGCGATGCTCGGCACCGCGGTGCGGGCGTCGTACCTGTGCGCGCAGGTCGCCTACCCCCACCTCGAGGCCAACCAGGGTTCGCTCATCCTCATCACGTCGGCCGCGGGCGTCGAGGGCAGCCCCTACCTCCCGGCCTACGGCGTGGCCAAAGCCGCGCAGCGGGGCCTGGCGAAGAGCCTGGCGCGCGAGTGGGGTCCCGCGGGCGTGCGCGTGAACTGCATCGGCCCGGTGGCGATGACGCCGGCGATGGAGACCGTCGCCGAGACCAGCCCCGTCTTCACCGACGGTCTGCTCGTCGGTCGCACGCCGCTGCGCCGCATCGGCGACCCCGAACCCGACATCGGTCCCGTCGCCGTGTTCCTCGCCAGCGACCTCGCCCGTTACATGACCGGCCAGACCCTCATGGTCGACGGCGGCGGCTTCATGGCCTTCTGACCGGTCCCGCTTCTGACGGGCCGTCAGGTCCGGGAGATAGGGTTCGATCCATGCGTGGAATCGTCTTCAACGGTGAGGGTGCTGACGTCCGGACCGACGTCGAGGTGATCGACCCGGGTCCCGACGAGGTGCTGGTGCGGCTGGCGGCGGCGGGGGTCTGCCACAGCGACGTGAGCCTGCTCGACGGCACCATTCCGTGGCCGGCGCCGTCGCTCATGGGCCACGAGGGTGCGGGCGTGGTCGAGGCCATCGGTTCGCTGGTCACGCGGGTGAAGCCCGGCGATCACGTGGTCATCGCCACCGTCTCCAACTGCGGCATCTGCGACCAGTGCGCGGTGGGCAAGCCCACGTGGTGTCGCAAGACGCTCGGCAACCGCCGCGAGATCTTCACCGTCGGCGGCGAGCCCGCCGGCAACTTCGCCGCCACGTCGTCGTTCGCGGAGATGACGGTGGTGAAAGAGGTGCAGGCGGTCCCGATCGACAAGGACGTGCCGCTCACCTCGGCCTGCCTCATCGCCTGTGGCGTCGTCACCGGCATGGGTTCGGTGTTCAACCGGGCCAACGTGCAGCCCGGCGACAACGTGGCCGTGTTCGGCGCCGGCGGCGTCGGCCTCTCCACCATCCAGGCGTTGCGCATCAAGGCGGCCAACCACATCATCGCCGTCGACACCATCCCGGCGAAGGGCGAGCTCGCACTGCAGCTCGGTGCCACGCACTTCATCAACGCCGCCGAGACCAACCCGGTCGAGGCGATCAAGGAGCTGCTCCCCTTCTCGCCCGAGATGCCCGACGGCCCGTTCGGCGCCGGCGGCGTCAACTGGTCGTTCGAGTGCGTCGGTCATCCTGCGGTCACCGAGCAGGCCGTCATGTGCCTCGAGTGGGGCGGCGTGTGCGTGCAGGTCGGCGTGCCCGCGCCGGGCGTCACGTACGCGATCCCGATCACGCACCTCACGCAGGTCGACCGCGGCATCATCGGCAGCCGCGCCGGCGGCGTGCGCGCGCAGCGCGACATCCCGGTGATCGTCGACCTCTACAAGAAGGGCCTGCTCGACCTCGACTCGATGGTCAGCAAGACCTACCCGCTGGAGGACTTCCACACCGTCGTCGAGGACATGCACCACGGCACCCTCGCCCGCGGCGTCCTCACGTTCTGACTCGCACACACTGGGGGATCATCGCCATGTTCATGATGCGCTTCGACATGCGCGCGCCGGAGTTCGGCGGATCGACCACCGACCTCTACCAGGCGGCGATCGACATGGCCGAGTGGGGTGAGGCGCACGGGTGCTTCGCCGCGATCATCTCGGAGCACCACACGTCGTCCGACGGCTACATCCCCTCGCCGCTGCTGCTGGCGTCGGCCATGGCCGCGCGCACGTCGACCATGCCGATCAGCATCGCCGCCGCGCTGCTCGCCTTCTACGACCCGATCCGGCTCGCCGAGGACATGGCCGTCCTCGACATCATCAGCAACGGTCGCCTGTCGTACACGCTCGGGTTGGGGTACCGGCCCGAAGAGTTCGAGATGTACGGCATCGACTGGAAGGAGCGCGGCGCCGTGGTCGAGGAGAAGCTGCAGCTGCTCCTCAAGGCGAAGACCGGTGAGCCGTTCGAGCACGAAGGCCGGCGCATCCACGTCACGCCCGCGCCGATCACCCCCGGCGGCCCGATGGTGATGTGGGGCGGTGGATCGATCGCCGCTGCCAAGCGCGCCGGTCGGTACGGACTCGGCTTCTTCGCCCAGAGCAACAAGGCCGGCATGCTCGAGGCGTACGAGGCGTCGTGTCGCGAGCACGGCCACGAGCCGGGCATGACCCAGCTCCCGCCGGACGACGCCGCCACCACGCAGTTCGTGGCCGACGACGTCGACAAGGCGTGGGACGAGGTCGGCGAGTACATCCTCCACGACGTGAAGATGTACGGCGAGTGGAACCCGGGCGTCGAGACGGCCAGCATCTCGCACGCGCAGACGGTCGACGAGCTGCGCGCGACGTCACCGGCACACAAGATCTACAGCACCGACGAAGCGATCGCGATGGTCAAGGCCGGCCAGCCGCTCATGTTGATGCCGCTGTGCGGCGGCATCCCACCCGAGATCGCCTGGCCGTACCTCGAGCACGCGGCCGACGTCGTGCAGCGCGCGCAGGGCTGAGTCCGGTGGCGTCGATCGCGCGGTTCGCCGACACCAGCGATCCCGACGCCCTGGTGGCCGCATTGCGCGCCGACGGCGCGGTGCTGATCGACGAGTTCATCGCCGCCGCGACCGTCGCCGCCATCCGTGCCGAGGTCGACGAGCTCGTCGCGACGGCCG
>DASXXX010000260.1:0-14099 GCA_036502765.1 Acidimicrobiia bacterium | reverse complement strand
CGGCCCATGGTCAACGCCGCGGTCACGATCTTCGGGTTCACCTACGTCGGCATCCTCGGCGGGTTCGCGGGGCTGCTCCTCGTGTTCCCCGACGGCGTCGGCATGATCATCGGCCTCGTGCTGTGCGCGGTGAGCTACGACGTCGCCGGCTACTTCGTCGGCTCGCGCCTGGGCCACCGACCCTTGATGCCCGACGTGTCGCCCAACAAGACCCTCGAGGGCCTCGCGGGCGGCATGGCCGCCTCGGTCGTGATGGGCATCATCATCGCCATCATCGGCCTGCACCCGTGGAACTCGCTGTCCAACGGCCTGCTGCTGGGCATCGTCGTGGCGGTGTTCGCGCCGCTCGGCGACCTGGTCGAGTCGATGCTCAAGCGCGACCTCGGGCTCAAGGACTTCGGCACCATCCTGCCCGGACACGGGGGCGTGCTCGACCGGTTCGACGCCATGTTGTTCTGCCTCCCGGCGGTGTACTACCTGGTGGTCGCGCGCGGGCTCGTGTGATGCGGCGACCTCCTGCCGCGAGACCGCGATGAGACGCGTCGCCATCCTCGGATCGACCGGTTCCATCGGCACCCAGGCGCTCGACGTCGTCCGCAACCACCGCGACGAGTACGAGGTGGTCGCGTTGGCGGCGGCGCGCAACGGCGAGCTGCTGTCGGCCCAGGCGGCGGAGTTCGGTGTGCCCCTCGACTTCGCCCGTCTGTGTGCCGATACCCCTCACGTGCTCCCCGAGCTGGCGTCGCTCTCCGAGGTCGACGTCGTCCTCAACGCGGTCGTCGGCTTCGCCGGGCTCCCGGCCACGCTCGCCGCACTGGAACACGGCAAGCGGCTCGCGCTGGCCAACAAGGAGAGCCTCATCGCCGGCGGTCCCGTCGTGGCCGCGGTGCGCGATCGCGGCGAGGGCGAGATCATCCCCGTCGACAGCGAGCACTCCGCCCTCTACCAGTGCCTCCGCGCCGGGGGGCCGGGCGAGGTGAACAAGCTCGTGCTCACGGCCAGCGGAGGTCCGTTCCGCGGCTACGGCCGGGAGCAGCTCGACTCGGTCACGGTGAGCGACGCGCTGAAGCACCCCACGTGGGACATGGGCGCCAAGATCACGATCGACTCGTCGACGCTCATGAACAAGGGGCTCGAGGTGATCGAGGCCCACGAGCTCTTCGGCACGTCCTTCGATCGCATCGAGGTCGTCGTGCACCCGCAGTCGGTCATCCACTCCATGGTCGAGTTCGTCGACGGTGCCACGATCGCCCAGCTCTCGATGCCCGACATGCGCCTCCCCATCGGGCTCGCGCTCGGTGCCCCCGCTCGCCTCCCCGAGGCGTTCGGCGCCATCGACTGGACCCAGGTGTCGCAGCTCACGTTCGAGGCCCCCGATCTCGACGCCTTCCCGTGCCTGCCTCTGGCGTTCGCCGCCGGCCGCGCCGGGGGGAGCGCACCGGCGATCCTGAGCGGTGCCAACGAGGTCGCGGTGGCCGCGTTCCTCGACGGCCGCATCTCGTGGACGGCCATCGCCGCGATCAACGCCGACGCCCTCGATCAGGGCACGGGGAACGTTCACGACGTCGCCGACGTTCTCGAAGCTGACCGGGTGGCGCGCGAGCGCGCCACTGTCGCGATCGAGCGATTGGACCGAGCCGCGTGAGGGCAGCCGGGTGAAGGATCCCGCCGCATGAAAGATCCGTTGGAGGAAGCCGGCGTCGGCGCCGACGTCAACAGCCGCGTCGCCACCGGCATCCTGCTCGCGTTCATCGGCGCGATGGTCGCCCTCGCGATCTTCGTGCCCGGCAGTCGCACGCCGCTGCTGCTGATCGTCGGCATCATCCTCATGGTGATGCTCCACGAGTTCGGCCACTACTGGGTGGCCAAGCGCTCGGGGATGAAGGTCACCGAGTTCTTCGTCGGGTTCGGGCCGCGGCTCTGGTCGTTCAACCGCGGCGAGACCGAATACGGCGTGAAGGCCATCCCCGCCGGCGGCTACGTGCGCATCATCGGGATGACCAACCTGGAGGAGGTCGATCCCGCCGACGAGCCGCGCACCTTCCGCCAGGCCACGCCCGGGAAGCGCTTGGCCACCATCCTCGCCGGTGTCACCGTCAACCTGATCATCGCGTTCGTGCTGTTCTTCGTGGTGATCGCGGGGCAGGGGCGTGTGTTCGACGGCCCCAACACCACCGTCGAGCGCGTCCAGACCGGGAGCGCGGCGCACGCGGCGTTGCTGCAGACCAACGACAAGATCGTCGCCATCGACGGCAAGCCGGTCCACACCTGGGACGACCTCAAGTCGATCATCGAGCACAACGGCGGCCACCAGATCGGCATCGTCGTGCTGCGCCACGGCGAGCAGGTGACGCTCACCGCGACGCCCGACACGAAGGACGGCAAGGGCTTCCTCGGCGTCGGCCCCGGCACCGTCGTGCGCGACGTCGGCGTGCTGGAGGCGGTGCCCGAGTCGTTCAAGACCATGGGCACGGTGTTCACCGGCTTCACGAACATCCTGAGTGACCGCCTCTCACCGTCGGGTGTGAGCACGTCGGCATCCCAGAGCTTCACGTCGGCGAAGCCGCAGGCGGGATCGAGCGAAGACCTCAACCGTCCGATGTCGCTGATCGGCATCGTCAACAACGGCAGCGACCTCGTGGGCAGCAACCTCTGGTTGATGGCCCTGCTGCTGGCCCAGATCAGCTTCATCCTCGCGGTGTTCAACCTGTTGCCGATCCTGCCCTTCGACGGCGGTCACGCGGTGGTCGTGATCTATGAGTGGATCGCGTCGAAGGTCAAGCACCGTCGGATCTACGCCGACTACCGCAAGCTCATCCCGATCAGCGTGGTGCTCATCATCCCGATCCTGTTCCTCGGCCTGTCGTCGATGGTCCTCGACATCCGTCAGCTCGGTCAGTAGCGCCATGTCCGTGCCGCTCACCACGTCGTCGCCTCGCCGCGTCACGCGCGCCCTGTCCGTCGGCGACGTGCAGGTCGGCGGCGGCGCACCGGTCACCGTGCAGTCGATGACGACCACCAAGACCGCCGACGTCGACGGCACGCTGGCGCAGATCTACTCACTCGCGGCCGCCGGCGCCGACATCGTGCGCTGCACCTGCAACGAGGAGGCCGCGGCCGAGGGTCTGGCACAGATCGTCCCGCGCTCCCCGGTGCCGCTCATCGCCGACATCCACTTCCACTACAAGCTCGCGCTGGCCGCGATGGAGGCCGGGGTTGCCGGCCTGCGCCTCAACCCCGGCAACATCCGCAAGCCCGAGCGCATCAAGATCGTCGCCCGCGAGGCGAAAGACCGCGGTCTGCCCATCCGCATCGGGGTCAACGCGGGATCGCTCGACCCCGACATCGCCGAGGAGTTCGGCGGCCCCACGCCCGAGGCGCTGGTGGCGTCGGCGCAGCGAGAGCTGGGCTACTTCGCCGAAGTCGGGTTCGAAGACGTCAAGATCTCGGTGAAGTCGTCGAACGTGCCCACGATGATCGACGCCTACCGCCTCCTCTCCGAGACCGTCGACTACCCGCTCCACCTCGGCGTCACCGAGGCCGGTCCGCTCCCCGGCGGGCTCGTGAAGTCGACCGCGGGCATCGCCACCCTGCTCGCCGAGGGCATCGGCGACACCATCCGCTTCTCGCTCACCGCCGACCCGGTCGAGGAGGCGAAGGCGGGCCGCCAGCTGCTCGAGGCGATGGGGCTGCGCGAGCGCAAGAGCGTCGACCTCATCGCGTGTCCGTCGTGCGGTCGCGCCGAGGTCGACGTGATCAAGGTCGCGCGCGACGCGATGGACGCGTTCGAGACGCGCAACATCCCGCTGCAGGTCGCGGTCATGGGATGCGTGGTGAACGGACCGGGTGAGGCCGCCGGCGCCGACCTGGGGATCGCGGCCGGGCGCGGCAAGGGCCACCTGTTCGTACGCGGGAAGATCGTGAGGGTCGTGCCGGAAGCCGACATGGTCGCGGCGCTCGTCGCCGAGGCCGAGGCGATCATCGCCGAAGGCTTCGACGCCCGGCTCGCCGCCGCCGACGCGAACGCCGAAGCCATCACCGCGGCGACGCGCGAGGAGCTCATCCAGATCCAGGGCCTCGACGCCAACCACAGCGACGAGAAGATCGACCGCATCCGCGAGATCGCCGACTGATCCGTCGCGACGGATCAGTCGCTCGACTACAGGACCACCACTTGCGCGCGTGACGCCATGATTGTGGTGAGGCGTGTCTCCACCTCGGGGATGTGGTGGTCGTCGGTGAACACGTAGGGCCGGTCGTGGCGGATGGCGTCGAGCACGTTGGCGGCCACCTGCTCGGCGCCCACGCTGCCGAACGGGTTCATGCCCGTCTTGATCATCCCCGGCATCACCACGCTCACGCCGACGGGGGCGTTGGCTGCCGCGAGCTCGCCGCGCAGGCCGTCGGAGATGCCGAGCACCGCGTGCTTCGACGCGGTGTACGGACCGATGCCCGGGATCGCGGTCACTGCCGCCATCGACGCGGTGTTCACCACCCATCCCGGTTCGGCCGACGCGAGGATGCGGGGCACGAACGCGTGGATGCCGTGGATCACGCCCCACAGGTCGACGTCGATCACGCGGTGCCATTCGGAGAGCGGCAGCTCCCACGAGTTGCCACCCGTGACGATCCCCGCGTTGTTCATGCACACGTGCAGCTTCCCGAAGTGCTCGACGGCGGTGTCGGCAGCGCGCTCCATCGCGTCGGGGTCGGTGACGTCGACGACGAGCGAGTGCACCTCGGCGCCCCCGTCGCGCAACCGGGTTGCGTGCTCGGCGAGGCTCGCCTCGTCGCGATCGGTCATGAGCACGCGCATCCCCGCGGCGACGAACGCCTCGGTGGTCGCCAGCCCGATCCCGCTCGCGGCGCCGGTCACGACCGCGTTGCGCCCCTCCAGTTGCTCCATCCCGCTCATCCGTTTCCCCTCGTTCTCGTCGGCGCGTCCCGGCCCGGGCGGTCGGCTAGACGCGCGTCGGTCGGACGACGAGGAGCGCGATGCCGCCGGCCACGCACAGCAGGCCGATCACCGCCCACAGCGCCTCGCCGGTCATGAACGAGCCCTCGATCACGCCGATGCCCTGGAAGAACCAGACGCCCCCGACGAGCAGGAGCGCGATCGCGATCGCCCGTCTGATCCACATGCGTCGGATCGTAGGGCGTGATGCCGTCGGCGACGGTCAGTCGGACTGCGTGACGCGCCGCTCGGCTTCGCGGGCCGCACCGTGTGCGAAGCCGCGCACGATCCGTTCGAGCGCGACGGCGAAGAGTGCACCGGTTCCCGGGATCTTGGGCTCGAACGCGCCGGCCCAGCGGATCATGCTGCCGGTCGTCGTGGCCAACACGTCGACGTCGGCGTGGTAGCCGCGCACCGGCAGGCCCGAGAGGATGGTGTAGGCGAGGTGGTGGGGCGGGTCGTACTCGGTGATCTCCTCGCGGGACAACGCGGGCCAACGACCGAGCTTGCGCACCGCGCCCACACCGCCCGGCGCCGGGTCGCCCTCGCGGTCCCATTCCGAGACCGCCACGGCCGGACCGGCCCACTCGCGCCACCGGGTGGCGTCGGCGATCACCTCGAAGACCGTTGCCGGCGACGCCAGGCTCGGCACCGTGAACTCGTAGGTCGACAGCGCCACCGTCAGTTCCTCTCGGTCCAGTAGGCGTCGACGCGGTAGGGGAGCGCGAGCTCGGCCTTGCCGGCCGTGGCCGGATCGTCGCGCAGCAACGCGCGCACCTCGTCGAGCACGGCCTCCTGTTGCGCGGGCGGCAACACGGCGACGTGACTCACGCTGCGCACGCGCTCGACGACGCCAGCGGGGGAGAGCAGCTGCTCGTGGTGGAACGTCGCTTCGTGCAGCGGTGCGAACCAGGGCGTCTCCACGAACGCAGACTCGCGCCATTCGTCGTGGGCGCGCCACGGCGCCCGCTTCTCGACCCGGTCCATGATCGACCACACCTCGTCGACCCACGGCACCGAGCGGTCGCGTGCGTTCCAGATCAGCGCGAGCCTCCCGCCGGGTCGCAGCACGCGGTGGAACTCCTCCAGGGCGGCCGGTGCGTCGAACCAGTGGAACGCCTGCGCGACCGTGATGGCGTCGAGCGAACCGTCGGCGAACGGCAGCCGCTCGGCGCTCGCCGCCGCCGCCGGCATGCGCGGGAGCCGTGCTCGCATCCCCGCGACGGGCTCGACGGCCACGATCCACGCGCCGGTCGGTTCGATGAGTCGCGTGAACTTGCCGGTGCCCGCGGCGACGTCGGCGACGTCGCGGCCGGACGAGATGTCCAGCGCGTCGACGATCCAGGCGACCGCGTCAGGCGGGTACGAGGGACGAGCGCGTTCGTAGGCGTCGGCTTCGGCGCCGAACCCGGAGCTCGCGACCTCGTGGACGCTCAAGTGGGCCGACTCAAGTGGGCCGACTCAGCTGCGTTCGGCCGACGGCGTCCAGCCGTGGAGCCCGCACTCGAGCTTGCCGCTGTTGGTCCAGCGACCGGCGCGGGGGTCGTCGCCGTCCTTCACCGGGTTGGTGCAGGGCCAGCACCCGATCGACGGGTAGCCCTTGTCGCGCAGCGGGTGCACCGGCAGCCCGCGGTCGGCGACGTAGCTGTCGATCTCGTCGTGGCTCCAGTTGGCGATCGGGTTGACCTTCACGATGCCGCGGCCGATGTCGAAGCCGACGATCGGCGCGTTCGCCCGCGTCGGCGCTTCGTCGCGACGCAGGCCGGTGAGCCAGGCCGACTTGCCTTCGAGTGCGCGCGCCAGCGGCTCGACCTTGCGCATCGCGCAGCATTCGTCGGGGTCGATCTGCCAGAGGTTGTCGGGTGCGATCTGCGGCGAGATCACGCGCAGGTTGAGGTCGTAGCGCTCGCGCACCTGCTCGACGTACCAGAGCGTCTCGGCGAAGTGGTACTGCGTGTCGAGGAACACCACTTCCATCTCGGGGACGACCTGCGTGGCGATGTCGATGAGCACGCAGTCCTGGAACGACGCCGCGAGCACTGCGCCCTCGCCGAACGTCTCCCACGCCCACTTGATCGCCGACGACGCGGGCTCCTGCTCGAGCTCCGCGGACACGCGGGCGAGATCCGCGAGATCGGGTACCTCCGACTGGCCCGACGGGCTCGTCTGGGTGGCGGTCACGTCGCGCACTCCGAGTCGCCGGTCTCGGCCACGTAGGGGCCGGTCTCGTCGAAGTCGACGTAGTAGTCGGGCGCCGCTTCCGGGGTGGGGAACTCGTCGAGATCGACGAGCGTCTTGCCCACTGCGGCCGCGCCACCGCTGCGCTCGAGCCACGACGAGAACGTCTCGCCCGCATCGCGCTCGCCCGCGAACTGCTCGACCACCCGGACGACTGCTTCCGACGCGCGCTTGGCCGGCAGCTTGGTGGCCTTCTTGCCGAACGCGATCGTCATGTTGCTCACGTGGCCGCCGAGCTCCATCTGGTAGCCGGGAGCGGCGCGCCCGTGGGCGCGTCGCTCGAGGCCGAGGAAGCCGATGTCGGCGACGTGGTGCTGGCCGCACGAGTTGGTGCAGCCGGAGATGTTGATGCGGACGCCGCCCACCTCGGCGAGGCCCGCCTTCTCGAGCGCGTCACCGATGTCGGCGGCGAGGCCGCGCGACTGCGTGACCGCGAGGTTGCAGGTGTCGGCACCGGGGCACGACACGACGTCGCGCGCGAGCTCGGCGCCCGCTTCGGCCATGCCGAGGTCGGCCAGGCGACCGTGCACCTCGGGGAGCTGGTCCTCGGTGAGCCCGCGCAGCACGAAGTTCTGCCGGTTGGTGACGCGTACCTCGAGCGGTCCTTCGGAGGTCGAGAAGTCGCGCTGGATCTGCGCGAGGCCGCGGAACTGGTCGGGGGTGATGTCGCCGAGGCGGCACCACGCGTACGCGCTCACCGTGCCGTTGGCGCGACCGCGCACGACGTTGGCGGTGTCCCACTGCTGCAACGGCGTGAGCCCCGCGAACTGCACCGGGGTGGCGCCCGAGCCGATGAGCCCGCCGTCGGCGGGGATCGCGGTGCCCATGCCCGCGGGTGCGTCGCCGCGCTCGTCGACGATCGCCGGCACGCCGCCCGGGTAGGTGGCGGACCCGATGAGGAACTTGCGCTCCTTGAAGATGCGCTCGCGCAGCTCGTCGGCACCCATGGTGTCGACCAGCCACTTGAGGCGGGCGCGGAGCTTGTTGTCGCGGTTGCCGTGATGGTCCTGCACCCGCAGGATCGACTCGATGGTGGCGAGGAGGTCGTCGCGCGGGGTGAACTCCTCCAGCGCGATCGCGGGGTGCGGGTTGGCGCCCAGGCCGCCGGCCATGAACACGCGGAACCCGGCCTCGACGGTGCCGTCGGGGAGCGGGCGGTTCACCGCGACCACGCCGACGTCGTTGAACATCGCCTGGCCGCAGTCGGTGGCGCAGCCCGAGAAGTTGATCTTGAACTTGCGCGGCATCCGCTGCGCGATCGGGTTGCGCAGGAAGAGGTCCTTGGTGGCCTCGGCCCACGGGCTGATGTCGAGCACCTCGTAGGGGCAGGCGCCGGCGAGGTGGCAGCCCATCACGTTGCGCACGGTGTCGCCGCAGGCCTCGCGGCTGGTGAGCCCGACCGAGGCGAGGTCGCGCAGCGCCGCAGGGGTGTCCTCGAGCTGCACGAAGTGGAATTGCGCGTTCTGGCGGGTGGTGAGGTGACCCCAGCCGCGCGAGTAGGTCTCCGCGATGTAGGCGAGCATCTCGAGCTGGTCGGGTTCGACCTTGCCGTAGGGGATCTTCACCCGCAGCATCTGGTTGTGGCCGCCCTGGCGCTGCCCGTAGATCCCTTGGTTGAGACGGAAGACGCGGAAGGCGTCGTCGTCGATCTCGCCGGCAAGGAAGCGCTGGACGCCGTCCTCGAAGCGGACCAGTTCGGCCTCGACCTCGGGGTCAAGCGGCTGAGCGCGTAGGTCCTGTACGTCGATCGCCATAGGTGACGAATCTATCGGCTTTCCGATTGAAATACCAGCGGCGAGGTCGGAAATATTTTCGATCAGATCAGTGGGGATTGGCGCCGGTATCGGGCCGGTATCGGGACGGACCCCGCCGAAGGCCTGAGTACCCTGCCCCACATGGCCAAGCAGCCCGTGCTCACCCCCCGCGCCGACGACTTCCCGCGCTGGTACCAGGACGTCCTGCAGAAGGCGCAGCTGGCCGAGAACGGGCCCGTCCGCGGCACCATGGTGATCCGCCCCTACGGCTACTCGATCTGGGAGCGGATGCAGGCCGAGGTCGATCAACGCATCAAGGCGTGCGGCGCCGAGAACGCCTACTTCCCACTGTTCATCCCGCAGTCCTACCTCGAGCGCGAGGCCGAGCACGTCGAGGGCTTCAGCCCCGAGCTCGCGGTCGTCACCATCGCGTGGGGCAAGGCGCTCGACGAGCCGGTGGTGGTGCGCCCCACCAGCGAGACCGTCATCGGTGAGTTCATGGCCAAGTGGGTGCAGAGCTACCGCGACCTGCCCCTGCTGCTCAACCAGTGGGCCAACGTCGTGCGCTGGGAGCTGCGGCCGCGCCTGTTCCTCCGCACCAGCGAGTTCCTCTGGCAGGAGGGCCACACCGCGCACGCCACGCAGGCCGACGCGCGCGCCTACGCCACCCGCATCCACCACGAGGTCTACGAGGACTTCATGGTGAACGTGCTCGCGATCCCCGTCGTGCTCGGCATGAAGACCGCGCGCGAGCGCTTCGCGGGCGCCGACAACACCCTGACCCTCGAGGGGATGATGGGCGACGGCAAGGCGCTGCAGATGGCCACCAGCCACGAGCTCGGCCAGAACTTCGCCCGCGCCTTCGGCATCGAGTTCCTCGACGACGCCGGCACGCAGCAGACCGCGTGGACCACGTCGTGGGGATCGTCGACGCGAATGGTCGGCGGACTGATCATGGCCCACGGCGACGACGACGGCCTGCGGGTGCCCCCGCGCCTCGCGCCCACCCAGGTCGTCGTGCTCGTGGTGCGCGACGAGGGCGACGTGGTCGCGCGCTGCGGTGCGCTCACCGACGAGCTGCGCGCCGCCGGGATCCGCGTACAGCTCGACGCGCGTGCCGACGTGTCGATGGGACGCCGGGCCACCGACTGGGAGCTCAAGGGCGTGCCCGTGAGGCTCGAGGTGGGGCCCCGCGACCTGGCCGACGGCGTCGCCACGTTGGTGCGGCGGCTCGTTCAGAAAGCAGGCACCGCCGGGCTCGATGGGGAGCAAGCGCGCAAGCAGCCGATCGCGCTCGAGTCCGTCGTCGCCGCGGTGACCGAGGAGCTCGACCGCCAGCAGACCGCGTTGCTCGCCGAAGCGACCGAGCGGCGCGAGTCGCACACCGTCGACGTCACGACGCTCGACGACGCGCGCGAGGCCGCGGCCACCGGGTGGGCGCGCATCCCGTGGGACACCGTCGGTGCCGACGGCGAGGCCGAGCTCGCACAGGCGAGCGTCTCGGTCCGCTGCCTCCATCGCGCCGACGGCTCGCTCCCCGAGTCCGACGCCGAACCCGGCCTGACCGCGGTCGTCGCGCGTTCGTACTGATGACGTATCCCATCGCGCCTCCGGTGTCGCCCATGCTCGCCAAGCTCGCCCGCGAGCTGCCGTCGAGCGGCGGCAAGTTCGGCGACCTGCTCTACGAACCGAAGTGGGACGGCTTCCGCGCCATCGTGTTCCGCGACGGCGACGACCTCGAGATCGGGAGCCGCAACGAGAAGCCGCTCACGCGCTACTTCCCGGATCTCGTCGCACCGCTGCTCGCCAACCTGCCCGAGCGCTGCGTCGTCGACGGCGAGGTGGTGATCGCCACCGAGCGCGGCCTCGACTTCGATCGACTGTCGCTGCGCATCCACCCCGCGGAGTCGCGCGTCGCGATGCTCGCCGAGGAGACGCCCGCGGGATTCGTGGCGTTCGATCTGCTCGCCGAAGGCGACACCGACCTGCGCGGCCACCCGTTCCGCGAGCGCCGCGCCCGTCTGGAGGCCGCGCTGAAGCAGTCGAAGGCGCCCGTGTACCTCACGCCTGCGACCACCGACCGCGACACCGCGGCCCAGTGGTTCGATCGCTTCGAGGGCGCGGGGCTCGACGGGGTGATCGCCAAGCCCCTCGACGGCGAGTACGCCGAGGGGAAGCGCACCATGCTCAAGGTGAAGCACCTCCGCACCGCCGACTGCGTCGTCGGCGGGTTCCGCTTCCACAAGGACGGAGAGGGCGTCGGTTCGTTGCTGCTCGGCCTCTACGACGACGACGGCGTGCTCCACCACGTCGGCGTCGCGAGCAGCTTCTCCGCCACCGCGCGCCTCGAGCTGCTCGCCGACCTCGAACCGCACCGCGACGGCGCGCTCGACGACCACCCGTGGCGTACATGGGCGGAGGCGGAGGCGGACGCCGAAGCGCAGGGTGCGGGGCAGCGGCGACCCGGCGCGCAGAGCCGGTGGAACGCGGGCAAGGACCTCACGTGGGAGCCGCTGCGCACCAGTCCACGCACTGGCCTCGTCGCCGAGGTCGCGTACGAGCACCTGCAGGGCGACCGCTTCCGTCACACCGCGCGCTTCCAGCGGTGGCGTCCCGACCGCGAGCCGTCGTCGTGCACCTACGAGCAGCTCGACACGCCGGTGCCGATGGAGCTCCAGGCCATCTTCCAGATCTGACGGCTTCCAGATCTGACGGCTTCCAGATCTGACGGTTCCGGGTTGTCGCGGCAGGGTACGAGGCGGACATGACGAACGCCGAAGACCCCGCGCCGGGCAGCTGGGCCGCCGTCGACCGCGACTCCCTGCGCTTCCGCAACCTGCTCGCGAAGTACGACGAGGACTACCAGCGAGCGACGGACGCGTACCTGCGCGGCGAGGACGCGCCCGAGGTCGGGGGCAGCGACACCTCGATGTGACGCGGCATGATCTTCGTATGAGTGACGATGCTCCCTCCGTCTCCCGGCTCGCGGGTCAGCTCGAGTACCTGTTCGAGGAGCATCCCGAGCTCCGTCACGTGGCCGTGGCCGAGCTGGTGACGCGGCTCAACGAGGAGGACCGCTGGGCGCGGGCCATCACCCGCTACCCGAACCGCAGCGACGCCGAGGTGCACGGTCACCTCGCCGAGTTCCACGACCGCATCGGCGCGGTGGAGGTGGAGCAAGCCCGCCAGCAGGTCCTCGCGCGGACCGAGGAGCCCGAATAGCGTCTCGCCCCATGGGCATCGGGGAGATCACGCGGCGGGACGCACTGCGCACGATGGGGCTGTCGGCCGGAGCACTGGCTGCGGGCGCGGCGTTCGGTCCCGCGCTCCTCGACGACGCCGCCTTCGCCGCGGAGCCCGCGGCGCCCTCGCTCACCCCCGACCAGGCGATCGCCCGTCTCGCCGCGGGCAACCGCCGGTTCGTGAAGGACAACCTCCGCCACCCCCGCCGCGACAACCGCCGCCGCAGCGCGCTCGCCGAGGGGCAGACGCCCTACGCCGCCGTGCTGGGCTGCGCCGACTCGCGGGTCCCGCCCGAGATCATCTACGACGAGGGTCTCGGCAACCTCTTCGTCGCCCGCATCGCCGGCAACACCACCGACGACGCCCTCGTCGCGGGGAGCCTCGAGTACTCGATCACCGTGCTCGGCAGCGCGGTCATCGTCGTGCTGGGTCACGAGGAGTGCGGGGCGGTGAAGGCCGCCATCGACGTCGCCACCAAGGGCACCGTGCTGCCGGGCGACCTCCCGGCCGTGGTCGCTCCGATCCTCCCGGTGGTGAACGCGGCGGTGGCCGCAGGCACCCCCGACGACCAGCTCCTCGACGTCGTGATCAAGAACAACGTCAAGGCCGCGGTCGCCGCGTTGAGCGACAACGCCGCCCTCGCGCCCCTGATCGCCGACGGGAAGCTGAAGATCGTCGGCCGGGAGTACCTGCTGCAGAGCGGGAAGGCCGCTCCCGTCGTCTGAGGGAGCCATCTGACCGGCTGGTCGGCCCGGCCGCGTCCGGTCCGCGTCCGGTCCGCGTCCGGTTCGCGCACTTCGACCACCGGAAATCGGCGGCCGGTTCGGGTATACTCGCTGGGTTCGGTAGGTAGCGAGTTCCAGACCCACCGGTCCCCATCGGTCCAACGGAGACGTGGGCGCAAGCCCACGTTTTTTCTTGCCAGTTTTGCTTGGACGGGTAGAGACCCCGAGACACGAAAGGCGGGTGCATCCACATGGTCGACGTCGACACCATCGTGCAGGAATTGGCGCCCGCGGTCACGGAGCTCGGGCTCGACCTCTACGACGTCAACGTGAGCGGCGCCGGGAAGGCGCGCATCCTGCGGGTCATGGTCGACCGCGACGGCGGCGTCGACCTCGAAGCCATCGCCGCCGCCACGCAGGCCGTCTCACCGCTCCTCGACGCGCCGCCGCTCGACTCGGTGATCGCGGGTCCGTACGCGCTCGAGGTGAGCAGCCCGGGCCTCGAGCGTCCCCTCCGCACTCCCGCGCACTTCGTGCGGGCGGTGGGGGAGACGGTCTCGGTGAAGACCCGCGCCGCTGACGACCACGGCGCGCGACGTGTGCACGGCGTCGTCACCTCAGCCCACGACACCGGCTTCGAGCTCACGCTCGACGACGGCACGGCCCAGCAGCTCGCGTACGACGACGTCACCCAGGCGCACACGGTGTTCCAGTGGGGCGACGACACGAAGTCCTCGAAGCGCGGCTCCACGAAGTCCACGAAGTCCAAGAGACCTACCTCCCAAAGAGAATCGGTACGGCGATGAACTCAGAGATGATGGAGGCGCTCGAGAACATCGAGCGCGAGAAGGGCATCTCCATCGAGATCATGCTCGAGGCGTTGGCCAACGCGCTCCTCACCGCCTACAAGCGGATGCCCGACGCGGCCGAGGAAGCTCTGGTCGAGATCGACATGGAGACCGGCGCGATCAAGGTGATCGCCCAGGAGCTCGACGAAGAGGGCAACGTCACGCGCGAGTGGGACGACACGCCCACCGACTTCGGTCGCATCGCCGCGCAGACCGCCAAGCAGGTCATCTTCCAGCGCATCCGCGAGGCGGAACGGGAGATGAAGTACGAGGAGTACGCGGGTCGCGAGGGCGACATCGTCACCGGCATCATCCAGCAGACCGACGCCCGCTACAC
>DASXXX010000259.1:0-26774 GCA_036502765.1 Acidimicrobiia bacterium | reverse complement strand
GCGAGGATCCGGAGGATCGTCGACTTCCCGCACCCTGACGGTCCGAGGAGGGCCACGAAGGAACCCTCCTCGGACGCGTAGTCGATCTCCTGCAGGGCGACGAGGGGCGTTCGCTTGACCTGGAATTCCTTCCAGAGCGCGCGCAGCAGGATCCCGCTGCCCGGACGGGAGCTCACGGCTGGCTCGTCGGACGTGATGTCGAGCTCCGTGCCGCCCACCGTGTCGGCCTCCGTGGTCGTCGCCATCGCAGACCCTACGGCGTGGCCGGGTCGACGGGGGACGTCTTCAGGTCGGGGTTCTCGTCGTAGACCTCGGCGAGCACCGACATGTCGAAGAGCTTGTCCTGGGTGATGTCGATGCCCGCGAGCGAGAGCGTGTCGATGTTCTCGGTGAGCAGTTCGTCGGAGATGGTGAACAGCCCGTTGGCCGCGGTGTCGGCGGTGAGGATGACGGTGTTCTCGGACTTCGACTCGAGCGTCTGCTCCTTCACCGTGAGCTTCTGGTCCTTGCCGTACTTCTTCGCCGCCAACGTGGCGCCGAGCACCGGGTTCTTGAGGTTCGCCTGCCACCCCATGATCTCGGCGACCAGGAACGCCTTGAGCTTGGCGCGGTCGCTCTTGAGCGTGTCGCTCTTCACCGCGTACGTCTCGGAGACGAGGGGGTACTTGTAGTCGGCGAGCAGGAAGTAGGTGTTCGGCACGCCCGCCAGCTTCAGGGTGTTGGGCTCGTTGGTGAAGAACGAGAACCACCCATCGACCTCGCCCTTCGCCAGCGGCGTCGGATCGAACTGCACCGGCACCTTGGTGATCTTGGACGGGTCGATGTCGTTGGCCTTGAGGAACGCGGCCCACACCGCCTCGTTGGTGGCCTGCACCCCGATCTTCTTGCCGATCATGTCCTCGGGCGTCTTGAGCGGGCTCTTCTTCAGGCTCATCACGCAGAACGGGTTCTTCTGGTACTGCGCGCCGACGATCTTGAGGTCGGCACCGTTGTTGACGGCCGACGAGGTGATGTCGGGGGCGGAGATGCACGCGAACGCCTTGCCCGACTGCACGACCGCGTCCTGCTGCACCGTGGGGCCACCCGACAGCAGTTCGACGCTGCTGAAGCCCTGCTTCTTGTAGTACCCCTTGGTGTCGGCGATGTAGGAGCCCGCGAACTCCACGTTCTTGACCCACGAGAGCTGGAACGTCAGGCTCCCGTAGTCGGGTGTTGCCGCACCGACCCCGGAGGCACTCAGACCGCTCCAGACCGTCGAGAGCCCGCTGCTCGCCACTGCCACCCCGGCGGCGGTGAGCGCGCTCCGCTGCAGGAACTGTCGTCGGTTCACTCCGAACTGACGGTCTTCGTGTGCCTTGCTCACGGTGCCTCCGGTCGATCGTGCAACGGGCCCCCATCGGCCCGACGCGCCCCTTCAACGATCTGTTGAAACTACGGGCGCCGGATTTCCTCGTCGCGACTCACGCGTGAACACAGCGTTTCGGGACCGACGACAACTCCAGCAGGACGGGATCCGTGCGCGACGATGCTGGCCATGGCGAACGACACCTCGAGAGACCTCCGCACCCTGCCGAAGGGGCACCTGCACGTGCACCTCGAAGGGGCGATGCGGCCGACGACCTTGGCCGAGCTGGCGGGCGTCGCCGGGATCCCGGTCCCCGAGATCCGCGGCTACGGCTCGTTCAGCGCCTTCTCCGAGACCTACGTCGCCTCGTGCCAGGTGCTGCTCACGCCCGACGACTTCGCCCGCCTGGTGTTCGAGGTGGTCGAGGACAGCGTCCTCGACGGCGCGGTCTGGGTGGAGCCGTCGTTCTACGCGCCGCACCACCGCAACCGCTTCGGCGCGGACGAGGACATCGTCGACATGGTGCTCGACGCGCTGCACGCGGCCGGCGAGCAGTTGGGGGTGGGCGTCGGACTGATGCTCGCCGCCGACCGCACCGTCGAGCCGTCGGTGGCGGTCGAGCAGGCCCGACTCGCCGCGAAGCGTGCCGACCGCGGCGTCGTGTCGTTCGGTCTCGCCAACGACGAGGCCATCGGCCCGCCCGAGCCCTACGCGGAGGCCTTCGCGATCGCCAAGGAGGCCGGACTCCTGTCGACGCCGCACGCGGGTGAGCTGGCCGGACCCGAGTCGGTGTGGGGCGCGCTGGAGACGCTCCAGCCCGACCGCCTGCAGCACGGCGTGCGCTCGATCGAAGATCCCGAGCTGGTGAAGCGCCTGGCCGACTCCGACATCGTGCTCGACGTGTGCCCCACGTCGAACCTCCTCTTGTCGGTGTACCCGTCGCTGGCCGAGCACCCGCTCCCCCAGCTGCTCGACGCCGGCATCCAGTGCAGCCTCAACGGCGACGACCCGCTGTTGTTCGGGCCGGTGCTGCTCCACGAGTACGAGCTCGCCCGGACGGAGATGGGGCTCGACGACGTCGCGCTGGCGTCGGTGGCGCGTGCGTCGATCAGCGGATCGGGTGCATCCGACGCGCTCAAGGCGTCGGCGCTGCGCTCGATTCACGAGTGGCTCGCGACTCCCTGAACCGCCCCCGCCGGAACGCGACGAACATGCCCAGCGCGACGACGGCCGCGACCACGGCGACGACCGGCAACGGCCAGGCATAGCTGCCCGACTCCACCAGCACGCTGCCCAGCACCGCGATGCCGAGCGCGCCCGATGCCTCCACCAGCGTCTCGTTCACCCCCGACGCCGACCCCGCGCGCTCCGGACGAGCCGACGACATGATGAGCTCGACCGCGGACACCGCGGCGATACCGATGCCCGCGCCGATGAGCGTGCCCGCGACCACGACGCCCGGCAGGCTCTCCGCGACCACCGAGACCGCCGCCACCAGTGCACCCAGTGCCGTGACCGCGAGGCCGAGGCCCGCGACGAGACCGTGTCCCCAGCGCGCGGCCATGCGAGGGTTGAGCAACGCGAACAGCACCGAGGTGACGGCAGTGGGCACGAAGTAGAGGCCGGTCGCGAGCGCGCTGTGGTGTTGCGGGCCCTGGATCCACTGCGTGAGCACGAACTGCGTGCCCATCACGCCGAAGAACAGCGCCGACACTGCCGCCGCCCCCCACCGCAGCCGCGGGTCACGACGGGTCTCGTCCTCGATGAGCGGTTCGAGTGACCGGTCCTCGCGTTTCGCGAACGCGACCAGGAGCAGGAGCCCACCGGCGGCGGCGCCGAGCACCAGCGGCGAGCCCCAGCCGCGTTCGGGGCCTTCGACGATGGCGAGGATGATCGCGCTCAGCGCGCCCCACCAGAGCAGCGCGCTCCACCGGTCGACCGGTGGCGAGGCGGGATCGTGGGAGCGCGGCACCCACTTGGCGACGAGCACGAGCGCCACGATCACGACGGGCACGTTCACGAGGAACACCGAACCCCACCAGAAGCGCGCCAGCAGCAACCCGCCGATCACCGGCCCGACCGCGGTCATGAGCCCGGCGACGCCCGACCACACCGAGATCGCCTTGCCCCGTTCGTGCTCGGGGAAGATGTTGCCGAGCACCGAGAGCGTCGACGGCATGGTGCACGCGCCCCCGACCCCCATGGCGCCCCGGGCGATGGCCAACCACGCCGCAGTGGTCGCGAACGCGGCTGCAGCCGACGCGATCCCGAAGATCACGAGACCGATCAAGAGCAGTCCCTTGCGCCCACGCCGGTCGCCCACCACCGCCAGTGGCAGCAGCAAGCCTGCGAGCACGAGGCCGTAGGCACTGCCGATCCACTGCAGCCCGGCCTCGTTGGTGTGCAGTCCCGACTCGATGCTCGGGAACGCGACCGCAAGGATCGTGTTGTCGATCACCACGATCGACAGGCACAGGCACAGCACGCCGAGCGCGCGCCACCGCCGCGGGTATCCCCCGGGGTACACCTCCACCGCGCGCGCCGTCACCGGGTCAGGCTATGCAGCCCGAACGTGGCGGTGACTCGTCGCCCGATCAGGAGATCAGGGCCGTGGCGACCAACTCCCCGGTCGTGCCGTCGATCAGACCCAGGTCGGTGACGTGCGGGCCCGGCAGGCAGGCCAGCGACGAGAGCATCACCTGGAACAGCGGCTGGGTCACCACCATGGTGTCGGAGCTGAGCCCGACGCCCACCGCCGCGTCCTGCACCGCGCGCTGCGCGTCGGCGACCTCGCGCGCGGGCAACGGCGAGAGGATGCCTGCGATCGGCAACTCGATCGCCGCGAGGACGTCACCGCCGCGCACGACGGCGACGCCACCCCCGGACGCGATCACGGTGTTGGCGGCGAGCGCCATGTCGTCGGGGTCGCGGCCGAACACCACGAGGTTGTGCGTGTCGTGCGCGACCGTCGTGGCCACCGCCCCGGTCCAGTTCCCCCAGCCCGCGAGCAGCGCGGCGTGCGGGGTCGGGTCGATGCGACCGTGCCGGTGCACGGTGACCTGCACCAGGTGAGCGGGCGGGAGGTCGACCACGCCGCCGCGCACGGTGACGGTCGTCTCGTCCCAGCGCGTCATGACCGCGTCGGCGATCACGCGCATCCGGTGCTCGCCGTCGGGTGCGTCGAGACGGAGACGAAAACTGTCGGCCACCAGCGGCGAGAGGTGCATGGTGTCGAGCGGCCGATCGCTCGGGCCGTCGACCACCCGGTCGAGCATGTGACCGCCGGCGGCGACGAGGTTGCCGCCGACGAACACCTCGTTCACCGCCACGTCGTCGAGCGAGTCGAGCACGATCACGTCGGCCTGCCGACCGGCGACGACGGCGCCGAGGTCGACGCGCTGCAAGCGGTACGCCGCGTGGTACGTCGCGCACCGGAACGCGAGGACCGGGTCCATGCCGTGGGCGATGAGGCGCCGCAGCAGGTGATCGAGGCCGCCGTCCTCGAGGAGGGTGAGCGCGAAGAGGTCGTCGGTCGCAGCCACGAGGTGTGTCGGTGGGATCGGGAGCTTGTTCACCTCGGCGACGATGCTCGGCAGGATGGCGTCGAGTGCGCCCCGCAGCTCCACGGTCAGGCCGGCGCGGAGCTTCTCGAGGCAGTCGGGCTCGGTGAAGATCTCGTGGTCGGACGTGATCCCGGACGCGAGATAGCCCTGCAGCGCGGGTCCGGTGAGGCCGGCGGCGTGGCCCGACACCAGCTTGCCGCTGGCGAGACCGGCGGCCACGACCGCGCTCATGCGGTCGTCGGACGAGAGCACGCCGAGCATGTCCATGACCTCGGCGAGGCCGCCCACCTCGGGCCAGCGGAGCATGCGCTCGACGTCGGGCCCGAAGAGGTCGGCACCCGACAGCTCGAGGCCGGGCTGGGGCGGCACGCACGAGGGCGCCTGCACGATGAACCGCACCGGCAGGCCGCGACTCGCCTCGACCGCGTAGCGCACACCCTTGACGCCCGCGACGTTGGCGAGCTCGTGCGGATCGGCGAACACGGTGGTGGTGCCGCGCGGGCACACCGCCTCGGCGTAGGCGCCGGGCGTGAGCATCGACGACTCGAAGTGCACGTGGAGGTCGATCAGGCCGGGGGCGATGAAGCGGCCGGTGCAGTCGAGCGCGTCGAGGGAATCGCGGCGCCTGCCGGGATCGTGCACGCTCGCGATGAGCGGGCCGACCACGCCGACGTCGGCGGGCCGGAGCTCGCCGCAGCCGACATCGACGAGGGTGCCGCCGGTGAGCAGCAGGTCGAAGGGCTCCTCGCCCTGCGCGGCCGCGATCGCGCGGTGACGCAGCGCGGGGTCGACGGGATCGATCGGCATCAGACCTACCTTCCACTCTCGGCGCGGAGCGCCGGGCCGCTGGGCCCTTGTCCTGCTGGTGCGGCGGCAACGAAGTCGGCGAGGATGCGGCGCAGCTCCACGCCGGGGCGGTCGGTGCGCACGTGCACCTCGGCGGTGATGTCGAGCGGCAGCGCGCGGTCGACGTACTGCTCCTGCAGCAGCAGGTCCTCGTCGAGGATCTTCTGCTCGTACGCGCCGGCATCGGCGAGTTGGTCGGCGTCGTCGAGGTCGTCGCGGTGCAACACCGTGTAGAGGCGGCAGTGCGCGGCATCCTCCGGTTGCACGAAGAAGTCGAGCACGTTGGTCCCACCCGCCTGCACGTAGTCGATGCGGAGGCTCACCTGGAACGGTGCCCGGTACTCGTACCGCAGCGACCGCTGTTGCAGCAGCGGACGGATGCCCTGCGCGACACCAGGATCCTCGTGGTTCGGGAACCAGTGGGTGCTGGTGACGGCCATGCCGAGCCCGTCGCGTTCGACGGTGAGCTCGGGCACCTCGAGCGCGTCGTCGGTGCCGATCGTCGCGGCGTGCACGAACGGGAAGTGCGCGAGGTCGAGGAAGTTGTCGAGCATGAGGCCGGCGCCGACGCGGGCACGAGTGGGGAGGAGATGGTGGTGCAGGAACCCGTCGGCGTGTTCGTACGGGAGGTCGAGGCGCTCACCGGCCGGTTCGTCGGGGGCGAGGAACACCAGGCCGCCGACCTCGGCGAGCCCGGCGGGCGCGGCGGCGCGAGCGCGCGGCGGGATGCGGTCGCTGCCGCCGATGGCGGGGATCACGGTGCACGCGCCGCCGGCGTCGAAGCACCAGCCGTGGTATCCGCACTGCAAGGTGTCGCCGACGACCGTGCCGGCCGAGAGTGGCGCGAGCCGATGCGGGCAGCGGTCTTCGAACGCGGCGACGCGGGTCGTACCGTCGGCCGCGGGCAGGCGTACGAGGACCCACGGTTCGCCGAGGAGCCACACCTGCACCGGGTCGCGGCCGATCTCGCCGCTCGTGGCGACGACGTGCCACCCCCGCCGCAGCGCCGGATCGGTGTTGCCCAACGTCAGAGGCTGCGTCACGTCGCGGCCAGCTCCTCGTCGAGCGTGGCCAGCTCCGCCTCGAACGCGGCGCGCAGCGACGCCTTGTCGGTCGGGTCGAGCCAGGTCGCGTCCACCCCGTTGAGCACCATGGTCTTCGCCACCTCTGGTGGGTAGCCGTTCTGGCCCACGAAGTCGACGTACTCCTTGCCGATGTCGGTGCGGAACATCGTCGGGTCGTCGGAGTTGAGGTGCACGAGGAGACCTGCCGCGAGCATGCCGTTGATCGGGTGCGTCGTGAGGTCGGGCCAGCCGTAGACCATCGCGGTCGACGTGGGACAGCAGGTGAAGTGGATGCCGTCGTCACGGCAGCGATCGACGACCGCCTCGTCGGAGAGGATGTGGTAGCCGTGGTCGATCCGCTCGCAGCCGAGTACGTCGAGGCAGGTGGTGATGTTCACCGGCGGCGCGTCCTCGGACGCGTGGCTCGTGCGGTGCAGGCCGGCCTTCCCCGCGAGCGAGAAGCACTCGGCGAACTGCTCCGGCGGATCGGGAGCCTCGGCCGCGTCCATGCCGAGCCCGATCACCTCGTCGCGACCGAGCTCGATCACCTCCTCGGTCATCTGCATCGCCATCGGGACGGGGTCCTGGCGGTAGACGTCGGCGATGAGGAAGCAGCGCACGCCGTAGTCGGCCTCGGCCGCGCGCGCACCGTCGATCAGGCCGTCGACGACCGTCGCCATCGACACCCCGCGGATCGTGTGCAGCGTGGGGTTGAAGAACATCTCGCGGTACTTCAAGTTGCCGAGCTTCACGCCGTCTTCGAGCGACTCGTACGCGATGCGCGCGAAGTCGTCCCGATCGACGACCGTCGAGTTCACCAGCCGGAAGATCTCGAGGAACTCGTAGATGGTGGCGTAGTCGTAGATGCGGTCGACGTCGTCGGTCGGCAACGAGATGTCGTGCTTGCGGGCAAGATCGACGACGGTCGACGGTCGGAGCGTGCCCTCCACGTGACAATGGAGCTCGACCTTCGGCAGGCGGCGCAGGTACTCGTCGTAGTTCACAGTTCCGCCATCCTCGAGAACAGTCGTCGGGATTCCTCGCGCGCGCGGGCTCGGATCTCCATCGCGTCGACCCGGGTGGGTCCCGACTCGTCCAGCACCACCTCACCCCCGACCACCACTCGCACCGGTCGCACTCCGGGGCTCGTCGCAAGATGCTGCGGGTCCATCGGTGCATGGTTCCACGTGACGCGATCGCACGCGGCACCGGGCACCAGCTGGTGGCCCGTCTGCAGCCACTTCCACGCGCACTCGGGCGCGAAGTCGAGGTCATGCGCTCGCGCCAGCGCGAACGCCAGGCGGAACTCCTCGAGCATGTCGCCACCGAGACCATCGGTGCCCAGCGCGACGCGTTCGAAGCGCACCGGACGCGCGTAGCCGACCGCGTTCGTGAGGTTGGATCGAGGGTTGTGCGCGACGACGCCGGGCAGCGACCGTTCGAGGTGCACCGCGTGCGCGAGGAGCCACGACTGGTCGGCGTGGACCAGGAGCCGGCTCCCGGCCCCCGCGTCGGCCTCCGCCTCGGCCACGTGGAGGTGCACGCCCACGCCGAGGTCGGCGGCGAGGTCGGACACCGCGTCGAGGGTGTCGTCCGACAACGTGAAGCACGCGTGCGCGCCGACGAACCCGTCGCCCCCGGCCCGCACGAACCGCTCGTTCTCCGCGAGCCCGGCCTCGGCGCCGTCGAGTCCGTTGCGGTCGGTGACCTCGTAGCTGCAGCGCACGCGCACCCCGACTTCGGCGCACGCGTCGGCGACGACGTCGAGGCTGCCCTCGATCGCGTTCGGTGACGAGTGGAGGTCGACGATGCCGGTCGTCCCGGCCTCCAGCGCTTCGAGCGCACCCAGGCGCGCGGACCAGCGCACCAGCTCGAGGTCGAGGGCGCGATCGAGTCGCCACCAGACACGCTCGAGGACCTCGACGAAGTTGGCGGGAGGACGGGCCGGGCTCGGCATCCCGCGCGCCAACGACGCGGAGAGGTGGTGGTGGGCAGAGACGAGCCCGGGCGTCTCCAGGGACGCGTCACCCACCGTCACGCGCCGCTCGCTTCGAACCCGTCGTCGGTCACGAGGCCAGGTTCCCGGGCGTTCAACAGTTTGTCAACGCGCCCTCGGTTGCCATCATGTGAACTCGCAACCGCGATCCACGGCCGGTGTGGTCAGCCGGTGAAGCGGGGTGTGATCGGCAGCGGGACGGGCGTCACCGGTACCGGCGTGACCACCTCGACCTCGACCGAACCGATGTCGCAGAACCCGGCCTGGGGCCGGACGACGCCACGTTGGTCGGTGGTGATGTCGGTCGGACAGACAGCGGCCGGGATCGCGTCGCGCAAGGGGCTGTCGGCGAGCGGCAGCTGGGACTGCGTGGGACCGCCGTTCGACGCCAGCGGCCCGAGCTTCGGGTCCCCGGCCTTCTCGTGGTCGGTCGGCGCGGTGAACCCGCAGGTGTCGTCGTCGCTGAAGTTGTACCCGAGCGACACGCTGGCAGGATTCACGAGGCAGTTGACCGCGCCGGCCGAATTGGTGACGACGCTGCCGAAGCTCGAGAGCGTCCCGACGTCGACGTTGGCGAACGCCGAGTTCGCGGCATTGTCGGTGACGGTCGCGTAGATGAACGTCGCGTCACCACCACTGAAGACACCACCGCCCAGGTCGGCGAGCGTGTTGTGGTGCACGGTCGTGTTGATCAGCGTGAGCGTCGCGGTCTCGGACCCGCTGGTTCCGATCCCGCCGTTGATGTTGTCGGAGACGTTCGAGTCGATCACGGTGACTTCGAGGTTGCCCTGCAGGCCGCCGCCACCCTTGCCGGTGCTGTTCCCGACGACACTCGTGCGCCGCACGACGAGCACGCCGTCGGTGACCGCACCGCCCCCGGCACCGTCGGCCTTGTTGCCGATGAGCACCGAGTCCTCGAGGGTGAGGTCGCCGAGCGAGAACAGGCCGCCGCCACTCCCGTCGGTGTCGCCGCCGGTGACGGTCAGGTTCCGGACCGTCATCCCCGCGGTCGAGTTCTGGACGACGGCGTTGCTCGCACAGGTCTGCGTGATGGTGAAGCCGTGACCGTCGAGCGTGACCGGGTCGGTGTTCGTGTCCGGGCGGAGCAGGGACCCACCGTCGCCCGCACCGCAGTCGGTGAGCGTGATGTCGGCACCGAGGTCGACGGTGGTGTCGGCCGCGAACGCGGTGCGCAGCTCGGCCTCGGTGGTGACGGTGGCGGCACCCGCGGGCGCCGCAGACAGGGCCGCGGTCACGCCGACGAGGACGAACATCGTGACGAGAGAGAAGGTGCGCCTGCCCATGCGGATCGTCTCCTGGTGCGGGGGGACCGCGGGACCCTACCGCGCACGTCGGGTCACGGGAAGAGGCCCGCCGGCCCGGAACGGGCAGCCGCGGTTTGACGTACGGTGAACCGTCGACACGACGCGCCCAGGGGGAAGACGACCGTGGAGTACAACCCGTTCGCCCGTGACACCCAGACCAACCCGTATCCGGTGTACCAGTGGTTGCGCGACGAGGCGCCGGTGTACCAGAACGAGGAGATCGGGTTCTGGGCCCTGTCGCGCTTCGACGACGTGCTCGGTGCGCACCTCGACCCCGGCACCTTCGTGTCGGGCCACGGCGTCACCATCGAAGGCTATGACCGGGGCAACGACGTCCTGATCAGCCGCGACGAACCCAGCCACAGCTGGCACCGCAAGTTGGTGTCGCGGCTCTTCACGCCGCGTGCGATCTCCGACCTCGAGCCCAAGGTGCGCGCCATCGCCGCCACCGTGCTCGACGGCGCGCGCGACAAGGGTGAGATCGACATCGTGGCCGAGTTCTCGACCCACCTGCCGATGATGGTGATCGCAGAGATGCTCGGACTCCCGATGGAGACGCGTGAAGAGCTGCGCCGCTACTCCGACGCCATCCTCGATCGCTCCGAGGCCGACGACCAGGGCAACGTGAGCGACTCGACCCAGCAGGCGATGGGGGCCGTCATGGTCCTGCTGATGCAGATCGTCGACGAGAAGTCGCGCAACCTCGGCGACGACATCGCGTCACTCCTGCTCACCTCGACCGTCCGCGACGACGACGGCAACGAGGTCGCCCTGACCCACGAGCAGGTGGCGTACCGACTGCTCGAGCTCACCATCGCCGGGCACGAGACGACCGCCAAGCTCATCGCCAACGGCGTGGTCGCGCTCGACTGGTACCCCGACCAGCGCGCCGAATTGGTGGCGGACCCGTCGCTGATCCCGAATGCGGTCGAGGAGATGCTGCGGTGGGACCCGCCGTCGCACTACCAGGGCCGATGGGTCGAACAGGACGTCACCCTCCATGGTGTCACCATCCCCGCCGAGTCCCGGGTGATCCTCATCACCGGTGCCGCCAACCACGACGAGCGGATGTTCGCCGACGCGGAGTACTTCGACATCCACCGCGACATCGAGCGGCACGTCGGGCTCGGCTTCGGGATCCACCTCTGCGTCGGGGCCGCACTCGCCCGCCTCGAGACGCGCATCGCGTTCGAGGAGCTGCTCACGCGCTACCCGAACTACGAGCTCCGCCAGCCGATGCAGCGCGCGTACTCCAGCAACGTGCGCGGCTTGTCGAACCTGCCGCTCGCGCTCGACCCCGCCGCGTAGGTCTCAGCACCGTGCGCGCATGGCAAGCGGTCGAGCACGGCGCACCGCGCGACGTGCTGCGTCTCGTCGACGTCGACACGCCCGCACCCGGGCCGGGTGAGGTGCTCGTCCGCGCCGACGCGGTCACGCTCAACTTCAACGACATCGACGGCATCCACGGTCGGTACGCGACCGTGCCGGTGCCTGCGCCGTACGTCCCGGGGATGGAGGTGCTCGGCGCCGTCGACGCAGTGGGCGACGGGGTCGACGCCGGCCTCGTCGGCACGCGCGTGGTCGCGATCCCGAGCGGTGCGGTCGGGGGCTACGCCGAGTACGCGGTGGCACCGGCGTCGATGGTGTTCCCGATGCCTGACGACATCCCACTGCCCGACGCCGCCGCGATCCTCATGCCGTTCCACCTGGCCGCATTGTCCCTGTACGTGCGCGCCGGCGTGCGCGACGGCGAGACGGTGCTGATCCACGCGGCCGCCGGTGGCGTCGGCTCCGCGGCGGTGCAGCTGGCGAAGGCGGCCGGAGCATCGGTGATCGCACTCGCCGGCTCCGCGGAGAAGGCGCACTTCTGCGCCCAGCTCGGCGCCGATGTCGCCGTCGACACCAGCGCCGCCGACTTCGTGGACGCGGCACTCGAGGCCACGAGCGGGCGCGGTGTCGATGTCGCGTTCGACACCATCGGTGGCGAGATCACCACCCGCACGTTCCGGTGCATGGCGTTCGGCGGCCGTCACGTGCTCGCCGGCTTCGCGTCGGGAATCGAAGCCGAAGACGAGGGCATGGTGCCGCGCCCGATCCTGTTCGGGAACTTCTCGCTCGTCGGCGTGTGCCTCGCCTACGTCGACGACCCGCTCGCGGTCAAGGCGGCGGTCGGCTCCAACTTCCTCTCGCGTGCCGATGCGCTGGCGCTGCACGACCAGGTGCTCGGTCTCGTCGCCTCGGGCGCGGTCAAGCCGCTGGTCGGCCTCGACGTGCCGTTCGCCGAGCTGCCCACCGCGCTCGACGCGATGGAGCAACGCCGCACCGTCGGCCGCATCGTCGTCCGCGTGCGCTGAGGGTCGCAGCCTGGAACGTGACGACCGTCGCCGGGCCATCGGTGGCGAAGGCCTTCGCGTAGGCCTTCGGCCAGCCGTCGGTGATCTGCACGACCTGGGCGACGGATGGACAGCCATGCGCGGCCAGTCTGGCATCGCGCGCGTCCGTGAATTGCCGCCGCGAATTGACGCGTGACCCCGCGGCGAGCAGCCTCGCCGCATGGCGAACTTGGTGATCGATGCCGACGGCCACGTGCTGGAACCGCGGGCCGCGTGGGCCGGCCTCGACGAATCGATCCGGCCTCGCGTCGAGACCGACGCGCGCGGCCTCGACCACGTGATCATCGGCGACGACGAGGTCTTCGTCGCCAAGCTCGGTCAGATGGGAACGCCCGGGACCGATGTCAGCACCGGTGCCACTGCACCGTTCCCGCTCGAGCAGGCGCGCGCCGGCGCGTTCGACCCGGTCGCCCGGCTCGTCGACATGGACAGCGAGGGAATCGACGTCGCCGTCCTGTACCCCACGATCGGGCTCGGCTTCTGGGGCATCACCGACCCGAAGGCAGCAGTGGCGATCGCCCGGGCCTACAACGACTGGCTCGCGACGTACTGCGCAGCCGCGCCCGACCGCTACCGAGGCGCGGCCATGGTGCCGTTCCAGTCACCGACCGACGCGGTGCACGAGCTGCGGCGAGCGCACGACGAGCTCGGGTTCGTCGCCGCGTTCGTCCGCCCGAACCCGTGCCTCGGACGCTCCATCGTCGACGACGTCTACGAGCCGTTCTGGGCCGCCGCCGAGGAGCTCGGCATGGCGGTCGGTGTGCACGAGGGCTTCCAGCCTGCCGTGCCACCGCTGGGCTGGGACCGCCGGCCCAGCAACTTCCTCGTCATGCACGCGGTGTCGCACACGTTCGAGCAGATGTTCGCGAGCGCGCAGCTCATCGCCGAGGGCGTCCTGGACCGACACCCGGGGCTGCGCGTCGCCTTCCTCGAGGCGGGCGGCGGGTGGGTGCCCTACTGGCTCGGGCGACTCGACCACCAGGTCGAGTCGTACGCGGGGTACGCGCCGCGCATGCGTCTCACGCCGAGCGAGTACTTCGCCCGTCAGTGCTGGGTGTCGTTCGAGATCGACGAGGCCACGCTCGCCGCGCTCACGCCGTTCGTCGGCGCGGACCGCATCGTGTGGGGATCCGACTACCCCCACGCCGACTCGACGTTCCCGGGCGCGCTCGACGAGCTGCGCGCCACGATCGCACCACTGCCCGACGACCAGCAGCAGCTGATCTTGTCCGCGAACGCCGCGGCGCTCTACGGACTCTGAGCCGGATTTTGAGCGGCGGGGTCAGATCCCGAGGATCTGCGCCTTCTTTGCCGCGAACTCCTCGTCGGTGAGGATGCCCTTGGTGTGGAGGTCGCCCAGCTTCTCGAGCTGCGCGAGTTGGTCGTCTTCCGACGGGGCGGCCGGGGCGGCGGGCGGTGCCTCGGCGTATTGCGCCTGATCCTGGGCCGCGTACTTCTCTTGTTGGCGGTGGTTGACTCGGCCGCCCACCGCGCTGGCGGTACCGGCGATGACGGCGGTGCGTCCGACGGTGCGGACGAGTCCGGGTCCTCTTCTCAACGGCATGATCGTCTCCTGAAGGTGAGTGATCGGGACGGGCGTCAGCCCGCGGCTGCAACTTCGGCGAGTGCTTCTTCGGTGATGGGAAGACGCACCACGAGCTGGCCACCCGAGTTGACGATGGCATCCCGGAACGGGATGGCCCACGTGTGCTCGAACAAGAGGATCGCGGCCGACGAATTCGGCTCGAGCGCCTCGGCGAGATCTTCGACGTCTTCCTCAGAGATCAGCGCCTCGAGCTCCTCGACGAGCTCGCTGAACGCACCCTTCGAGTCGGACGGCAGGTCTTCGAGCTCGATGCCGACCGCGTCGCCGTTCTCGTCCTTGGCCACGAACACGAGGTCGAGGACCCGGATCGTGCCCTGCTCGAGCAAGTCCTTGAGGGCGGGGATGATCTCCCCGGTGAACTGGTTGCCTGGGAACTCCACGAACAGGAGCTCCACCGGGCCGAGCTGCGCCATTTCGTCGTCCTTCGGTCCAGGCGCCGACGGCTCGACGCCCCTGTACGCGCAGCTTCGCACGTTCCGGCGGCGGGTGCGCAATTGAGCAGCGGCGGGTGCTCCTACGCGCGCAGCTCGTCGACGTAGCGATCGGTGCCGGGCAACGTCGGTGTGAACGGCGCCATGAGCTCGACCCGGCCGAGGCCGGTCGCGGCCACGCGCTCGCCGGCGTCGGCGAACTCGTCCCACGCGTCGAGCGAGTCGCCCTCGGTGAACCACAGGATCGTCAAGCGGTCGTCGATGCCTTCGACGTCCTTCACGTAGGGCTGCTTGTCGGCCGGCAGCGGCATGGGCGCGAACATCATGCCCATCGCGACCGGCGAGTCGGGCCCGGGCACGCGCTCGGCGCGGAACCACTCGATCAGCTGCTCGCGGGCGGCGGCATCCGCGGTGTCGACCACCTCGACCACGAGCCCGCCGTACGGGTAGTTGAGCGAGTGGATGTCGCGCGGTCCGTCGTCGTCGCGGTAGATCGGACCGACGTAGCGCTGGAACGACGTGAAGGTGTGGTCACGGTCCATGTAGACGCGCCCGTCGGCGAAGAGCCGGTGGTTGGTGCCCACCGCGAACCGCAGGTGGTTCTCGTACTGGCCCTCGGTGATCCAGTAGATCGAGATGTACTTGCCCGCTTCGATCGGCTGCGCGATCACGGAGTCGGCCGGGTAGCGCACCTCCTGGTACGGCACCGGCGCCACGTAGCGCCGACCCGCCCACATCCACGGGAACGCCATCGCGCCCGCGTTGTAGTGGTCGTCCTCGTACCAGCGGTTGTACGCGCGCTCGTGGCCGACGTGGGGCTCGACCATGGTGATCAGCGCGGCGCCGATGACCGGGGCGTAGGGGCCGGTCTGCGCGAGGTGGTAGTAGGGGTCGTCGGTGAGCTCAGGCGGGAAATCCATGCCGCTGTGCTACCACCTGGTGGACGCGGAGACGCAGCCGAGCGCAAGAGGAAAGCGCAACTGGCGAGCGCAAGTGGGAGGAACGACGTGGGACGACTCGACGGGCGCGTGGCGATCGTGACCGGCGCCGGCGGCGGCATCGGGCGGGAGCACGCGCTGCTCCTCGGTCGAGAGGGCGCCGCGGTGGTCGTCGACGACCTCGGTTCGCGCACCGGCTCCGACGCCGCCACCGTGGTCGCGAAGATCCGCGCCGCCGGGGGGACCGCCACCGCCACCACTGCGTCGGCAACCTGGGACGGCGCGGCCGAGATCGTGCAGACCGCGCTCGACGAGTACGGCGGCGTCGACATCCTCGTCAACAACGCCACCGCCGGGCGCAACGACGACCTCTGGCACTACTCCGAGGCGGAGTGGGACCTCACGATGGACGTGAACCTCAAGGGCTACTACGCACTCATGCGCGAGTCGATCCCGCACATGGCACGTCGTGGCGGTGGCGCGATCGTGCACACGAGCTCGGCGTCGGGGTTCGGGCACCCGTCGCACGGCGCGTACGCGACCGCGAAGGAGGGCCTTATTGGTCTGACCCGCACCGCGGCGATGGAGGTCGGGCGCTTCGGGATCCGCTGCAACGCGATCCGGCCGCTCGCGATCACGCTCCAGGTGCACGAGTACAACGAGCACTCCGCGCCGTGGCGTCCCCTGATGGACGCCACCATGGGCCGGCCCAGCGAGCAGTCACCCGTCGACGTGATCACGCCGGCCAAGATCGCACCCTTCGTCGTGTGGCTCTGCACCGACGCGGCCGCCGACGTCAACGGATGCACGTTCCTCGTGTTCGGCGACCGGGTGTCGCTGCTGACCGAACCGCGTCCGAAGGCGACGATCGAGCAGGCCGGCGGCTGGACCCTCGACGACCTCGACCGGGTCGCACCCGAGCAGCTCGTCCCGGGCCGCCGGAACCGCTGGACCCTCGACGACCACCCCGAATTGCAGGTCTTTCCCGACGCCACCGACTGACTTGGACGCTTGTTGACGGAACGTTGACCGTCCGCGCATCAAGCGCTACCCCGCCAGCCCCGATCCTGTTGAAGCGGGTCACCTGGAGGTCTTTCGGTGTTGCAACATCACGAGTGCAGCGAATCGCTCACCTTGACCGCGGAGTCCCCGGCGCGGGCGCGATCGCTCGTGTCGACGTTGGCAGCGGACTGGCAGATCGAGCGCGATGTCGCGCAACGAGCCGAGCTCCTGGCGAGCGAGATCGTCGCCGACGCCGTCGACCACGGCTCCGACGCGGCGACGTTGCGCATCAGCCTCGACGACGAGAAGCTCGAGCTCGAACTGTTCGACGGGCCGCGCCGTTCGGCGATCGCGACGTCAGGCCGCGAGGAAGGCGTGCCGGCGATGCGCATGCGCGTGCTCGCCAAGGTCGCCGACGGCCGCTACTCGAGCGACATCGGCGAGAGTCACTACGCGCGCTACGAGATCCGTTGGTCGTGACGCATCTTCACGACGCGCGCTTGATGACCGCCGGGCGTCAGCCCGCGTGCGCGGCCTCGTAGTTCTCGCGCCACTGCGCCCGCGTCTTCGTCGACGTGTCGACATCGGGTGAGAGTGCCCGCAGCGCGCCGACCGTCGCGCGTTCGCGCGCGATGTGCTGGAACGGGTCGTACCCGAAGTGGCGGCACGAGTTCTGCCAGGTGATCTGGTGGATGTCGGCGTCGGACGCGCCGGCGTTGTCGAGCTCGGCGAGCACGACCTCGGGTGCGTCGGGCCAGATCGAGTCGGAGTGCGGGTAGTCGCACTCCCAGGCGATGATGTCGATGCCGATGTCGTGGCGCACCTTGAGCGAGACCGGATCGGTCACGTAGCACGCGAGCGAGTGCTCACGGAAGATGTCGCTCGGCAGCTTGTCGCCGAAGTCGTGACCGAGCCATCGCTGGTTGGTGTAGTGACGGTCGCAGCGGTCGAGGTAGAAGGGGATCCACCCGATGCCGGCCTCCGACCACGCGATCTTGAGGTCGGGGTACTGGTGCATGGCGCCGCCCCACAGCAGGTCTTGCGCCGCGAGCGCGGAGACCTGGGTGGCGAGGATGATCAGGTTGTCGATCGGCGCCTCGGGCGGCGTGGTGATCGCGTTGAAGCCCTGACCGATGTGCAGGCACATCACGACCTGCTCCTCCGACACCGCACGGAAGAACGGGTCCCAGTAGTCGGTGTTGATGTAGCTGGGCAGACCCTGGATGTGCGGCAGCTCGGGCATGGTGATCGCCCGGCAGCCCTTGGCCGCGACACGTCGCACCTCGTCGGCCACCAACTGCGGGTCCCAGATCGGCGGGATGGCGAGCGGGATGAACCGGTCGGGGTACGCCGCGCACCACTCGTCGATGTGCCAGTCGTTGTACGCCTGCACGGTGGCGAGCGCGAGGTCCTTGTCGGCCGCCTCCTGGAACATGCCGCCCGCGAACCCGGCGAAGGTCGGGAAGCACATGGATGCGAGGATGCCGTTGCGGTTCATGTCGCGCACGCGCTCGTGGATGTCGTACGCACCCGGACGCATCTCGGCGAAGCCGACGGGGTCGAAGCCCCACTCCTCCTTGGGCCACGTGACGACCGCGTTGAGCCCCATCGAACCGATCTGCTGGCCCTCGAACAGCCACTTCTCGAGCCCGTCGTCGCCCTTCACGACACGCGGGACGCGGTCGCGGTACTGGGCCGGCGCGTGGCGGTCGAACATGTCGGGCGGTTCGACGACGTGGTCGTCGATGCTCACCAGGATCAGGTCTTCGACCTTCATGGCGGGGCCTCCAGGAGTGCGGTGTGCCCTCACCGTATACCGACGCCGACGGCCACCCCAGGGCCGCCTCAGGCCGGTTTCAGTCCGAGACCTTCAGCCCGAGGAAGGCGGCCGCGGTCCTGCAGTCGGCGAGCGGTCGTCCCGACGCGCGCACCGCCGCGACCGCCTGTGCGACGAGTTCCTCGTTGGTCGCTCGCCGGCCGCGGTGGTCCTCGAGGCCGACGCGCAGGTGTCCACCGCGCTCGAGCGCGAGGGCGGGCAGATCGGTGGCGAAGAGGTCGCCGCCGACCACGGTCACCGACCACGGGAGCGGGCAGTCGCCCAGCAGCTCGAGGTACGCATCGAGCGCGCGCTCGGTGGGCGCGAGCCCGAACGTGAAGCCACCGTCGGCCTCGGCTTCGCGACCGCCGAAGTAGAACCGCAGCATCGTGCCCGGCGGCAGCTTTCCCGCGCGCCAGTACGCGAGTGCGGCGCGCAGGAACCCGGGCTCGAAGATCGACATGCCGGGGACGAGTCCGAGCGTGTCGCAGAGCTTCCACTGGTGCTCGATGTCGGACCCCGCGTTCACGTACGCGAACGACGCGCCCAGGTTGACCGATCCCGGGTCGATCACGCCGATGCGCAGGCCGCCACCCTCGGCGAGCGGCGTGATGTGCGAGTAGCGCTCCTCGACCGGGCCGATGCCGTTGATGGTCGGGTAGAGCAACGCGTCGGGACGCGCCGCGAGCACCGGGTCCCAGCCTTCGCGATACCGCGCTGCAGCTTCTTCGGCGGTGCCGAAGAGGTCGACGTGGTTGTGCACGACCGCGGCGCCGGCATCGAAGCACGCCAGCGCGCACTGGGCGATCTCGTCGGGCGTGCGCGGCGCGTCGGGGTTGGCGCCGTTGATCGCCGCCTCGACGACGACCGGTCGGTGGCCGTCACCGATCACCGACGCGGTGCTCACGGACGCGCCGACGGCTTCACCACCTGGCCGACGGTGCCGGCGTTCGTGGACTCACCGTCGACGCGGATGGGTGCGCCGTTCACGACCACGTGCTGCATGCCCACGGGCGCGTCGGCGGTGAGGCGCTCGGCGCAGGCCGGGAAGTCGTTGACCCGCCGGATGGGTCCGGGAGCCACCGTCGCGGGGTCGAACACCGCGACGTCGGCGAAGGCACCCGGCCGCAGGTAGCCGCGGTCCGCGAAGCCGAACAGGTCGGCCTGCAGGCCGCTGAGCTTGCGGATCGCCAGTTCCATGGGCACGACGCCCTTGTCGCGCACCCACTTGCCCAGCAGGTCGGTGGCCTGCGGCGCGTCACAGAGCTGGCCGGCGTGCGCGCCGGCGTCGGAGAGGCCGAGGGTGCAGTGCTCGTCGACGAGCAGGTTCGCCACGCCGTTCTCGTCGTCGTTGGCGATGATCGTGCGCACGCGCAGTGCCAGTCCCGGCTCGTCGAGCGCGAGGTCGAGCAGGCAGTCGAGCGGTTCGACGTTTCGCTCGGCGGCGATGTCGACCAGCTTGCGCTCGGCGAGCTCGGGGTGCGACTCGCTCGGCCCGAATGTGTACGTGTCCCAACGGAGGCCGAAGCCGCCGGCGGTGCCGAGCCTGCTCTTCATCACCTCGCGCCACTCGGGGTCGGCGTAGGCCCGCGTGCGCTCCTCGACCGACGCGTTCTGCAGCGCCGAGAAGGACTCGTTGACCGCCAGCGGGTAGGGCGAGTCGAGCGTGAAGGTGAACGTGAGCGGTCGGGGGGTGACCTGCGGCCACACCTCCGCCCCGCGCTCCCAGCCGGCGTCGTTGGCGTCGAGCGACATGCGGTAGTCGCGTCCGGGCGAGGTCAGCAGTGCGCCCCAGGTGAACGGCACACCCACCTTCAGCTGGAGGTCGAACATCTCCGCGGGCGGGCACTGCTCACCCGGCGCGATCGACACGACGCCGCGGCCGACCTCACCCATCGTCGCCAGCAGCGCCTCGAACTCCTCACGGTCGGCGAAGCGGCTCGGCACCGGCTTGCCGTCGATGCCCTGGTGCGGTGGAGCGAAGCTGGTGGCGAAGCCGGCGGCACCAGCTTCCATCGCCTCACGCAGCACGCGCTGCATCTCCGCGACCTCCTCCGACGTCGCGGTGCGCTCGTAGGCGGCGTCGCCCATCACGAAGAGGCGCAGTGCGGTGTGGCCGATGTAGGCGGTGAAGTTGATCCCCACGCCGTGGTTGCCGACCGACGCCAGGTACTCAGGGAAGCTGGCGAAGTCCCACGGGATGCCTGCGGCGAGCGCGGCGACGTCCATGTCCTCGACGTTCTCGAGTGTGCGCGCGATGAGGTCGTGGTGCTCCGGGCGCGTCGGGGCGATCGAGAAGCCGCAGTTGCCGGCGACGACGGTGGTGACGCCGTGGAAGCACGACGGCGTGAGCGCGGGGTCCCAGAACACCTGCGCGTCGTAGTGCGTGTGGATGTCGATGAAGCCGGGAGCGACGACGCAGTCACCGGCGTCGAGCACGCGATCGCCCTCGAGGTTCGGACCGACCTCGGTGATGCGGCCGCCCGCGATCCCTACATCGGCGCGCACACCGGCAGCACCGGTGCCGTCGTGGACGGTCCCGCCCTTGATCACGGTCTCGTTCGCCATGCCGTTCCCCCTGGAAGCGTGTCGGGCCAGCGTAGGTCAGGTCCCGAAGGGCGCACTCGCTCCCCCGGCGTAGGCTCCGCGCCATGGCCTCGTTGATCCAACTCTCCATCGGTGTGACGTCGTTCGCCGCCGAAGATCCCGGTACCTGGCAACCGCTGTTCGACGCCGCGACCGTCGCCGACGAAGCCGGCGTCGACCGCCTCGTTGTGTCCGACCACGTGGTCTTCGGCGAGCGACTCGAGGAGTACGCGCGCCCCGAGATCGGCGGTCAGGCCGGCGGGAAGCAGCCGACGGGACCCGACGGGCTCTGGCTCGAGCCCCTCACCACCCTGTCGGTGCTCGCGGGCATGACGTCGCGCATTCGCCTCGGTACCAACATCCTCGTCGCCGCGTTGCGCCGTCCCGCGGTGCTCGCGAAGTCCACCGCGACCCTCGACGTGCTCTCGGGCGGCCGCCTCGACCTCGGGGTCGGCGTCGGGTGGCAGCGCGAGGAGTACGACGCCGCCGGCTTGTCGTTCGACGGGCGCGGCCGGCTCCTCGACCACACCCTCGAGGTGCTCCAGACCCTCTGGCGCGAGCAGCGCGCCGCGTACGACTCGCCCGAGCTCCACTTCGAGGCGACGCACATGATGCCGAAGCCGCTGCAGCCGGGCGGTGTGCCGATCTGGATCAGCGGGACCATCAACGCGCGCGTCGTCCGCCGTCTTTCCACGTTCGGATCGGGGTGGATCCCCTGGGGCGATGCCGCCGCCGACCCGGTCGCGGGGATCGCGGCGATGAAGCAGCGGCTGGCCGAGGCGGGTCGCGATCCTTCCGACCTGCAGGTCACCGGCACGCTCCCGTTGGTGAAGGCCGACGACGGCTCCTTCGACGTCGACCGCACCATGGAGCAGGTTCCCGCCTTCGCCGCGGCCGGTCTCACCGACCTCCGCATGCACAGGAAGTTCCCCGTCGACCGCTCGGCCGCACTCGACGAGCTGTCCGGGATCGTCGCCGCGTTCCGCGCCGCCGCCGGCCGCACCGACTGAATCAAGATCGTGGCATAACACCCTCGGCCGCGAGCATCTTCGCCTTCACCGACGCGCCGCCCGCCGCGGTGAACCCGCCGATGCGCCCACCGGCGGCCAGCACGCGGTGGCACGGGATCACGATCGGGAACGGGTTGCGTCCGAGCGCCTGCCCGACCGCGCGTGCCGCGCCGGGCGAACCGACCGCGGTGGCGACGTCGCCATACGACAGCGTCTCACCCGCGGGGATCGTGCGCACGACCTCGAGCACCTTGCGTCGGAAGGGCGGGAGCGCATCGAGGTCGAGCGGGACGTCGACGAGGTCGTCGGCCTCGCCGCGCAGCGATGCCACCATGCGGTCGATCGCGTCCAGGACCGCGGGCGGAGGCGGTCCCTCGGACGCACCGTCGAACTGATCGAGCAGTCGCTGCCGCGTGCCGTCGGCGCGTGGCTCGGGGAGCTGCGTGCCCTCGATGACGTCGCCGTCCCACGCGATCCCGCAGCGGCCGATCGGCGTGTCGAAGAGCGCGAACTCGATCATGCGACGCAGAACTCGTTGCCCTCGATGCTCATGGGACAGCTCCTCGGTCGATCAGGTGGGGAGGCCGTGCGGGTGGAGGTGGTCCTCGGCCATGGCCTTGAGCGCCACTCGGTCGAGCTTCCCGGTCGGGTTCACCGGCATCTCGACGAGGAACACCACTTCCTCCGGTGCCTTTTACCCGATTCGCTCGCGTGCGAACTCGACCAGCTCCTGGCTCGTCGGCCGCTCCGCACCGTCCTGGATCGTGACGTACGCGCGGACGTTCTCGCCGTGCACCTCGTCGTGGATCCCGACGACTCCCACGAGCGCGACCGCGGGATGCTCGGCCAGCGCCTCTTCGACCTCGCCGGGACTGATGTTCGAACCGTCGTGCACGATGATCTGCTTCTTGCGCCCGAAGAACCAGAGGTACCCGTCGTCGTCGGCGCGCGCGAGGTCGCCGGAGTCGAGCCAGCCGTCGCGCAGGATCTCGGCGGTGGCCTCGGGGTTGTCCCAGTACCCGATGGTCTGGCTCTGCGTGCGGATCCACACCCGTCCGACCGTGCCGTTCCCGCACTCGCAGCGATCGTCGTCGCGCACGCAGATCGCGAAGCCGCCGACCGGACGGCCGATCGAGCCCTGCTTGATCGGACCGCGCGGTGGGTTGAGCGTCGCCAGCCCGACCTCGGTCATGCCGTAGCCCTCGTCGACGAGCAGCCCACTCAGCGCCTGGAACTCGTGCTCGAGCTCGAGCGACACCTTGTCGGCGCCCGCCCGGCACACGCGCAACGACGCGAAGTCCTCGGCGGTGACGTCGTGGTCGCGCACGAGCGCGGTGAGCGCGGCAGGAATCATGGCCAGCACCGTGGGACGGTGGGCGCGGAGCAACGGGAGGATCTCGCCGGCGTCGAACGTGCGCGCCACCACCACGTGCCCACCGACCGCCAGCGACGCCAGCGCCCACAGGAACGAACCGACGTGCGACATCGACGACCCGGGGAGGAACGTGTCGGCGTCGGTGAGCTCGAACCCGTCGATCGCGCTCGCCACCATCCACCCGAGCGAGTCGAGGCTGTGGGTGACGCCTTTCGCGGGCCCGGTGCTGCCGGACGTGAAGAAGATGGCGGCGGGATCGCTGCGCCGGGTTGCGGCGAGCTCGATCGGACCGAGCCCGCCCTTGGAGAGGTCGGTGTCGGCCACGAGCTGCTCGAGGGTGGGGCCGTCCGCCAGCGATCCCTCCACGCCGATCTGCAGGAGCCCGCCGGCGAGTGCGCTGGCGGCGAGATCGTCGGCGCGCTCCGCGTGCGCCACGATCGCACTGGCACCGCTGACCTCGAGTGCGTGGTCGATCTCGCGCGGCGCGTACCGGTAATTGAGGGGTGTGGTGACGAGCCCGGCGCGGAAGCACGCCAGGTAGTGGACGAGGAGGAGGATGCGATTGGGGATCAGCGACGCGACCCGGTCACCGGCCTGCAACCCGAGCTTCGTGTAGTTCCTGGCCAGACGGTCGCTCGCGTCCTCGAGTTCGCGCCAGGTCATCTGGTGGATCGCGCTCGACACCGCGACGGCATCGGGCTCGGCGTCGAGCCCGACCCGGAGGAGGTCGCGCAGGTCGACCGGTGCGGCGAGTTGGCGTCCCTCGAGCGGCATCCTGCCCCCTCTTCTTCTGGCCACGGGACCATGACGTTACGGCGCAATGGCCCCGCCGCCGCGCGCTGTCCTACGGTGCCGCCCATGGGGACTGACCACAACGGAAGTCGGGTGCTGGTGACGGGTGCGTCGTCGGGCATCGGGATGGGACTGGCGGAGGAATTCGCCCGACGGGGCGCGGTGCTCGCCATCAGCGGGCGCGACCGGGAACGGCTCGCCGCCACTGCCGCGGCCTGCCGGGCACACGGTGCCACCGTGCACGAACTGGTCGCCGACCTCGGTGACCCGGCCGCGGTCGACCGCCTCGCGGCGGACGCCCTCACCGCGCTCGGCGGCGTCGACGTCCTGGTGAACAATGCGGGGATCCCCAAGCGGCGCCACAGCCGCGAGCTCGACGCGGCGACGGTCGACACCGTGATGCAGGTGAACTTCCTCGGCCCGATCCGCCTCACGCTCGCCCTGCTGCCGCAGATGCTCGAGCGCGGCGGCGGCCAGCTGGTGAACCTGTCCTCGGTGGCCGCCACGCTGTCGTCACCCGGTGAGGCCGCGTACGACGCGTCGAAAGCGGCGCTCTCGGTGTTCTCCGAAGCGATGGCGATGGACCTGTGGGGCGACGGCATCAAGGTGCTCGTGGTGTACCCGGGCGTCGTCGACACCCCGCTGTTCACCCAGCCCGACAACGACCCGTTCACCGCGCCGGTCGAGTTCATCACCGTCGGTGAGTTGGTGCAGGAGACGTTCGCCGCGCTCGACCGCGGCGCGCTCGAGGTGTACATCCCGGCGTACTTCAAGGACTACGTGACCGGGAAGGCGAACGACGTCGAAGGCTTCGTGGCCGGCACGGCCGAGTACATGCGACAGCAGGCGGCGGGCGCGGAGTGAGCACCACGGTCCATCCGCTCGACCCGATCACCGCCGACGAGATCACCGCCGCGGTCGCGCTCATCGCCGCCGACGACCGGTACGAGGTCGACTTCATCTTCGCCCACTTGCGCCTGCGCGAGCCCGACAAGGCCGTCGTCCTCGCGCACGAACCTGGCGCGCCGGTAGACCGCGAGGTCGAGGCGCTGCTGGTGCCGCCCGGTCGACTCGAGGCGATCGAAGCCGTGGTCTCGGTGACCGCGAGCGAGGTGCGCTCGTGGACGCGGAACGTTGGCATGCGGCCCGCGTTGCTCTTCGGCGAGTCGTTGGGAGCGATCCTCGGAGTGAAGGCGGATCCCGCGTGGCAGGCCGCCATGAAGCTCCGCGGCATCGACGACTTCGACAAGGTGCAGATCGATCCGTGGCCAGCCGGCTCGTTCGACTCGCCGCACGAGGACGGCCGCCGCATCAGCCGCTGCATCTCGTACTACCGCGACGAGGCGACCGACAACGGCTACGCCCAGCCGATCGAGGGCGTCGTCGCCTTCTTCGACATGGGCTCGGGCACCGTGCTCGAGGTCGTCGACCACGGCGTGGTGCCGATGCCCGCCGAGCGCGGCCACTACCTCCCCGACGCGGTCGGTCCGATGCGCGACGACCTCAAGCCGCTCGAGATCGTGCAACCCGACGGCCCGAGCTTCGCGGTCGACGGGCATCACGTCCGGTGGTCACGCTGGTCGTTCCGCGTCGGCTTCGATCCCTACGAAGGGCTCGTGCTGCACCAGGTCGCGTACCACGACGGCGACCGCGTCCGGCCGGTGCTGCACCGGGCGTCGATCACCGAGATGGTGGTGCCCTACGGCGACCCGAGCCCGATGCACGGTTGGAAGAACGCGTTCGACGCCGGTGAGTGGGGCCTCGGCCGCATGGCGAACTCGCTGAAGCTCGGCTGCGACTGCCTCGGCGTCATCCACTACTTCGACGCCGTGCTCGCCACCGAGCAGGGCGCGCCCTACGCGGTCGAGCACGCGATCTGCATGCACGAAGAGGACTACGGCATCCTCTGGAAGCACCACGACATGCAGGGCGGCACGAACGAGACCCGTCGGTCGCGACGCCTGGTCGTGAGCTTCGTCGCCACCGTCGGCAACTACGAGTACGGCTTCTACTGGTACTTCTACCTCGACGGCAACATCCAATTGGAGGTGAAGCTCACCGGGATCGTCTCGCCCATGGCGATCACGCCCGGCGAGCAGCCCCCGTTCGCGAACGTGATCGCACCCGGCCTCGCGGCGCCCCATCACCAGCACCTGTTCTCGGCTCGGCTCGACCTCGACGTCGACGGTCCGCAGAACTCGGTGTACGAGGTGGAGGCCGAGGTGGTGCCCACGGGCCCGGACAACCCGTGGGGCAATGCGTTCCGGCCGCGGGTCACGCCCCTCACCCACGAGTTGGCCGCGCAGCGTGACACGAACTCCGCCACGAGTCGCACCTGGCGGGTGATGAACTCGTCGAGCCGCAACGCGGTGGATCAGCCGGTGGGGTACAAGCTGGCTCCGACGATCTCGACCCCGACGATGCTGGCGTCACCCGAGTCGAGCGTCGGCAAGCGCGCCGGGTTCGCGCGGCACAACCTCTGGGTCACGCCCTACGACCGCGACGAACGTCGAGCCGCGGGCGAGTTCCCCAACCAACACGAAGGTGGCGACGGTCTGCCCCGCTGGACCGCGGCCGACCGGTCACTCGAGGAGACCGACGTCGTGCTCTGGTACACGTTCGGCGTCACGCACTTCGTGCGACCGGAGGACTGGCCGGTCATGCCGGTCGAGTACACCGGCTTCAC
>DASXXX010000258.1:0-5889 GCA_036502765.1 Acidimicrobiia bacterium | reverse complement strand
GGCGATCACGCCGACCGAACCGTCGAGCCCGACGTACTGCAGACCCTGTTCGTGGGCGAACGACTCACGCGCGTCGCGCACCTGGGTGGCGTCGTAGTCGGTGTAGTCGGGGTGACGGAAGATCGCGTTGTCGTCGAGCGTCACCTTGGCGTCGAGTGCGTGCACCCGACCGTCGGGAGTGAGGATCAGCGGATTGATCTCCACGAGGTCGGCGTCGCCGTCGACGTACGCCTGGTACAGCTTCATCAGGATGTCGACCGCGCCCTCGGTGGCTGCAGGGTTGAGGACGGCCGCGGCCACCCACTCGCGGCACTGCGCCTCGGTGAGCCCGTCGACCGGGTCGACGTGGATCTTGGCGATGGCGTCGGGGTTCTCCTCCGCCACCTGCTCGATCTCGACGCCACCCTGGGCCGAGAGCATGCCGAGGTGGAGCTTCGCGGCCCGGTCGAGGGTGAAGGAGGCGTAGTACTCCTCGGCGATGTCGCTCGCGGTCTCGATCCAGACCACCTTGACCTCGTGGCCCTTGATGTCCATGCCGAGGATGTTCTCGGCGTGGGTGCGGGCTTCCTCGGAGTTGGCGGCGAGCTTGATGCCGCCGGCCTTGCCACGACCCCCCACCTGGACCTGGGCCTTCACGACCACCGGGTACCCGATGCGGTCGGCCACCTCCACCGCCTCGGGCACCGTGGTGACGGGCGCACCGTCGGACACGGGGATGCCGTAGCGCGCGAACAGTTGCTTGCCTTGGTATTCGAAGAGATCCACGACGGGGAATCGTGGCCGACGCAGGCGACCAACCACAAACCGGAGCGTTCCCTTGAAGCCAGCTCGGATCTGGGTGGTACACCGTCTGCCGTGGCCCTCCAACGGTCCGATGCCAAGATCCTGCTCGTGGCCGCCGGCGCCGTGATCGTCGCCGGTGTCCTCGTCGCCGCGGTGTTGCTGCTGGCGACGAGCCGGGCGTCGAGCCCCACCAAGTACACGGCGTTCCCGGCCGGCGACGCCACCGCGATCCACAACGACCTGAAGAAGGGCGGCCCCTTCTTCTATCCCGACCCCTTCGGGGGAGATCGCAACATCCTCCTGGCGCTCGAGGACGGCCAGGTCGTCGCGCTCTCCGACATCAAGCCGGGCACCAAGGACTGCCGCGTGCGGTGGCGGGGTTCGATCAACTCGTTCGTCGACTGCCACGACGCCAAGGTGAAGAGCAGCGCCCTCGCCCGCTACCAGTCGGAGATCGGCGAGCTCGGCGCCAACAAGGGCGAGCTGCTCGTCGACCTGCGTCATCGCGAGGCCGCGCCCGCGGGCTGAGGCTCAGACCTTCTCCAGGGGCGCCCACGCGAGGAGCAGACGCTTCTCGCCGACGTCGCGGAAGTGCACGACCGCTTCGGTCTTCTCGCCCTCGCCGACGAGCTCGAGGACGACCCCTTCGCCGAACTTGTCGTGGCTGACGTCGTCGCCGACGCGCAGGCCCATCGTCTCGGCGCCGCGGGCGCCCGACGGTCCACTGGGTGCAGCAAACGCCGACGCAGAGGAAGTCGACGACCGCATCGCGGCTTCGGCCACGGCGCGGCGGTGCTCGGCCGGCCGCCCCTCCCCGGCCCGTCGGCGCGTACCGCTCCCGCCGTAGGCGCGGCCGCGCTCGGCCCCCGCGCCCAACACCTGCATCAGCTCTTCGGGGATCTCGGAGAGGAAGCGACTCGGTGGGTAGTAGTCGGTGGCGCCGAAGAGCATGCGGCTCCACGCGTGACAGAGGTAGAGGCGCTCGCGCGCACGCGTGATGCCGACGTAGCAGAGACGCCGCTCCTCCTCGAGCTCGTCGGGGTCGCCGAGGCTGCGGGTGTGCGGGAACACGCCGTCCTCCATGCCGGTGAGGAACACCACGGGGAACTCGAGCCCCTTGGCGGTGTGCAGCGTCATCAGCGTGACCGCACTGTGGTCACGCCCGTCACCATCGCCTCCTCCACCATTGGCGTCGGCGCCCTCGGTGTCCATGTCGGTGACCAGCGAGATCGCTTCGAGGAAGGCCTGGATCCGCGGGAGGCCGTCGGGGATGGTGATGTCGCCGGCGGTGTTGTCGGCGGTGCCGACCCCGGCGATGCCGGGGAGGCCGGACACGTCACCGGCGTCGAGCGCCTGGTCGAACTCGTGGCAGACGCCCACGAGCTCCTGCAGGTTCTCGATGCGCCCGCGCGCTTCGATGGACCGCTCGGCCTCGAGCTCGGCGAGGTAGCCGGTCTGTTCGAGGATCGCCTCGACCGTCGGACCGATCCCGCCCTCGGCGACAGACGCGAACCCGGCCATCAGCTCGAGCAGGTCGCGGATGCCGCCGAGCGCCTTGCCGCTCACCCCCGCGATGTCGGCACGCGCGAGCGCGTCGCGGAACGTGATGCCCGCGCCCTGCGCGTGCGCGGCCACCTTGTTGACCGAGGTGTCGCCCACGCCGCGCTTGGGCGTGTTGACGACGCGGCGCCAACTCACCTCGTCGTCGGGGTTCACGAGCGCGCGCAGGTAGGCGAGGACGTCCTTCACCTCGCGCCGGTCGTAGAACTTCACCCCGCCGACGACGCGGTACGGCACGCCGGCGCGCACGAGCGCCTCCTCCACGACGCGGCTCTGCGCGTTGGTGCGGTAGAAGACGGCGACGTCGCCGAAGCGGTGGTGCTCGGTGTCGACGAGTCGCCCGATCTCGTGCACGACGAACGCGGCCTCGTCGTGCTCGTCCTCCGCGTGGTAGCGGGTGATGAGCTCGCCGCCGATCTGCTCGGTCCAGAGGTGCTTCGGACGGCGCGCCGCGTTGTTGGCGATGACCGCGTTGGCGGCGTCGAGGATGCGCTGGCTGGAGCGGTAGTTCTGCTCCATCAGGATGATCGAGGCCTCGGGGAAGATCTCCTCGAACTTCGTCAGGTTCCGGAAGTCGGCCCCTCGGAATTTGTAGATCGACTGGTCTTGATCTCCCACCACCATCACGTTGCGGTGCTCCTCGGTGAGCATCCGCACCAGCTCCCACTGCGCGACGTTGGTGTCCTGGAACTCGTCGACCAGCACGTGACGGAAGCGTCCTGCCCACCGCTGCTTGGCGTCGACGTGGTCGCGGAAGAGGTGCACGGTCTGCACCAGCAGGTCGTCGAAGTCGAGCGCGGACGCCTCGAGCAGGCGTCGTTGGTACTCGCGGTACACGTCGGCGACGCGCTTCTCGGGCGGCGTGAACGCCCGGTCGACGGCCTGTTCCCACGAGACCAGCTCGTTCTTCATGGCCGAGATCGCGGCCTGCAGCCGACGGGGCGGGAAGCGCTTCGGATCCATGTCGAGATCGCGGCGCACGTAGTCGACGAGGCGCACGGCGTCGGCCTGGTCGTAGATCGAGAACGACGACCGGTACCCGAGCAACGGGGCCTCGCGCCGCAGGATGCGCGAGCACATCGAGTGGAACGTCGACACCCACATGCGCTCCGCCACCGGGCCGACGAGCTCGCCCACGCGTGACTTCATCTCGCCCGCGGCCTTGTTGGTGAACGTGATGGCGGCCAGCCCGAACGGTGAGGCGCGCTGCTCCGCGATCAGGAACGCGATGCGGTGGGTGAGCACGCGGGTCTTGCCCGACCCGGCACCGGCGATGACCACGATGGGACCGTCGGGCGCCGACGCCGCTTCACGCTGGACGGGGTTGAGTCCAGCGAGGATGGCATCGGAGGTGATCACTCCGAGATCGTACGCGTGTTCGGGTCAACCCGGAAGGAGTTGGCCGGAAGGAGCTCAGTCGGACGAGGCGTCGGGCTGGAGCTCGAGCTCCTTGGTGGGCGCCGGTTCCTCGCGCCACGCCCGCAACAGCCGGGTGTGGTCGGCGTTGAGCGCAACGGTGAACGCGCCAGCGGCCTCGATCTCGAGGCCGAAGTAGGGCTGCCACTCGCTGTCGAGGGTGATCGACTGCGGGTCGATGCCGCGCGGAAGGCGACAGAAGCGCATCCGCTCCGTGTCGAACAACCAGGTGCTGTGGGTCGAGTCGATGCGTCGCATACGGGTCTGGTCACCCTACCCGTGAAGCTCTGAGACTTCGAGAAGAAACTGTCGCCTGGCGTTCAACGCAGCTTCAACTGCGCCTCGCCAAAAGAGCCGGCGTCAACTGGCCGCTTTCTCCATGTCGGCCGTGTACGAACCCGACCGAGCGGCGCTGTTGAGCTGGGCCCGGTGGAGGAACGCGTTGCGGCCGGCGTCGAGGTTGGCTGGCTCGCCCTTCCATGCCTTCAGCGCGGGCGCCTGCAGCGCCCGGCCGTACGAGAAGCTCAGCTCCCACGGGAGGCTCCCGAGCCGGTTCATGGCGTTGAGGTGCGCGGTGGCGACCTCGTCGGACTGGCCGCCGGAGAGGAACACGATGCCCGGGACCGCCGCCGGCACGGTGGCGCGGTAGCAGCGCACCGAAGCCTCGGCCACCTCTTCGACCGACGCCTGCTGTGGGCATGAGTACCCCGACAGCACCATGTTGGGCTTGAGCAGCGTGCCGTCGAGCCGCACCCGCTGGAGGAACAGTGCCTCGTAGAGCGCGTCGAGCACCGTCGAGGTGACCTCGAACGAACGCTCGATCGTGTGCTCGCCGTCCATCAGGACCTCGGGCTCCACGATCGGGACGATGCCCGCCTCCTGGCACAGCGCGGCGTAGCGCGCCAGCGCGTGCGCGTTCACGTCGATGCAGTACGCGCTCGGCAGCCTGTCGGTGATGGTGTACGTCGCGCGCCACTTGGCGAAGCGGGCGCCGAGCGAGTGGTACTCGGCGAGACGCTCACGCAGACCGTCGAGGCCCTCGGTGACGGTCTCGCCGTCGGCGCCGGCGAGCGGCTTCGCACCGAGGTCGACCTTGATGCCGGGGATGATGCCCTGGCCCTCGAGCAGCTTCACCAGCGACGTGCCGTCGGCCGCGTCCTGGCGGATCGTCTCGTCGTAGAGGATGACCCCGCTGATGTAGTCGCCGACGTTCTTCGCGGTGAACAACATCTCGCGGTAGTCGCGCCGGTTGGTCTCGGTGGAATCGACCGAGATCGAGTCGAAGCGCTTCTTGATCGTCCCGCCGCTCTCGTCGGCGGCCAGGATGCCCTTGCCCGGCGCGACCAGCGCCTTGGCCGTGGCGGAAAGCGTGGCGATGTCCATGTGGTGATCCGCTCCTTGGAAGCTTCTGGCTATCGGCCCATGCCGATGCCCTGGGCGCGCTGGAGCGCCTTGCCCTCGGTCTGCAGCGACGGCGCCACCATGACCTCGGCCTTCTGGAACTCCTTCAGCGTCTCGTAGCCGGTGGTGGCCATCGAGGTGCGGAGGGCGCCGAAGAGGTTGAGGGTGCCGTCGTTCTCGTGCGCGGGCCCGGTGAGGATCTCGGCCAACGTGGCCCGGTTCGACGCCTTGACGCGCGCGCCACGCGGGAGCGTGGGGTGGAAGGTCGCCATGCCCCAGTGGTAGCCGCGGCCCGGTGCCTCGTAGGCGGCGGCGAGCGGCGAACCGATCATCACCGCGTCGGCACCACACGCGATCGCCTTGGCGACGTCGCCCCCGGTGCGCATGCCGCCGTCGGCGATGACGTGCACGTACACGCCGGTTTCGTCGAGGTGACGGATGCGCGCGCCGGCCGCGTCGGCGATGGCAGTGGCCTGCGGCACGCCGATGCCGAGCACGCCGCGACTGGTGCAGGCGTGGCCGGGTCCGACGCCCACGAGCACGCCGACCGCACCGGTGCGCATGAGGTGCAGCGCGGTGGAGTACGACGCGCAACCGCCGACGATGACGGGCAGGTCGAACTCGCGGATGAACTTCTTGAGGTTGAGCGGCTCGGACGTCTTCGACACGTGCTCGGCCGACACGACCGTGCCCTGGATGACGAGGATGTCGAGCTCGGCGTCGAGCACG
>DASXXX010000257.1:0-6594 GCA_036502765.1 Acidimicrobiia bacterium | reverse complement strand
CGAGGACAAGCTCAACCGCCTCCCCCTCGCGTACGTCGACAGCCAGCCGCGTGGCGACCTCCTCAGCCGGGTCACCAACGACATCGACAACGTGGCGCAGAGCCTCCAGCAGACGCTGAGCATGATGTTGACCTCGACGCTCACGATCATCGGCGTCGTCATCATGATGATCTCGATCTCGCCGCTCCTGGCGATCATCACATTGGTCACCGTGCCCATCTCGCTCGTGGTGATGCGGCTCATCACGGCACGGTCGAAGAAGAAGTTCATCGCGCAGTGGCGCTACACCGGCACCCTGAACGCACAGGTCGAGGAGGCCTTCACCGGTCATGCTCTCGTGCGCGTCTTCGGCCAGCAGGACGAAGTGCAGCGCACGTTCGACGAGCAGAACGAGGAGCTCTACGAGTCGAGCTTCGGTGCGCAGTTCATCTCGGGCACCATCCAGCCCGCGATGATGTTCCTCGGCAACCTGAACTTCCTCGCCATCGCCGTCATCGGCGGACTGCGGGTCAGCGCCGGGCAGCTCAGCATCGGTGACATCCAGGCCTTCATCCAGTACTCGCGTCAGTTCACCCAGCCCCTCACACAGCTGGCCTCGATGGCCAACGTGCTGCAGTCGGGCATCGCATCGCTCGAGCGGGTGTTCGAGCTGCTCGACGTCGACGAGCAGAGCCCCGACCCGGCCGAGCCGCTCACCGACGACGATCCGCACGGTCGCATCGAGTTCTCGAAGGTGCACTTCTCGTACGACCCGAGCCGGCCGCTCATCGAGAGCCTGTCCCTCGTCGCGGAGCCGGGAAACACCGTCGCCATCGTCGGTCCCACCGGCGCCGGCAAGACCACGCTCGTCAACCTCGTCATGCGGTTCTACGAGCTCGACGACGGCGTCATCTCGCTCGACGGCCTGAACATCGCCGAGATGCGCCGCCACGACCTCCGCGCCAACGTCGGCATGGTGCTCCAGGACACTTGGCTGTTCGAGGGCACCATCCGCGAGAACATCGCGTTCGGGAACCCCGAGGCCACTGACGACCAGATCGTTGCCGCGGCCAAGGCCACGCACGTCGACCACTTCGTGCGGGCGCTCCCCGACGGCTACGACACCGTCGTCGACGACGAGGGCACCAGCGTGTCGGCCGGTGAGAAGCAGCTGCTCACCATCGCCCGGGCGTTCCTGGCCAACCCCACGATCCTCATCCTCGACGAGGCCACGAGCTCGGTCGACACCCGTACCGAGGTGCTGATCCAGAAGGCGATGGCCGCGCTGCGCACCAACCGCACCAGCTTCGTGATCGCGCACCGTCTCTCGACCATCCGCGACGCCGACACCATCCTGGTGATGGAGAACGGCGCCATCGTCGAGCAGGGCAACCACCGCGAGTTGCTCGAACGCGACGGCGCGTACGCCCGCCTCTACAACAGCCAGTTCGCCGGCGCCGCCATCGAGGTCGAATAGCCACCTTCAGCTTTTGGCGCCGCTCGATCCCCCTAGAGGTGGTTCAGCAGCGCCCAAAACGGAAGAGGTCAGAGAGTCCTGAGGCGGTCGATGCGGTCGTCGGTGGCGCCGAGGTGGTGGGCGAGGATGCCGACGACGCGATCGGTGTCGAGCGTGCCTGCGGCCGCCATCTCCTCGAGGTCGGCCCAGTCCTTGGTGCGGTCGAAGAACACCTTGAACACCGCGAGGTCGGTGCAGCCGAGGAACGGCACCTCCTGACCACCGAACGGTTCGCGGCGACACCGCTCGGCGACCTGCTCGTGGAACTCGGTGGTGTTGACGAACACGTCGACCGGCGTCTCGTCCCACCAGAGCCGAACCTGACCGTCGCGTTCGAGGAGCGCACGGTCGGTGTCGGACCACTGCACGCCTTCAGGCAGTGCAGCGAGCAATTCGATCGTGCGCGAGCGGTCGACGAACACGTTCACGTCGATGTCGATCGTGCCCCGAGCGCGCTGCGTGCACCACGCCAACGCGAGCGCGCCGCCGAACGCGTGGGGGATGGTGACGCGGTCGAAGGCATCGTGGAGGGCGAGGATCTTGTCGACCAGCGCGCTCACGACGCCCGCGGGAAGACAGGCCGCGGGAAGACAGGCCGCGGGAAGACAGGGAAGTCGAGCTTCGCTGCGTGGCGCGCCGGGAACTGCTCCGCGAGCTCGATCACCTCGGCCAGCTCCCGACCCCGGGCGGTGCGGTCGGTCCCGCCCACTGTTGGCGTGAGCTCAACGCCGAGGTCGAAGCCGGCGGCGCGCACGATGCGGTCGAGGGTCTCGACGGTGGGGACCTTGCGGCCCGCCTCGTACGCCGAGAGCGTGGAGTGCGAGGTCTCGGCCCGGGCTGCGAGCGCCCGCAACGAGAGGCCGGACCGGAGTCGGACCCGGCGCAGTGTCACCGCGGCATCCATGGCTCCATGGTATCCGAACGGATACCAGCGGGCAACGTGTGCCCGTTCCCCTCACGACGCCAGGGCGACGTCCTCCCAGTGGCCGCGCCAGGAAGCGATCCGCCGGCCCTCGAAGCGGGCCCAGGTGATCGCCCGGATCCGGAGCTTCAGGCCGGTCGGCTCCAGCACCGCGCCGGTGCCGGGCAACGGGAGGGGTCCGGTGTGGAGCGCCGACGCTTCCCATTCGATCCGGACGACGGAGCCGTTGCTCTCGACCCGCCCGAACGTCACCCGCTCGTGGGAGAGCGCCCCACGGCGATGCTCGATCTCGGCCACCAGTTCCTCGCGGGAGCGGGCTGCGGTCGCCGGGCTGGAGCCGGCCGCAGCCGGCGTGAACAGCTCGTCGACGTCGCTGGTGTCGGCCGACACCGCCGCCACGATCGCGCGGCGGAGCTGATCCTCTCGCGTGGGCCCGTCGGCGGCGCAGGGGACGCAGGGCTGCGTGGCGTCCCAGCCGTGGAGGGTGCAGAAATGTCGCATCCATGGTTGAACGACGGCGATCGCTGTCGAGTTCCGCTTCCGACCGGCTTCGGTAGCATCGTTCGGTGAGCCGACCGGACCCGCCGCTGTCCCTCGCCGATCTCGGCGCCCTGGTCCACGATGGCGCGGTCGACACCGTCCTGGTCGCCATGACCGACATGCAGGGTCGTCTGCAGGGCAAGCGCTGTGGGGCGGCCCACTTCCTCGACGAGGTCGTGGCCCACGGGGCCGAGGCCTGCAACTACCTCCTCGGCGTCGATGTCGACATGGCGACCGTCGAGGGCTACGAGCTCACGTCGTGGGAACGGGGCTACGGCGACTTCCGGCTCTGCCCCGACCTCGACACCCTGCGGCTGGTGCCCTGGCACGAGGCCACCGCCCTCGTGCTGTGCGACGTGCAGCACCACGACGGCGCGCCCGTTGCCCCGTCTCCCCGCCAGATCCTGCGCCGCCAGGTCGAACGGCTCGCAGCCCGCGGACTCGCCGCCGACGTCGGCACCGAGCTGGAGTTCATCGTCTACCGCGACACCTACGAGGAGGCGTGGACGCGCGGCTACCGCGACCTCACTCCCGCCAACCTCTACAACGTCGACTACTCGCTGGTCGGCACCGCCCGGATCGAGCCCCTCCTGCGGCGCATCCGCAACGAGATGAGCACCGCAGGCATGACGGTCGAGTCGGCCAAGGGCGAGTGCAACCTCGGTCAGCACGAGATCAACTTCCGCTACGCCGACGCGCTCAGCTCGTGCGACCACCACACGATCTACAAGACCGGCGCCAAGGAGATCGCGCACCAGGAGGGATGCAGCCTCACGTTCATGGCGAAGGTCGACGAGCGCGAGGGGAACTCCTGCCACATCCACGTGAGCTTGCGCGACATTGGATCCGACGCGTCGGCGTTCGCCGGTGTCGGGGCGCACGGGATGTCGCCGCTGATGGAGCACTTCCTCGCCGGTCAGCTCGCGTGCCTGCGCGAGCTCACGCTGTGCTTCGCCCCCAACGTGAACTCGTACAAGCGCTACGTCGCCGGGAGCTTCGCCCCGACCGCGGTGGCCTGGGGAGTCGACAACCGCACGTGTGCACTCCGCGTCGTCGGCGAAGGGCCGTCGTTGCGAGTCGAGACGCGGGTGCCGGGCGGCGACGTGAACCCCTACGTGGCGGTCGCGGCACTGCTCGCAGCCGGGCTGCACGGCATCGAGCGCGAGCTGCCGCTCGAACCACCGGTCACCGGCAACGCGTACATCGGCGACGCGCCGCGCGTGCCGTCGACCCTCCCCGCCGCGGCCGACCTGTTCGAGCACAGCGCGATCGCGCGCGAGGCGTTCGGCGACGACGTGGTCGACCACTACGCACACGCGGCGCGCGTCGAGCTCGCCGCCTTCGAGTCCGCGGTCACCGACTGGGAGCGCATCCGTGGCTTCGAACGGCTCTGAGCGCCCCTTCGGCGGCCGCCTCGCCGGACGGGTCGCGGTGATCACCGGCGGCGGGAGCGGCATCGGGCTGGCGTCGGCGCGTCGGCTCGCGGCCGAGGGTGCTCGCATCGTGATCGCCGACCGCGATGCCGACACGGGCCGCGCCGCCGCGGCCGAGGTCGACGGCGAGTTCGTGGCCGTCGACGTGAGCGACGGAGAGCAGGTCGACCACCTGTTCGCGCTGACGGTCGAGCAGTTCGGTCGCGTCGACGTGTCGTTCCACAACGCGGGGATCTCTCCGCCCGACGACGAATCGATCCTCACCACCGATCTCGACGCCTGGCGCCGCGTCCAGGACGTCAACCTCACGTCGGTGTTCCTGTGCTGCAAGGCGGTGCTCCCGCACATGCAGCGCCAGGGGAAGGGCTCCATCATCAACACCGCGTCGTTCGTGGCCACGATGGGATCGGCCACCTCGCAGATCTCCTACACCGCGTCGAAGGGCGGTGTGCTCGCGCTGTCACGCGAGTTGGGCGTGCAGTTCGCGCGCGAGGGCATCCGGGTGAACGCGCTCTGCCCCGGGCCCGTGAACACGCCGTTGCTCTCCGAGCTGTTCGCCGCTGATCCCGAGCGCGCGCAACGCCGGCTCGTGCACGTGCCGATGGGACGCTTCGCCGAACCCGAGGAGATCGCGGCCGCGGTCGCGTTCCTCGCCAGCGACGACTCGTCGTTCATGACCGCGTCGACCTTCTTGGTGGACGGCGGGATCTCCGGCGCCTACGTCACCCCGCTCTGATCACCCCGCTCTGAGCGGGCGGAACCGGAACACGGCCATCTCGTCGCTCACGTGCTCCCACACGATCTCGACGCGGTCGCCGATCTTCAGCGTCTCGACGTCGCACTCGACGATGTTCGCGATCATGCGAGCACCGGCCCCCTGCGTGCCGTCGAGCTCGATGATGCCGGCGGCGTACGGCACCGACTCGTTGAGCATCTTGGCCAAGGGGTGGCGCACCACCGTGAAGCTGTACACGGTGCCGGTGCCGGGCAGCTCGACCCACTCGACGTCGCGGTGCTGACACACGAAGCAGATCGGCGGCGCCGGGAGTCGGAACGTGCCGCAGTTGGTGCAGCGCGGCGCGACCAGGCGACCGTCGACCGACGCCTCCCAGAACGGACGCGAGAGGTCGTCGGAGCTGGGCTGCTTCAGGATCGAGGGGAAGACGCCTTGTCCGCCGAGCCCGTCCTGCCCGCTCATGCCGCGCTCCGAGCCAGGAGGGTGCCGCTGACGGGCAGCGCCGCCGGTCCACCGGTGACCAGCGCGATCTCCGCACCGTCGACCTGGTTGATCGCGGTGCCGCGTATCTGCTCCACCGCTTCTCGTATGTGCGTCATGCCGATGATGTAGGCCTCCGAGAGGTTGCCGCCGTGGGTGTTGACGGGGATGCTGCCGTTCGGCCACCGCATGTTGCCCTCGGCCACGAACGGGCCGCCCTCGCCGATCGGGCAGAAGCCGTAGTCCTCGAGCTGCATCAGCACCATCGGCGAGAAGTGGTCGTAGAGCAGGGCCACGTCCACGTCCTTGGGGCCCACGCCGGCCATCTCGTACATGCGCTTGGCCACCGGCCGGTGGCCGGAGGACGCGAAGTACTCGTCGGGCTGCTGGAAGAAGGAGAAGATCGCCGGCCCCCAACGGCCGAGCCCTCCGTTGGCCGACGACATGATGTACACCGGCGGCTGGCGGAGGTCCTTGGCCCGCTCGGCCGAGGTGGTGATCACGGCGACGGCCCCGTCGGTCTCCATCGTGTAGTCGAAGAGGCAGAGCGGGTCACTGATCATCCGGGCGTTGAAGTAGTCGTCCATGGTCAACGGGTCGCGTTGGAGCGATGTCGGCCGCTTGATGGCGTAATCCCGCTGGAGGATGGCGACGTTGGCCAGGTGCTCGCGGGTGGTGCCGTAGAGCTCCATGTGGCGCCGGGTCAGCAAGGAGAAGCTGTGCCCGGGAGAGATGAGGCCGCTTCCCGCCGTGAACGCCATGGAGGGCGGGATCCCGCCGCCGCCGTAGGGGTTGGCGCTGCCGCCCCCACCGCCGCCCCCGTCGCCGACCTGCGTTCCGCCGAGGCGCCGGGTCGCCTGCTGGAGCGTCATCAGCGACACGCACACCTCGGCCATGCCCGAGTGGATGGCTGCCGCCGCCAACCCGAGTGAGCCCGCCGCGCCGCCGCCACCGGAGGTGAGCGAGGCCGCGAAGCGGACCTCCGGGA
>DASXXX010000256.1:0-4292 GCA_036502765.1 Acidimicrobiia bacterium | reverse complement strand
GCTGGTGAGTGTCGCTTGGCGCGGATTCCCCTTGACGCTGGCCACCATCGCCCACCCCCGCGGCGACCTCCTTGGCTGCTATCGCTTCCAACCACGAAGCACAACCGAGTCAGCGTTCGTGATCGAACTCGGATGGTGGCTAGGACCGCGAGGTCGTGGCCGTGGTCTCGGTACGGAGTCGCTGCCGCTCGCACTGGTGTACGCGCACGACTCGCTCCTAGCGGCCACCGTCGTCATGGGTACGTCAGTCGACAACGTCCGGGCAATCCGCCAGATTGAGGCCGCCGGAGCGACCTTGGCCCGCACCGCACCGCACACGACACCCGACGGCTCTCTCCGAGATTCGGTCTGGTACGAGCACGTACAAGCGATCGCGGCCCGAAAGGCCGACTGACCTCGACCGACGCCAGATCTGCCGCACTGCTCGCGTCGGATCGGGCATTGTGCATCAGTGAGCGGGATACCGTTTCGCTGATGGTTTGGATCATCGTGTCGGCGGTCTCGTTTGTCATTGCCTTCTTGGTGTGCTGGGCATTGGGCTACCCGAAGGCGATTTGGATTGTGCCCGCGACGCTCGCAGTCAGTGCGCTGCGCACCCACCGGATGGATCTGGACGTGCTCACGGTTCTGGGCATCGCTGTCTACGTCGCCCCATCTCTCGCAGGTGGCTGGCTGGCCATCGGCGCCCGCCGCCGCCAGAGGTCTCACGCCTCCCACTGAGCGCGCTCGCAACGCCAGAGCTGCCGCACTGTTCGCAGGCAGCGGATCAAATCTCGTTCGTGACCTGCTTAGACGATGCCAGACTTGCACGCATGGACTCCGAGACCCGTGCGCGTTTGGTCGCCGGATATCGCGAGTACTTGATGCCGGATCGCGAAGCCAGTGCCGCAGCCACGGCGCGATTCTCTGCCGCGTTCAGTCGGGGTCGCGCTCGTGCGGATGCACACCTTCCAGGTGGGCAAGCACTACCTCCCGGTCGAGGACGTGCTGATGTTCGCTGCGAGCGTGTTCGACCACAGCGTCCGCGACAGGTCCCTTGTCCTCGCCAACGAACTCAGCTCCGCAACGAGGACACTGTTGAGTGAACTGCACAGCGGCGAAGTTTACGAACGGAACGCGTCCAGGCTGAAAGAAGGAGCGGGCGCACGCCAGTCCGGCAGGTCCGGCGCGGGGCGGCGCGCCCCTGATCCGGCGGTCTGGGGCACGTCGTCGAGCCGTCTGTGCGATCGCAATGTTGACTCACTCTTCGGACGGCATCGGGACGTCGTCGATCTCCTCGAGGGCGACGAGGAACTCGGTCGCCTTGTCCGTCACCCGGCCGCGATCGAACAGGCCGTCAAAGATGGTCGGCAGTTTGTGACGCGCGGATGGTCAGGGACGCGCATGTTTCCGGTTCCAGACGCGGAGCGGTCCGATCGCCATGAAGCCGGCAGCGAGCGCGGCGTCCAAACCGGCGCCGCGCTCGTAACCCACGATCCAGGCCTCGGGGTAGCGGTGGGACACCGCGTTGGCGATGTCGGCCCACGCGCCGAAGGCGTTCCACAGGCCGGCGACGGCAGTGCCGCCGATCTCAGTGCAGTGCACGATCGCACCGTCGGCGAACCCGGCATCGCCTTCGCGGCCAAGCACGGTGACTCCGGGCGCGCGTCGCAATCCGATTGGCAGTACCCCCGCCGGGCCACCCCAGGCACGACACCAGGCCGCGAACGGGAACCTCTCGCGCACGACGGCGAATGTGGACGCGACGTCGTCGTCCGCGCCCGACCTGGGTGGACGCGCGACCCACGTCGCATCCAAGAGCACAGTCCACCCCTGGTCCGTGAGGTCGAGCGTCGCAAAGGAGTCGTTGACCGACGCGCCAAACGAGTCGTTGATGCGGCCAAGCACGTCGAGCACCGAGAGGTCAGGGACAAGGGTGACAGCGTCGGGAAACAGGTCGGGGGTGCGCCGGGCCGACCACCACAGACGCCCGTCTCCCTCCGGCGTGAAGCGGTGGAGCCGGCAGACCAGGTCGCACCACGCCGCGCTCTCGCGCACCGCGAGCGTGAGCGAGTCCGCACCGGCCATCGGCCCAGCCTGACCAGACCGGCGAGAACGGTCAAACGGGCGAGACGGCGGTCGGGCCGCAGCCTCGTTCACCAGCCGCAAGCCGCTCACGCGCCCGCGCCGTTCCATTGCCGCGCAGTGTGACGACACTCACCATCTTCGCTCCGGAGTGGCGATCGGGGACGCGCCAGATCGCCCGAACCGCGCAAGCAAGAGCGGCAGTTCTGGCGCGTCCAGCGCGGCTGCCGAATCCGCTTCCGCTCAGCGGAGTGCGTCGATGATCACCCTCGTTGGGTCCAGCGAGCGGGTGACGAAGTAGGTGAAGTTCCAGCGTTCGCGTGCGGCGAGGATCTGATCCCGAACCTCTGCGACGGTTCCGACGAGCAGATACGGAGCGGTCAGCATGTGGTCGACGTTCCCGCCGACACGGTCGGCGATCCCCTCGATCACTTGTCGTCGGTTCGGTGTGATCTCGACGTGCTGGACCAACACGTTGAACTCGACATCGCGAGCGTTTTCGGTTGCCGACGCTCTCACGAGGCCGACTTTGCGATCGATCTCCGCGTTCGACCATTCGGTGTCGTGCTGTTGGCCGTCTGGTCGGGTGCGCCCCAGGCCCGTGAACCCCACGATGTCGGCGAGCTGTCCGCCGAGAGTGAGGACCCGATCGCCGTTACCTCCGACGAGTAACGCTGGCTGTCGTTCCGGCGTGAGCCGTGGCACATCGATCGAGTAGTGCACACCGCGGAATGTGACCGCTTCACCATCGAAGAGTGCACGCAGGATCCGCACTGATTCTTCGAGGCGGTCGACACGCGTCGCGGCACGATCGAACGGCACACCGAGCGCGGCGTACTCAGGTTCCGCGTGGCCAGCACCGATTCCGAGTTCCATGCGACCATCGGACAGCAAGTCAAGCGTCGCTGTGTCGCGAGCTACAAGCACAGGGTGTCGGAGATCGTTGTTCAACACCAACGTGCCGACGCGCAGGCTCGTCGTGACCGCAGCCATCGCGTCGAGCGCCACGAGAGGCGGGAACAAGCCGTCGGCGACATGGTCTGGCACGAGGATCGTGTCAAAGCCACAGTCCTCCGCCCGACGCGCGTGCTCCTCCCAATCACCGCGAGACGCGGCGCCGAACACTTGTAGCCCGAATCGAAATGGGCGAGCCATCGACATCGCACGCTAGGTGCCCGACATCAACTCGGCGCAGGACCGCGTACCAGTGCGGCAATTCTGGCGTCGTCTCTACGTGGTGTCGATTCGCGCTTGGCGCTCGATCGCCTGCACGAACTCCGTCTTTGCGTCGGTGTACGCGGCGCGATCGCACTGGTGCTCGATGGCCAAGCTCTTCTTGAGTTCGCCGTAGCGATCCCGATCGTCGGGGTGGCCGCAGAGCCAATCCCGGAAGGCGATATGGCGCTCCCACCACTCTGTGTTCGATCGCTCGACGAGATGAATCTGGTGAGTGACGCGACCGTTCACCGAGCGACGGAAGTAACGGCGGAACGGCAACGTTGCTTCGAGCTCTGGCACATACTCGTAGCCCAACGGCTCCAGCGCGTTCACGATGGCCGATGTGGCGGCAAGATCCTTCACCCCGATCTGCGTGTCGATCACCGGCTTGGCGGCGAGTCCGGGCACGGCTGTACTGCCGATGTGCGCGATCTCAACGAGCCACAGGCTGAGGGCATCACGAAGCTCGTCGGAAGCGTCGTCGTACTCCAATGTCCATCGTGCGTCGTACTCGACGATCTCAACGGGATCGTCAACATCAGGCCCAGACACTCACACATACTGGTCCGAACGCCAGACGCCAGTGCGGCAGGCATGGCGCACTGCTGATCCGTCGTCGTTCTCTCGTCCTTGACGTGGCGTTATGCCAACGCCGCGACCGAGTCGGATTCGGTCTGTTCCGGTCGCTCGTCAAGACGCCCGCGGCTCGCGATCAGCAGTACCACGATGCCCGCACCTGCCGCGAGGTCGATGAAGTACATGGTGCGGCCGCTCGTCACCGGACCGTGGCATGGCGCATCGCCAATTGATTCACCGTGTCCGAGCGTCGGGAGCACGGATGTCGGCGAGGTGTTGCCCGAGATCGGAGAGTCACAGTGAACCGTCGCCGACTTGTCGGATCCATCGGCGTTAGCCCCGGTGATCACAGTGGCGTCTAGGGGTTTCAGCGCCCAGACGGTTACGGCGACGATCCACAGCGCGACCACTAAGAGTGCCCAGCGCCGCCAGTG
>DASXXX010000255.1:0-9086 GCA_036502765.1 Acidimicrobiia bacterium | reverse complement strand
ACCTGCCGGTGGTAGTGCGTCGCGCCTTCCCACGTGGAGTCGAGCAGCCACTCGTCGTACGCGGGCAAGTTGAACACCGTCGAGTAGATGAGGCTCTGGAAGTGCTGCGCGTGCAAGACCGTGCACTCCATCGCGTCGTCGGGCTCGTCGTGGTGGATGGCCTTGAACTCGGGATTGATCAGGTCGACCGCACTCGGCGCGGTGCGAGCGGTCTCGAAGCGCGGGTCGGTCTGGTAGCAGTCGGTGGTCGGCGGCGGGATCGACTCGTTCGCCTCCCAGGCGAGGAGCGACCGGTTGTCGGGATCGGCCGCGAGCAGATGGCTCAGCGCGGTCGTCCCGCTCCGGGGCATCCCCACCAGCACCAGCGGGGCCGTCACCTTCGTCGCCGCGAGGTCGGGATGGGTGCGATGCCAGTCGAGCACCCGGAGCCGGTTGGCGAGGTTCACGCGGATCTGGCCCTCGAACGCGAGCGCGCCGATCTCGGAGAGGTCGGCCTCGTGCATGCCCGAGTACCAGAGCGGCTCCAGGCCGTCTCGGAACGAGGGGTCGCCGTAGTCGTCGAGGCCGACCTGCGCGGCGACGTCCTCGAGCAGTCCGTCGACGTCCACGGTCAGATGTCCAGCGCGTCGCGCGTGCGGGCGAGCTCGTCGGGGTCGGACGTGGTGGGCACGAGGAAGAACTCGTCGGCGCCCGCGTCGCGCGCGTTGTCGACCGCGCGTCGCAGCGCGTCGGCCGTGAAGCACGTGACCGCGCCCGCCGCCCACTCGCCGACTCCATCACCCATGATCTTCATGTAGCTGCGTGAGTACTCGCGCAGCCGCGCCTCGGCGTCGTCGCCGATCGCGTACCAGATGCTCGACGAGAGATGCGGCGCGTCGGTGCGGCCGGCCGCCGTCCACGCGTCGCGGATCTGCGTGAACGCGGCGGCCATCGCGTCGCGGTCGCCGTCCATCGTCCACGCGCCGTCGACGCCGTCGGCCCAGCGCGCAGCGCGCGCGATGGCCTTCGGTCCCATCACGCCCGCGATCACCGGCAGCGGATCCTGCACCGGTCGCGGACCCACCGGATCGGCCCCCTCGAAGGGCGGCTCGCCCGCCCAGATGCGGCGCATGCGCGCCACCTGGTCGTCCATCCGTTGCCACCGGCGCTCGAACGACCCGCCGATCGCGCGGTAGTCGTGCTCACGACCGCCGACGCCCACGCCGACGGTGAGCCGGCCGTCGGACAGCACGTCGATCGACGCCAGCTGCTTGGCGACGGCGACTTCGTCGTGTGCGGGCAGGATGACGATGGTGGTGTAGAGCCGCACGCGCTCGGTGAGCGCGGCCACGGCGGCGAGGTCGACGGTCCAGTCGTGGCTGGTGTACGTGATCCGCTCCGGCACCGCGAACCCGTACCACGGACCCTCGTCGACCTCACGACACCAGGCGAGGGTCTGCGCGCGCGAGTGCGGGAGCATGGTCGGCAGCGTCATCGAGAGCTCCATCGGCGAGGAGGGTACGCTCCGGCCGCAATCCCTGTCATGAAGAGCCGGTGATGGAGAAGGTGCTGGCGATGAAGCTCGGTGTGGTGTTCGGGTACTGGGGGGCGGGGCCGCGGCCGGGCTTCGTCGAGGAGGCGCAGGCCGCAGAGCGCCTCGGCTACGACTCGGTGTGGGTGGCGGAGTCGTGGGGGAACGACGCGTTCACGTACGCGGCGTACGTCGCCGCCAACACGTCGATCATCAAGATCGGCACCGGCATCGTGCAGATGGCCGCCCGCACCCCGACGGCCACCACCATGGCCGCGGTCACGCTCGACCACCTGTCGAACGGCCGGCTCATCCTCGGTCTCGGCGTATCGGGCCCGCAGGTGGTGGAGGGCTGGTACGGCCAGCCGTCGAACCGGCCGCTGGCGCGCACGCGCGAGTACATCGACATCATCCGCCGTGCGCTGCGACGTGAAGGTCCACTCGAGAACGACGGCGAGTTCTACCCACTCCCCTACCGCGGCGAGGGCAGCCAGGGGCTGGGCAAGCCGTTGAAGATCATGACCCACCCGTTGCGCGCCGACATCCCGATCTTCCTCGGCGCCGAGGGCCCGAAGAACGTCGCCCAGACCGCGGAGATCGCCGACGGGTGGCTGCCGCTCTACTACTCGCCGTTCCGCCAGGACGTGTACGCCGACCAGTTGAAGGACGCGAAGCCGGAGTTCGAGATCAACGCCATGGCCAACGTGACCGTCACCGACGACGTCGCCGCCGCGCTGCTGCCGGTGAAGGGCATGCTCGGCTTCTACATCGGCGGCATGGGTGCCAAGGGCCAGAACTACCACACGAAGTTGATGCAGCGGATGGGCTTCGAAGAGGAGGCCCTCAAGATCCAGGACCTCTTCTTCGCCGGCAAGCGCGACGAGGCGATCATGTCGGTGCCCGACGACTTCGCCGACGAGATCTCGATCGTCGGACCTCCCGCTCGGATTCGCAAGCGACTCGAAGCATGGGAGGACAGCCCGGTGACCACGCTGATGGTCGCGGGACGTGATCCGGAACAGCTGAAAGTCGTCCGCGACCTCGTGTTGGACTAGTGCACCCCTTCCACGACGTCGCCATCGTCGGCGTCTTCAACACCGAGCAGGCGCGCGTCATCGAGGGCCACGACTCGCGCAGCATCACCTTCGCGGCCGGCATGGGCGCGCTCGCCGATGCCGGGCTCGGACCGCGCGACATCGACGGCGTCGTCGGACAGAGCGGCTCCGACCTCCTCTACCAAGCCCGCAACGGACCCACGTGGCGCTCGTACTCCGGCATGGGCATCCCTGCGGTGCTCGAGGTCGCGAGCGCGATCGCCACGGGCCTGGCGTCGACGGTGCTGATCAGCGCCGGCTCCGCGGGGGTGTACACCGACCGGTCGTCGACCGCACCGTGGACCCGACCGTCGCACGAGTTCGTCGCGCCGTTCGGCATGTTCACCGCGGCGGAGTTCGCGCTGATCGCGCGCCGGCACATGCACCGCTTCGGCACGCCGCCGGAGGCGCTCGCCACCGTCGCCGCGACCATTCGCAACAACGGGCACGTGAACCCGGAGGCCTGCTACTTCGGGCGCGGTCCGTTCAGCGTCCAGGACGTCCTCGACAGCCGCATGGTCGCCGACCCGTTCCACCTCCTCGACTGCTCGATGACCGCAGAGGGAGGGTGCGCGCTCGTGCTCGCGCGCTCCGACATCGCGCGTGACCTCGCCCAGGACCCGATCTGGGTGCTCGGTGGCAACACCGACCACTTCGGCCCGTCGTACCAGCATCCCCCGGCGTGGGACCTCGGCGGCAACGTGCGCGCTGATCTCGTCGACGGCACCGTCGGGCGCCGGGCGATGGAGACGGCGTGGTCGATGTCGGGGCTCGGGCCCGACGACGTCGACGTGTGCGAGCTCTACGACCCGTTCTCGTTCGAGATCATCCGCCAGTTCGAGGCGTTCGGGTTCTGCGCCGAGGGCGACGGCGGCGACTACGTGATGAGCGGCGTGATCGAACCCGGTGGGAAGCACCCGATCACCACCGACGGCGGCCTCATGTCGTTCAGCCACGGGGGCGCGACGGTCCAGCTGCTGCAGCGAGTCATCCGCGGGGTGCAGCAGCTGCGAGGTGGCTGCCCCACCATGCAGGTGTCCGACGCCGAAGTCGCGCTCTGCAGCGGTGGCGGCGCCGGTGCGCTGTTCACCGACGTCATGTTGTTGGGAAGGGAGCAACCATGAGCTCGAGTGGGATTCCGGACGCGATCGCGATCACCAACCTGCTCTACCGCTACGCCGAGCTCATCGACGCCGGCGACTACGAGGGCATCGGCGACCACCTCGCCCACGCGGTGATCACCACCGACGGCTCCGACCACGAGACGCGGGGCGCCGACAAGGTGGCGGCGATGTACCACGCGACGACGCGCAAGTACGACGACGGCACCCCGCTCACCAAGCACGTGATCACCAACCCCATCGTCGAGGTCGCCGACGACGGGCTCACGGGTACGTGCCGCTCGTACTACACGGTGTTCCAGAAAGCAGGAGACGCGCCGCTCCGACCGATCATCAATGGTCACTACCGCGACGAGTTCGAGAAGGTCGACGGCGAGTGGCGCTTCAGCCGCCGCCACATGGGCGTCGACCAGATCGGCGACCTCTCACTCCACCTGCTCATCGACCTCGGCTAGTTCCCGCGGAGGGGCGCGAGGGCGTCGCGCATCTGAGCGAGGAAGGCGTTGGGATCGGCCGCCTTCTTGGCTGAGGTCGCCGCGTCGGTCTCGGTCGCGTACGACACGTAGTCGTCGCTCTCGGTTGCCGCGACGATCGCCGCGGCAACCGTCTCCGGCGTGGCCGCGGTCGGCCCGGGTGGCAGGGGCGGGTCGTTGTCGTCGCGCGGCGTGGAGAACTCGGTGATCGTGGTGCCGGGCACGACGAGGTGCGCACGGACCCCGGTGCCCGGGAGCTCCACGTAGAGCGACTCGGTGAACAGCTCGAGCGCGGCCTTCGACGCCGAGTACGCCCCGACCCCGAACGCGACCAGGTGCACACCCATCGACGACACGTTGACGATGTCGCCGCGTCCGCGCTCGATCATCTTCGGGAGCAGCGCGAGGGTCAGGCGCACCGGCGAGAAGTAGTTCATCGCCATGACGCCTTCGGCGTCGGCCGCGGTCATGGTCGTGGTGCGGCGGCGCTTCGGCACGCCCGCGTTGTTCACGAGGATGTCGATGCCGCCCAGCTCGTCGTCGGCCTGCGCCGCGAACGCGTCGAGCGCGTCAAGGTCCGCGAGGTCGACGGTCCAGGACTTCCCGTCGGGCAGGTCACGCAGCACCCCGGCGAGGCGCTCCTCCCGACGCGCGCAGATGCCCACGGTGTCGCCCCGCGCCGCGAAGGCACGCGCGGTCGCGGCGCCGATGCCCGACGACGCGCCCGTCACCAGGACGTTCACGCGGGATACCGCGCCTCGAACGCGGCACGCAGACCGTCCTTCCAGCCCACCGTGCACGGACCGGTGATCGATCGGCGCGCGGTGGCATCGGCGATCGAGCCCCGCAACGTGCCCGGCGTCTCGACCACGTCGACCGGCACGTCGTGGCCCGTGAGCTCGGCGAAGTACGCGCACCACTCCTGCACGCTGACCGCGTCGTCGCCACCCCAGTTCACGATGCGCGCCGGTACCGTCGCCGCTTCGAGCAGGGCCGCGGTCTGCTGGTTGATGTCGTCCTCGTGGATGGGCATGTACGGGCACGGATCCCAGCGGGTGGTGACGTGCTCGCCCGCCACCGCCGCGTCGAGGTGGTACACGGGCAGCCCGCCGTTGGGTCCGTACGACGCGTTCATGCGCGCGATGGTCACCGGCAGGTCGTAGAGGCGTGCGCACGTGCGCGCCACCGCCTCCTGCGCGACCTTCGACATCGAGTACGGAGGCGAGAGCGACGAGTTGACGTCGCCGAGCGGATCGGTCTCGACGAACACGTGCAGCGGGTCGTCCTGCGGCTTGTAGACGGAGTGGGTCGACATCACCAGCGCCGCCTTCGCGGTGCGACAGTGCGCGAGCAGCAGGCCGGTGCCCTCGGCGTTGACGGTGATGGCGTGGTCGTAATCGAGACCGGGACCTTGGAACGCGGCGAGGTGCACGACGTGGGTGAAGTCGTCCGGGACGCCGGTGAAATCGCCGGTGGCGATGTCGCACACCACGGTCGTGGCCCCGAGCGCGTCGACCCGGTCACGGCTGCCCGCCTCCGAGAAGCGCGCGATGCCCCACACCTCGTTGTCGGCGGCGAGGTACCGGGCGAGCGGGAACGCGATCTGCCCCGCGGGTCCGGTGATGAGGATCTTCTCGCCCGACAGCATGGAGCCGACGTTATCGTGACCGCATGTCGCACCTCGGCCCTTGGCAACCCACGACCGCGGACGAGCGCCTCGACCGCCTGGAGTCCTTGGCCGAGATCCAGCAGCTCGCAGCGCGCTACGCGCTCGCGCTCGATTCGCGCGACATGGACATGATGGTGTCGCTGTTCAGTCCCGACGTGCGCGTGGGTCGCGAGGAGCGCGGCCGCGACGCGCTGCGCGCGTGGTTCGTGAAGACGCTCAGCGAGCCGAAGGTGTCGGTGCACTTCGTCGGCAACCACATCGTCGACTTCGACGACGCCGACCACGCTCGCGGCATCGTCTACTGCCACGACGAGCTCGGCCGGCCCGACGGCGGGTGGGACGAAGGCATGCTGCAGTACTGGGACACCTACGTGCGGGTCGAGGGCGAGTGGTGCTTCGATCGCCGCAAGTTCCTGCGCTGGTACATGGTCGACGCGTTGGAGCGACCGGCCCACGGCGCCGGAGTGGGCGCCGACCACGACTCCCTGACCACGCAGCAGCTCCCCGACGCGTTCGAGTCGTGGCGTCGCTTCTGGGACGAGGTCGGCGTCGATCCCCTCTCGCCTGCCCGCTAGCGCGTCACAGGACCGGCGCGCAGTCGCTCCCGTCGCCTGAGGGCGCGGGTCGGTGCAACACCGCGCGCGTGGGTGCGAGCACGACCATCTCGGCGCCTTCGTCGACGCGCGCGACGTCGGCGTCGACGATGAGACTGAAACCACCACGCTCGGGCGGCGGCCACAGGAGCGCGACGAGCGGTCGCTCGATCGCGTTGCGGCGGGTGGTGCGACCACCGGAGATGACGAGCTCGTCACCGTCCCACCGCACCGGCACCGCGACGCTGTGCGCCCGGCCGTCGTCGCTCACGGTCAGGAGGTACGCGTCGGTGGTGAACTCGTCGATCTTGGCGCGCAGCTCGTCGAGGCCGACCGCGATGCTCACGAGGCGCCCATCACGATGAGGGAGTCCACGGTTGCATCCACGGGGTCGCCGGCCAACCCTCAGCCGCGGCCATGATCGGGAACGAGGTGCCGCCGTCGACCGCCTCGCGGACGATGTCGGCGTGCCCGGCGTGGCGAGCGATCTCGGCGACGAGGTGCATCAGCACCCACCGTACCGACCAGGCGTCGAGGTCCTGCGGGTACCACGGCACCCCCTGCGGCACGGGGACGCGCTGCCCGAGGTCGGAGACGGAGCGCACGACGCGTTCGGTCTCCTCGCCGACCGCGATCGACGCCGCCAGCACGTCGTCGAGGGTCTCGTCGGGCCGCATGGCGAAGTTGTCGGCGTAGTCGTCCTCCCCGGTGGTCGGCCCCTGGCGCTCGAGGACCATGTCGATCCAGCCCGCCTCGACGAAGCTGACGTGCTTGATCAGCCCGCCGACGCTGAGCGGGCTGGGCGGCACCGCAACCTGGCGGGCCTGGTCGTCCGTGAGCCCGTAGGCGGTGAGTCGGATGACCTCGCGCTGCTGCGCGACGAATCCGAGCAGGAGGTCGTGCTCGTCGGTGTGGAAGGAGGCCTGTCCCGGCATCGTGTCGTTCCTCTCGTGGTCGTCCCCACCAGCATCGCAATCGATGCGGCCAGATCCTGACCGCTATTCGGAGGAATCCGAGTAGGGACAATGCCGGCAGCCCGACCCGCAGCACTCGCCCCGAGCGAGCAGCTCGGCGGCGGTGAACACGAAGAACCCGGTGTCGGGGTCGACGTAACCCGGCTCGCCCGCCGCCACGGCGCGGTCGTGCGCCCGCTGGACCGCGTCGCTCACGCCGGTTTCCGGCCGACCAGCGCGTAGAGCCCCACCGGGAGCTCCCAGCTCCCGAACGATCGCTTCGTCTCGGCCACGACACCCTCGCGCGCGAGCAAAGCCGGAAGCGCCGACACGTCGAGGAGCACGTTGTCGTGACGCTCGTCGTCGCGCCGCCAGGTGCTGTCGTCGTTGCGGACGAACGTCGTCATCTCACGCACGAAGCGATCGCGTGCGGGCACCGAGAACCGCGTGACGATCGCCCAGTCGTCGCCGACCCGCGAACGCTCGTGTTCATCGAGACGTGCTTCACCCCACTCGAAGTCCTCGAAGTCGGTGGCGATCACACCACCGGGGCGCAGCGCGCCGGCCATCGCCACCAGCGCTCGCTCGATGGCGTGGAGCGACGGCAGGTAGCACAGCGGGTGACCGATCCCCACCACCGCGTCGCACGCAGGGACCGGGTCGTCGGGCATGGTCAGCCGCGCGAACCCTTCGACCCCGGGCGCGGTCTCGCGCGCGAGCTCGAGCATCGCGGGTGACGCATCGGTGGCGAGCACGCGGAAGCCGGCGTCGACGAGGTACCGCGTGAGCAGACCGCTCCCGCAACCGATCTCGAGCACCAGGCCCTCGCGCTCGCGCACCGGCGCGAGCATCTCGATCAGGTCGGGCCCACACCCGTCGGCGTGGAAGCCGAACCCGCGATGGTGCACCAGCGCGAGGTCACGGCGGTAGTACGGCTCGTTCATCGGCTCAGCTCCAGCGCCAACTCGACCGCGGCCGCGGCGTCGGGCGCGTCGACCACGTCGTCGAGGTCCCACGTGCCGATCCCCACCACCGGCACGCCCGTGCGCAGCGCGAACGCGATCTCCGACAACGTGCCGTATGCACCCCCCACCGCAATGGCTGCGTCGGCGGCGCGCACGACGAGCGCGTTGCGCATCTCCCCCAGACCGGTGGTGAGCGCCACCGTCACGTGCTCGTTGGCATCGGCGCGATCGGTTCCCGGCAGGATCCCGAGCACCGTGCCTCCCGCCCGTGACGCGCCCCGCGAGACCGCCTCCATCACGCCTCCCAGTCCTCCGCACACCACGACCGCGCCGCGTTCCGCGAGCAACCGACCCACCACTTCGGCGTGCGCCTGCTCCTCGGCCGTCGCCTCACTCGGGCCGATCACCGCGACGTAGCGCTGGCCGCTCACCCTCCGACCCTACGTTCTGCGGGGCGGTGCGCGTCCGCCGCCGAGTTTGCCGGCTTTGCGGTCGCGTTCGGTCTTGGCCCAGTGGTCGGGTTTGCATCGGGCCTCGAGGTTCTCGTAACTGGTGACACCGTCGTTGGCGACGGGATCGTCGTGGTCCCACTCGAGATCGTGACGACGATCGCACCCCTCCTCCACACACACCGCACCGTCGAACCGTTCGGGATCCCCGAGCTCGAGCACCGTGCGCAACAACGCCGGGATGTGACGGCCGTAATGC
>DASXXX010000254.1:0-6219 GCA_036502765.1 Acidimicrobiia bacterium | reverse complement strand
TGCACGAAGTTGAAGTAGTAGAGGAGCCCGATCCAGGTGATGCCCACGACCACGTGGAGCCACCGTGAGGCGAACGCCCCTCCGGTGCGGCTGATGATGATGATCACGTCGGCCAGTGCCATGCCGTACCCCTCTCCCCGTACTCGTGCGGGGCGCAACATAACACCGGTGGCGGAACGGGGCACGGACCACTTCGGCCGTGGATCGAGACGCCGTCGCCCACCCTTGCCAACCCGACGAATCGGGCATATCGTGCATTCACGATGATTGCCCTGGAGCGCACCGCTCGCGTCATCTGTACGGTCCTGGTCGAGGCGGCCACGGTGCTTGCGCTGGTGGCGATCGGGCGACGGCCCGAGCTCACGATCCCCGTCGGGCACCTCGGTCGGTGGCTGCGCGACGGAGACCCCGCGACCGTCGTCGTGGCGCTGCTCCGGTGGGTCGCGCTGGTGGGCGCGACGTGGCTGCTCGTCTCGACCCTCCTCTACGTCGTCGCGTCGATGAGCCGCGTGCCGGCCGCGGTGCGCGCGGTGCGCTGGTCCACGCTCCCCGCGGTGCGCCGCGCGGTCGACGCCGCGTGTGCGGTGTCGGTGGTGACGTCGGTGGTGCTCGCGCCGACCGTCCTCGGCGAGGCGGTCGCGGGCGCAGCCCGGGCCGACGATCCCCCCGTCGTGACCCTCGTGCGCGACGGACGCGGGATCGCGGCGCTGCCCGCCGACACGCCCTCCACCACCCCTTCCACCACGCCTTCCACCACGTCGGTGCCGTCCACGTCTCCCGCGATCGTGGCGGCCCTGCCGACGCTTCCATCCCCGCCCCGCGCGTCGGTCGCCGCGCCGGACGAGGTCGTCGTCGTGGACGGTGACAACCTGTGGACGATCGCGGCAGCACGACTCGCGCAGACGAGCGGCCGCTCCCCCGCCGACGTTCCCGACGCGGAGATCGCGCCGTACTGGGCGCGGATCTGCGACGCCAACCGCGCACGACTCGCGTCGGGCGATCCGAATCTGATCCTCCCCGGCGAGCACGTCGTGCTGCCGATCAACTGAGCGCGAGGAACTCCTCGTAGCGGTCGCTCGACGCTGCGGTCCACGCGCCACGCGGCTCCACCCGGCGGCCCACCTGCGCCCAACGTCGACCCTCGGTCATCGCCATCGGCTCCTCGAGCCCGGCCGCGATGCGCGCCAGCCACGCCGAGCCGAGCGCGCCACCCTCGGGCACCGCGACGCAGTCGACCGGCAGCCCGGTGACGTCGGCGATGGCCTGGACCCACGCGTCGACGCGCGTGCCACCGCCCGACGCGACGACCCGTTTCGGTTGCACACCCGCGTGGGCGACGGCGGCGTCGACCGCGCGCTTCACGACGAAGGCCGACGCCTCGTCGGCGGCGCGCACGATGGCGGCGGCGTCGTGGGTGAGATCGAGGCGGTGGAGTGACGCGCGACGGGTGTGGTCGTTGAGCGGGACCCGCTCGCCGCGCGGGTAGGGCGCCCACACCGGGATCGCGCCGGGGTCGAGCGCGCGGTCGGCGGGCGGCGCCAGGAACCGGGTGGCCCAGTCGCGGAACATCCCACCCGCGTTGCTCGGACCGCCGACGAGGTAGTTGCCGGACGCGGTGTGCGGGATGGTCACGTAGCCAGGCACCTCGGCGCCCTCGTGGGCGACGACCCAGACGATGAGCGTGGTGCCGAGGAGCACGAGCACGTCGCCGGCCTGGTCGGCACCGGCCACCAGTTGTTCGGCCATGGCGTCGATGCAGCCGGAGGCCAGCGCGGGGCCGTCGCCGTCGATCCGGCCGCACTCCCAGCCGGTGGGCACGAGGCGCGGGAGCTCCGCCGGCGTGATCCCGAGCTCGGCCGCGACCGCGGGGTCCCACCCGGTGAAGTCGAACAGCGGGTGCGCCAGGGATGCGGTCGTGGTGTCGAGCACCGCTTCACCTGCGAGCGCGTGGTTGGCCACCGACTGCGCAGGCCAGAAGCCGTGCGCGCTCGGCACCGCGTCATGCAACCAACGCACGTAACCGAGAAAGCCTCCTGACGCTTCATCGGCCGACGCGTCGTCGGTGCCCGCCTGCGACACCACGCCGGTGCGCCCTCGCTCGTCTCCGTAGAGCAGGCCGGGCGTGAGCGGCGTGCCCTGCTCGTCGACCGCCGTGAGCGACGGCACCATCGCCGCCACGCTCACACCGCGCACGTCGAGGTCACCCAGCTCCGCGAGCGCGCGGCGCGGTCCGTCGCGCCACGCCGCCGCGGCGTCGTGCTCGAACTGCTCGGGCCCAGGGACGACGACCTGGTGCGGTACGCGCGCACGCGCGACGACATTGCCGTCGCCGTCGGCCGCGATCGCCTTGACCGACGACGTCCCGATGTCGATGCCCACTGTCACTTCGCTGCTCACGCGCTCACTCCCCTGTTCTGTTCAGCCGCGCGCGAGCGCCGCTACGACGTCGTCGTGCACCAACCCGTTGGTCGAGATCACGTCGCCGGTGTCGATGCGCGCGTCACCGCGCACGTCGGTGCAACGCCCACCGGCCTGCTCGACCACCACCTTGACCGCGGCGATGTCCCACACCGCGAGCCCGCCGACCTCCACCGCGATGTCGATCGACCCGTCGGCCACCAGCATGTGCGCCCAGAAGTCGCCGAAGCCCCGCGCGCGCCAGCAGCGACGGGCCAGCGCGAGGAACTCGGCATCGAGGCCCACCGACTCGAAGGCATCGACCGAGTCGTACGCGACGTGGGCGTCCTCGATGCGCGACACCTGGGACACCGTGACCGCTTCGCCGTCACGCCGGGCACCGAGACCGGCGGCGCCGGACCAGCGGGAGCCGAGTGCGGGTGCAGACACGACGCCGGCGACGAGGTCGCCGTCGATCTCCAGCGCGATCAGCGTCGCCCAGACCGGGATGCCACGGGCGTAGCCCTTGGTGCCGTCGATGGGATCGATGATCCAACGCCGGGACACGCCCCCCTCCTGGAGGGCGCCGCGGGTACCGAACTCCTCGCCGAGGACGGCGTCGCCCGGACGGACCTCCGCCAGGCGACCTCGGAGGAGCTCCTCCACTGCACGGTCGGCTTCGGTGACCGGCGTGAGGTCGGGCTTCGTCTCCACCACCAGATCCGCGGCGCGGAAGCGCGCCATCGTGACCGCGTCGGCCGCGTCGGCGAGGGCGTGGGCGAGCTCGAGGTCGCCGGTCAGATCCGGGGGGAGGTCGGTGTGGGCGCTGATGCCCGGAATGTAGCCCGCACGCGCAGAACGCTTTCGCGCCCGCTCCGGCCCTCCACGGCGCGCGGGTTCGGGGCCGCGAGACTGGCGGCATGGCGCGCCGCTGGATCCTCACCGTGGTGATCGCCGCCGTGCTCGTCGTCGCGGGAGTGGTCGCCGCGCGCGCGATCCGCGACGACGACAGCGACGCCGACACCGCGCAACGCGCGACGACCACGTCGTCGGCGGTCACCACCACCACCGCACCCGCGTCTTCGACGACGGCCTCGCCGGCGACGACGGCCGCTCCCACCTCCACGACGGCACCCACGAACACGACCGGGCCGCCGGGACCCTGCGGCACCGACAGCGCAACGATCCGCGCTGCGGTCGACGCCGCGGTGAACGGTGCAGCGCAGAGCGCCGACGTCGCCTCGTGCCGACTGGCCGCGTCAGATCCCACGTGGGCGGCGGTGAACCTGGCGGCCAAGCCGGGCGCGCAGTTCGCCGCCGTCACCGTCGTCGTCCACCGCGGAGCCGGGTCGTGGACGGTGGTCGCACAGGGCGGTGCCGACGCCGGGTGCGGCGACGCGCCCCAGCAGGTGATCGTCGACCTCGGTCAGTTCTGTGCGGGCACGGGCGGCGGCGCGCAATGATCCCCCGGCCGGTGGCCGACTCGGTCGACGCATTGGTGGCGGGCGCATCGAGCCGCACACCGGTGCAGTTCGACGACTCGAAGTCGGGTGCGCGCTTCGAGCGGGTCGTCATCGACGCTGAGCGATACCTGCTGAAGCACGTCGACTGGCGCGACGACTGGATCATGCGCCAGACGGGCGACATCGGCTGCATCCCGATCCGCGTCTGGGAGTCGGGGGTGTTCGACCTGGTCCCGGAGTCGATCGACCACGCGACCGTCGGCGCCGCGCGTGAGGACGCGCACGGCGCGGTGTTGCTGCGTGACGTGGGCGAGTGGCTGGTGCCCGCGGGCGACGAGCCGGTCGAGGTCGCGCAGCACCTCCAGTTCCTCGACCATCTCGCCGCGCTGCACGCCGCGACCTGGGGGTGGCGCGACGACGTCGGCCTGTTGCCCGCCGCGAACCGCTACTCGTTCTTCGGACCGGACGCGCTCGCGTGCGAGGCCCGGCTCGGGTTCCCCTCGCCGGTCCCGCGCATCGCCACCGAGGGCTGGCTGCGCCTCGACGACGCGTCACCCGAGCTCGCCGACGCGCTCCGGCCCTTGCGCGTCGCGCCGTGGCCGCTGTTCGACGCGCTGGCCGAGACACCCACCGCGTTCCTGCACGGCGACACCAAGTTCGGCAATCTCGGCGCCCGGCCCGACGGTCGCACGGTCATGATCGACTGGTCGCAGACCGGCGAAGGACCACCGCTCGCCGAGATCGCGCACCAACTCGCACTCAATCGGGGACGCATCCCGGCCGAGCTCGCGCGCGATGCAACCGTCGACGCGTACCGCGCCGCGCTCGAGCGTCACGGGGTCGAGACTGCGCCGTGGTTCGAGCGGCAGCTCGCACTGTGCCTCGTGGGCGTGATGCTCCAGCTCGGCTGGGAGAAGGCCTACGACGACACCGGCGTCGAGCTCGCCTGGTGGCGCGACCGGGTCGTCGACACCGCGCGAGAGCTGCAGCGCGTCTGAGCGTCAGCTGTCGTGCGTCGGGCCGGCAGGCGCCAAGCGAGCCACTTCGTCGGCGAGGCGAGCGACCTGGCTCCGCAGCTCCGCGAGCTCCGTGGCGACCGCGTCTCCTGGTTGCGCCGGCGTGGGCGCCGTGGGCACGGCCGACGAACCACCCCGGCCGAAGAAGCTGGCCATCGAACCCGCGAGGAGCCCGAGGATGGAGACGCCGGTGATCATGATCATGACCGCGTCGACGCGTCCCGTCGTCGTCTTCGGGACGACGTCGCCGTAGCCCACCGTGGTCAACGTCACGACGGCCCACCAGAGCGCGTCGCCGAACGTCTTGAACTCCGGGTTCGTCGGGTGTTCGGCGCGGTACGCGACGGCGGCGCCCACGAAGACCACACCCATCGCGACGAGCGACACCGCGCCGAGTCGTTGGAACAGACGGTGTGCTCCCCTCGTGGCCATCACCACGCGGGCGACACGCGCCAAGCGGATCAGGATGACGAACTTCCCGGTGCCGGTTCCGATGAAGAGGAACCAGGGCGCGGTCAGCACGACGACCATCAGGTCGAAGCGCCCCAGCCAGGTGCCGACGTAGTGGACGAGGCGCCGCTCGTGCACCACGAAGTCGACCAGGAACACCAGCCACGACGCGATGAAGACGCCCGCGGTGAGCAGATGATGGGCGCCGCCGGGCAGCAGGAAGAGGGGGATGACCGCCGACAGGATCAGCGGCAGCGCCATCCGCTGGTCGAAGCGTTCGAGTGCCGCCGCGTCGGCGGGTGACCGGGCGCGACTCATCGCCCGGAGGAGGTGGGGGTACCAGTCACCCGTGGATCATGGCCCCCCCGCACGCTCCGCCGGTGGACCGCCGCGCGCCCTACTCGAAGAGGTCGGGCTGTTCGCGGGTGATCTTCTGGTAGAGCGGCTGGAAGCTCGCGAATCCCGAGACGTGCGCGCCGACCTGCGAGCAGGTGAGACGAGCCACTTCGTCGCCGATCGAGATCGGCGTGCCCGCGGCCTCGGCCAGCAACTGCGCCTGACACGAGCGCTCCATGGTGACGTACCACCAGACCGTTTCCTCGACCGAGTGGCCGACGGTCAACAGGCCGTGGTTGCGAAGAATGACCGCCTTGCGGTCTTCGAGCACCACCCCGATGCGCTTGCCCTCCGACTGGTCGAGCACGACGCCGGTGAAGTCGTCGAACAGCGCGTGGTCGTCGTAGAACGCGCAGGCGTCCTGGGTGAGCGGGTCGAGCAACCGGCCCAGCGACGACCATGCCTTGCCGTACAGCGAGTGCGAGTGGGCGGCGGCGGTGATGTCGGGCCGCGCCTCGTGCAACGCCGAGTGGATGGCGAACGCGGCGGTGTTCACG
>DASXXX010000253.1:0-2505 GCA_036502765.1 Acidimicrobiia bacterium | reverse complement strand
CTCCTGGGGCGACACGTCGCGCCGGCGCAGCCGCGCCGCCTGCAACGCGAGCACCGAGAACCCGTAGATGAGGGTGCCGTCGAAGTCGAAGAACGCGCCGACGGTGGGTCCGTCGGGACCGCGCTCGACCTCCTCGACGAGCTCGTCCACTGCGACGTCAGTCGGAGCCGTCAACCATCCGAGCCGTCAATCCTCGGAGATGGTGATGGCGCTCTCGGGGCAGTTGGCCGCGGCCAGGCGCGCCTTGTCGAGCAGGTCGTCGGGGATGTCGTCGACCAGACCGACGCTGTGGCCCTCGTCGTCGGGCTCGAACACCTCGGGAGCCAGCACGTAGCAACGGCCGTGTCCGGTGCACGCGTCGGCGTCGATGTGCAACTTCATCTCGCGCAGAACCCCCGTGTGGTCGAAGTGTGGGTCATCGTACGTCTCATCTACGCTCGGCGCCGATGAACCTCGGCCTCACCGACGACCAGCAGTTCTTCCAGGAGACCACGCGGAAATTCCTCGAGCAGGAGGCGCCCCTCACCACCGTGCGCGCCCTCGCGGATGGGCCCGACGGGTTCGACCGGGCCTGGTGGGCGCGGGGTGCCGAGCTGGGCTGGGCGTCGTTCCTCGTGCCGGAGGACGACGGCGGGGGCAGTCTCTCCGGCGAGGGTGTCGTCGACCTGGCGATCGTGGCCGAGGAGATGGGACGGCTCGTCTCCCCGGGACCACTCGTGCCCACCAACGTGGTCGCCGACGCCGTCGCCCGCGGCGGATCGGCGGAGCTGCGGGCCGAGGTGCTGCCGGGCATCGTCGCCGGGGAGGTCGTGGCGGCCTGGTGCATCGCCGGCGCCGGTGGCGGATGGGACGGGCACGGCGTCACGGTCGGCGCGATCCCGGCTGGCGACAGGGCCGATGACGGACTTGTGCTCGACGGTGTCAGCACGCCGGTGGAGTACGGGGCGCAGGCCGACGAGCTGCTCGTGACCGCCCGGTCCGACGGCGAGCTCACCCAATGCCTGATCCCGGCGTCGACCGCGGGCGTGCACATCGAGCCGATCGACTCGGTCGACCTGGTGCGGCGCTTCGCGACGGTGCACTTCGAGGGCGTGGAGGTGCCGGCGAACCGGATCGTCGGCGACGTCGGTGGCGCCGCCGCCGCGGTCGAGCGTCAGCTCCACCTCGCCATCGCGCTGCAGAGCGCGGAGGTGGTCGGTGGCCTCGACCGCGTGCTCGCGTTCACGCTCGAGTACCTCGGCGACCGCAGCTCGTTCGGACGGCCGTTGGCGTCATACCAGGCGATCAAGCACCGCATCGCCGACATGAAGATGTGGATCGAGGGTTGTCACGGCGTCACCGAGCTCGCGGTGCGCGCGGTGGAGGACGACGATCCCGAGGCGATCGAGATCGTGAGTGCGGCGGCGTCGTACCTCGGCGACCACGCCACCGAGATCCTGCAGGAGTGCACGCAGCTGCACGGCGGCATCGGCGTCACGTGGGAACACGATCTCCACCTCTACCTGCGGCGCATCAGCCTCGACCGCAACCTGTTCGGCACGCCTGCGCAGCACCGTGAGCGCATCGCCGAGGCGCTCGTCACCAGACACGGGCCCACCATCGAGGCGCCCATCCTCAACGGGGAGGTCGCCGGTGCCTGAGCCCACGGAGACCGTCGAAGCATTCCGCCTCCGCGTGAGTGAGTGGCTGGCCGCGAACATGCCGCGCCTCGCACCCGACGCGCCACCGCCCGATCGCGCCGAAGACGACGAGACCTGGACGCGCGACAAGGAACTGCAGCGCATGCTGTGGGACGGCGGGCTCGCCGGCGTCTGCTTCCCGAAGGAGTACGGCGGCCTGGGGCTCGGCATCGAATATCAGCACGCGTTCACCGAGGAGTCGCTGCCCTACGAGATGCCGCTGCACCTCAACGTGCCGCACTTCAGCATCCTCGGCGCCACGCTCGTCGACTTCGGCACGCCCGAGCAGAACGCGAAGTACCTCCCGCCCATGCTGCAGGGCGAGCACCAGTGGGTGCAGTTCCTCTCCGAGCCCACGGGTGGCTCCGACCTCGCGGGGTGCCTGACGCGCGCCGAGCGCGACGGCGACGAATGGGTGATGAACGGCTCCAAGATCTGGAGCACGGCGGCGATGTCGGCGACGCACGCGATGTGCCTCGCGCGCACCGACTGGGATGCGCCCAAGCACCGCGGCCTCACCATGTTCATCATGGAGATCCACCAGACCGGTGTGCAGGTCGACCCCATCAAGCAGGTGAACGGGTCGCTCGAGTTCTGCCAGGAGTTCTTCGACGACGTGCGGTTGCCGCCCGACTCCGTCGTCGGTGAGGTGAACGACGGTTGGACCGTCGCGCTGGCGCTGCTGGCGCACGAACGCAACGCGGTCGGCGGCGGGTCGCCCTACGTGAGCGGCCGCAATTACCTCGCCGAAGGTGCCGACGGCGCGTTCGACGCCAGCTGCGTGAAGATCGTCACCGCGCGCGGCACGTCCGACGACCCCGTCGCC
>DASXXX010000252.1:0-12328 GCA_036502765.1 Acidimicrobiia bacterium | reverse complement strand
CCTCGGCGACGAGGTCCGCATCACCGTCATCGCCGCCGGGTTCGACCGCTACGAGGGCGAGAAGCGCCCGTCGCGCGGGCTCACGTCGCTCGGTCTCGACGACGACGATCTCGGCGACGGCATCGACTTCGGTTCGACCGGTGACGACGATGGTGACGGCGACGACCAGTTCGACGTGCCTGAGTTCCTTCGCTGAGTCGGCCTTCGTCGAGGTGGGTCTGCGCTGATCGCGTTCGAGGCCCCGGGTCTCCGCGTCGTCTTCAGCGACCGACGGGGCGGCGTCTCTGCCGCGCCCTACGCATCGCTCAACCTGGGTGACCACGTGGGTGACGATCCCGCCGTGGTCGCCCGGAACCGCGCTCGGATGGCCGCGCTGGTCGGTGCGGGTCCGAAGGACGCGTCCGAGTGGGTCTGGCTCCGGCAGGTGCACGGCAGGGAGGTCGTCACCGTCGCGACCGCGCCCGCGGCACCGCCCGAGGCCGACGCCGCGGTGACGACCGCGGTCGGCCTCCCGCTCGTGGTGATGACCGCCGACTGCGCGCCGGTGGCGCTGGCCAGTCCCGGTGGCGTCGCCGTGGTCCACGCCGGTTGGCCCGGTCTCGAACAGGGCGTGCTCGGTGCCGCGGTCGACGCGCTGCGCGCCGTCGCGCCGGGCCCGGTCCGAGCCTGGTTGGGGCCGTGCGTTCATCCCGCGCACTACGAGTTCGGCGCCGACCTGCTCGAGCGCCTCGTCGATCGTCTCGGACCCGAGGTCGCGGCCATCACCGACGCCGGTACGCCCGCGCTCGACATCCCCACCGCGGTGCGCGTGTCGCTGGCCCGCGCCGTGGTCGCCGACGTCACCGACGTCGACGTCTGCACCGCCGCGTCACCCGACCACTTCTCGCACCGGCGCGACGGCGTGACCGGCCGCCAGGCGGTCGTCGTCGTACGTACCGGATGACGTCGCCGAGCGTCGTCCAACGCGTCACCGAGGTGCGAGACCGCATCGACGCGGCGGCCGCGCGCGCGGGTCGCGATCCGGCGACGGTCACGTTGGTGGCGGCCACGAAGACCGTCGACCTCGCGCGCGTGCAACAGGTCGTCGACGCCGGGGTGGTGAACATCGGAGAGAACCGCGCCCAGGAGCTGTTGGCCAAGACCGCGGTGCACGGCGGGCAGTGGCACTTCCTCGGGCAGCTGCAGCGCAACAAGGTCCGCCAGCTCGCGCCGTGGGTCGCGTGTTGGCAGTCGGTCGACCGGGCCGAGCTCGGCACCGAGATCGCGAAGCGCGCTCCCGGCGCCCGCGTCCTGGTGGAGGTGAACGTGGGGGAGGAGCCGCAGAAGGGTGGCTGCGCGCCGGCGGCGGTACCCGCGCTGGTCGACGCCCTCCGCGCCGACGGCCTCGACGTCGCCGGGCTGATGACGGTGCCCCCGCACGCCGACGACCCCCGACGCTGGTTCGCCCAGCTGCGCGAGCAGGCCGTCGTCCTCGGGCTCCGGGAGCTGTCGATGGGCATGAGCGACGACTTCGAGCTCGCGGTGGAGGAGGGCGCGACCATGGTGCGGGTCGGCCGGGCGCTCTTCGGTCCGCGGCCCCCGATCGGCACCTGAACCTCCACCTGAGGGCTGCACCGTGACCGGTCGAGGGGGCTGCGCCCGTTCGGGCCCTCCATCTCCTAGGCTGGCTGGCCTGTCGAGGGAGGCAGACGCGCATGGCATCGATGTGGCGTCGGGCGATGGTCTACCTGGGACTCCAGGACGACGACGAGCTCGACTACGGCGGCGAATACGAGACCTACGGCGACTACGGCGACGCTGCCGAGGAGCCGCAGGCCGCGCGCCCGCGTCGTGAGTCGGGCACCGAGGCCCCCGACGGCCGCCCCTCGCGTGACAGCGGGACCGTGCGCACGCGTCCCACCGAGACCGACTACGCCACCGACTACGGGGCCGACTACGGCGCCCCCGCCGAGCCGGTGGCGGCGCCCGCGCCCGCGGCGGCCCGAGTGGCCGCACCGCGTCAGGAGCCCTTGGGCATGTCGGCGCCGCGCCCGAGCGTGGTGCGCACCATCGGTCCCACCACTGCGGCACGGGTCCACGTCGTGGAGCCCCAGGGCTTCAACGACGCCCAGGAGGTGGGCGACCGACTCAAGGCCAACCAGCCCGTCATCCTCAACCTGCAGGGCCTGCCGCGCGAGCTGCAGCGGCGCCTGATCGACTTCTCGAGCGGCCTCGCCTACGCGGTCGCGGGCAACATGCAGCGCGTCGCCAACCAGGTCTTCCTGCTCACGCCGAGCAACGTCGAGGTCTCCCAAGAGGAGAAGGAGCGGCTGCAGGCGCGGGGTCTGTTCCAGCCCTGATCGCGCCCTCCTGATCCCGTGGCCAGCATCCTCGCCGACATCGTCCTCGTCTACCTGGTGATCCTCGCCGCACGTGCGGTGTTGTCGTGGTTCCCGGTGCGGGGCGGCACCTTCCTCGCCTCGGTCAACACGCTGCTCTTCGAGCTCACCGAGCCGGTGCTGCGGCCCGTGCGGCGGGTCATCCCGCCCGTCGGCATGTTCGACGTGTCGTTCATGGTGGTCTTCTTCGTCCTGTTCTTCCTCCAGTCAGTCCTCCGCGCCTCCTGAGGGTTCAGCGGTTGCGGGTGGGTCCTCGCTACCATGGCCCCCCATGGATGTGACGCCCCAGGAACTTCGGAGCAGTGAGATCAAGGACTCGTGGCGCGGGTACGACCGCGACGAGGTCGACGACCTGCTCGAGCGCGCCGCGGTCACCATCGAGAGCCTCACGCAGGAGGTGCAGGAATCGCAGCGCCGCCCTGCCCCGGCTCCTGCACCGGTCGCCGCCACCATCGCGGCCGCGCCGGCCGAGGTGCCGCTGCCGTCGAGTCGCGACGATGCCGAGATGCTGCAGCGCACGCTGTTGCTCGCGCAGCGCGCCGCCGACGACGCGGTGAACGAGGCGCAGGCGCGCGCCAAGCAGATGCTCGAGGAGTCGGAGGCGAAGGCGCAGACCTTGGTCAGCGACGCCGAGGCCACTGCGCGCCGCATCGCCGAAGGTGAGCGTCGTCGCCTCGAGGCCGAGCTGCTCGACCTCTCGGCCCGACGCGAGCAGCTGCGGTCCGACGCCGACGCGCTCGAGCAGTACGTGGCCGGCTACCGCGACCGCATCCGCTCCGCGATCGAGGGCGACCTCGCGAAGCTCGGCGGCGACGTCGAGCCGCCGTCGGAACGCCCCGAGCTGCACGACGTCGAGATCCCCGTGGAGCGCGAGCCCGCGCCCACCGCACCGGTCGCGGCCATCGCGCCGTCCGAACCCGGTCCTGCCCCCGCGCCGGCTGCCGACGTGGACCTCACCTCCGAGCCGGAGCCCGAGGCCGCGGCACCCGGCGGCGACGACGCCTGGGACTCCGGTTCGGCCACGCACGCCATCGGCGGTCTCGCCGGCGGTGGGGATGGCAGTGCCTCGCCGAGCCCGTTCGCGTCCGAGGCGTCGGCGACCCGGTCGCCGGTCGCGGCGCCGCCTCGGCCCGAGCCCGCCGAGTGGCCGCCCGCCCCGGTGGCGGACGCCGCACCTGCACCGACCGCCGCCCCCGCGGGCGACTCGTGGCTGTCGGCGTCGTCCGACTCCGAATGGGCGTCGTCCACCACCGCGTGGGACGCGCCGGCACCTTGGGAGCGCGAGAACACGCCCGCGGCCGCGGCACCCACGCCCGCCGAGGCGTTCGCGTCCGACGTGCCGATGGAGGCCAACGCCATCGACACCGACTCGCTCGACGACGACGCGTTCTTCGCGTCGTTGCGCGAAGCGGTGCGCGACGACGCACCCCTCGGTCCGCGTGACGACGAGCAGGCAGCGTTCTTCGACAGCAGCACCGAGCAGGACCGCCGGCGCTTCCGCCGTCGCCGCTAGTTCCTCAGCGGTCGACCTTCGCCAGCACGATCACGACGTCGTCGCCGTCGAGATCGACGTGCGTCGCCCCTGAGGGCGCGTCGCCAATCGGCAGCACCGCGAACGCGACCGCGAGCACCTCGCGCGCGATCCAGTCGCGGTGTGCGTGCAGCGCGGCTTCGACGCGGCCCGATGCACACACCTGCACCTCGACCCGGTCGGCGATGTCCAGGCCGGCGGCCTTGCGCTGATCGTTGAGCAACCGGATGAGGTCGCGCGCGATGCCCTCGGCGCGGAGCTCGTCGTCGACGGTCGTGTCGATGGCGACGGCGTAGCCGCCTTCCTGCGCGAGCGCGAGCTCGGCGTGCGACTGCGCCCGCACCTCGACGTCGTCGGGCCCGAGCGTGACGACCGTGCCATCGTCGAGCACGAGCTCGTAGGTGCCGTCGGCGTCGAGCGCCCGCTTGACCACTCCGCCGTCGGCGGCTCCGAGCGCGTCCTTCACCAGCGGCATCTGGCCGCGCACGCGCGGCGCCAACGCCTTGAAGTTGGGGAGCACCGAGTACTCGAGCAGACCCTCGAGATCGGTCACCGCCTCGAGCTGCTTCACGTTGAGCGCGTCGGCCACCTCGTCGGCCACCGCGTCGGAGAACCCTTCACCTCCGGGCTGCAACACCAGCGCGCGCCGCAACGGTTGACGCACCTTGAGCTTGGCCTCGTTCCGGGCCGACAGGCCGAGTGACACAACCGCCCGGGCCCGCTCCATCTCGGCTTCGAGCGCGTCGTCGAGCACGCCCGTGTCGACGGTGGGCCAATCGGCCAGGTGCACGGACTCATCGCCGCCCCCTTGCCGTTCAGGCACGGAGCCGGAGAGGTTGCGGTGCAGCTCGTCGGCGACGAACGGCGTGAACGGCGCCAGCAGTCGAGCGAGCGTCGAGAGGCACTCGTGGAGGGTGGCATGCGCGAGCGGATCGTTCGCGTTCCAGAAGCGCGCGCGTGAACGACGGACGTACCAGTTCGAGAGGTCGTCGACGAATGCATCGAGGGCCTGCGCGCCGCGCAGCGCGTCGAAGCCCTCGAGCGACTCGGTCACCGCCGCCACGGTGTGGTGCAGGCGTGACCGCACCCACCGATCGAGGACATGTGTAGACGCGTCCGTCTCGGTGCCGGGCGTCCAGCCGTCGAGGTTCGCGTAGGTGACGAAGAACGAGTACGTGTTCCAGAGCGTCACGAGGAACCGTGCCGACTCGTCGATCGCCTCCACCGACACGCGCCGCGGGGTCCACGGTGAGCCGGCGGAGAAGAAGTTCCACCGCAGTGCGTCGGCACCGCGCGTGTCGAGCACCGTCCACGGATCGATGACGTTGCCCTTCGATTTCGACATCTTCTGGCCGTCCTTGTCGACGACCAACGCCAGGCACACCACGTTGCGGTACGGCGTGCGTCCGAACACCAGCGTGTTCACCGCGAGCAACGAGTAGAACCACCCTCGCGTCTGGTCGATGGCTTCGCAGATGAAGTCGGCGGGGAAGCGCGACTCGAACTGGTTGGCGCCTCCCTGAGAGTTGGTGGCGAACGGATGGTGGAACTGCGCCGCCGGCATCGCGCCGGAGTCGAACCACGCGTCGAGCACGGGATCGACGCGACGCGCCCCAGGCCGCTCGCACTTGGGGCAGTCGATGGTGACGTCGTCCACCGCGGGCCGGTGCAGGTCGAGGTCGGCGAGGTCGCGCCCCGACCGCTCGGCGAGCTCGGCCACCGAGCCGATGCAGGTGTCGGTGCCGCAGTCGTCGCAGCGCCACACCGGCAGGGGTGTGCCCCAGAAGCGGTCGCGCGACAACGCCCAGTCGACGTTGTTCTCGAGCCAGTCGCCGAAGCGCCCGTGCTTGATGTGCGCGGGGTGCCAGCCGATGGTCTCGTTCTCGCGCAGCATCTCGTCCTTGTGCGCGGAGGTGCGGGCGAACCACGTGGGCTTGGCCCAGTAGACGAGCGGGGTGTTGCAGCGCCAGCAGTGTGGATACGAGTGCGTGTAGTCGACGACCGTCTCGAGCTTCCCGGCCGCCGCGAGCGCGTCGATGATCGCGGGATCGGCGTCCTTCACGAACGTGCCCGCCCACGGCGTGCTGCCGAGCGGCGTGTCGACGAACGACGCCGCGGGCCCGACCGGGTTGAGCATCGGCAGGCCCTCGGCGTCGGCGACCTCGCGGTCGATCTCGCCGAACGCGGGCGCGAGGTGCACGATGCCGGAGCCGTCGTCGACGGTCACGAAGTCGGCCGCGACGATGCGCGCGCCCGAGCCGTCGTCGGGCAGCTCGAGGAGGTCGAAGGGCCGCTCGTAGTGGAGGCCCACGAGCTCGTCGACCGCGACCGGCCCGAGCACCTCGGCGTCCTCACCCAACACGTCGACGACGCGCGCCGCACCCATCACCAGGTCGCGTCGGCCTTCGTCTCCCTGCACCCGGACGTACTCGACCTCGGGACCGATGGCGGCGCCGACGTTCGACACCAGCGTCCACGGCGTGGTGGTCCACACCAACAGGTCGAAGTCGCGGTCGACCACGGGGAAGCGCACGTAGACCGACGGCTCGGTGACGTCCTGGTACGCGCCGGGCTGGCCGAGCTCGTGGCTCGACAACGCGGTGCCGCACCGCCCGCAGTACGGAACCACCTTGTGGCCCTCGTAGATGTCGCCGTTGTCCCACATCTGGCGGAACAGCCACCAGACCGTCTCGATGTACGAATTGTCGAGCGTCCAGTAGGCGTCGTCGGTGTCGAGCCACATGCCGATGCGCTTGGTCAGCGACTCGAAGTCGGCCACGTAGCGGTGGACCGACTCGCGGCACAGCCGGTTGAACTCGCCGATCCCGAACGCCTCGATCTCGTGCTTGTTGTGGATGCCGAGCTCCTGCTCGACCTGCACCTCCACCGGGAGACCGTGGCAGTCCCAGCCGCCCTTGCGCGCCACGTGACGGCCGCGCATGGTCTGGAACCGTGGGTAGAGGTCCTTGAAGAGCCGGGCCCAGACGTGGTGGATCCCGGGCCGGCCGTTGGCCGTCGGGGGCCCTTCGTAGAACACCCACTCCGGCGCACCGGCCCGACGCCGGAGGCTCTCGGCGAAGACGTCGTCGACGTCCCAGCGGTCGAGCGCGGCGTGTTCGAGCGCGACGAGGTCGAGGGAAGGTGCGACGGGGTCGAAGGTCACCCCGGGATCGTACCGGCGATGGCTCGCGGCCCTTCCCCTGATTGGCGTGCGGGGCGGGCGCCCCGTGGTGCGCGGTCGACACCCGACCGACCACTACAATCCGGCGCTCGCTCCCCGGGGGAAGTCATGGCCGCAGCACCCAAACCGCCTGCTCGCAAGTCGGCGACCAAGCCCGCGGCTGCCAAGGTCGCCCCGGCCAAGGTCAGCTCGGCCAAGGTCAGCTCGGCCAAGGTCGGCTCGGCCAAGGTCGCGGCGAAGAAGGCCGTCCCCGTGAAGAAGGCCCCCGCGAAGACAGCCCCGCCCAAGAAGGTCGCGGCGAAGAAAGCAGCCCCCGTGAAGACCGCCCCCGCCAAGAAGGCCGCACCGGCCAAGAAGGCTCCGGCGGCGAAGGCCGCGCCTGCGAAGAAGGCCGCACCGGTCAAGAAGGCTCCGGCGGCGAAGGCCGCGCCCGCCAAGAAGGCGGCGCCGGAGGCGAAGGCCGCGCCTGCGAAGAAGGCCGCACCGGTCAAGAAGGCTCCGGCGGCGAAGGCCGAGCCGGTCAAGAAGGCGCCGCGCAAGCCCACCACGGTCATCTGCCCGCTGTCGGGCTTCGAGGTCAAGCCCGAGAAGCCCGGTTTGTCACCCAAGACGCTCGAGCGGCTGGAGGCCAGCCTGCGTGAAGAGCGCACCCGCCACGTGCAGTCGGCCGCCGACCTCCAGGCCGAGGCCGACCAGCTGGCGGCCGAGCGTGAGGGTGGCGACACCCAGTTCGACGAGGAGTCGGGCGAGGGCGACACCATCAACATCGAACGCGAACGCGACCTGTTGCTGTCGGCGTCGGCGCAGCAGATCGTCGACGAGATCGACCGCGCGCTCGAGCGCATCGCCAACGGCACCTATGGCATCTGCCTCCCCGCCGGCCGTCGCATCACGCTCGAGCGCCTCGAGGCGCTGCCCTACGCCGAGACCTGCGTCGACTGCAAGGCTCGTGCCGAGCGACGCCGTTAGCGACACCGGCAACGACACGGGCCGCGCCGACGCCAGTGCCGGCGCAGGTGTCGGCACCCCGCCCGCTCCGGCGCGCACCGGTCGGCCGCTCCTCGCCACCGCGATCGTCCTGGGTGTCGTCGCCCTCGACCAACTCAGCAAGTGGTGGGCGGTCGAGCAGCTGCCGAACGATCCCGTCCGCCTGATCGGCAGCGACGTGGGCTTCGTGCTGGTGCGCAACACGGGCAGCGCGTTCAGCCTGTTCCAGGCGTTCACACCGTTGCTCGCCGTCGTCGCCATCGTGGTGGCCGTGATCCTCGTGCGCACGGTGCGCCGAACCCGCGACACGCTCATGATCGTCGGGTTGTCGCTGGTGCTCGGGGGCGCACTCGGCAACCTGATGGACCGGCTGTTCCGCACGCCGGGCTTCCTCCGGGGCGCGGTGGTCGACTTCGTGCACGTCGGCGAGTTCCCCACGTTCAACGTGGCCGATTCCGCCATCACCATCGGCGCGATCCTGATCGTGATCTGGGCGATCCGCGCCGACATGCGCGAACGCCGAGAGGAGCGCGCCGACCCGGGCGCGCGCGCCGATGGCTGAGCAGCTGGTGGTTCCGGATGCGCTGGCGGGGGAGCGGCTCGACCGCGCCGTCGCGCTCCTCACCGGATGGACCCGCCGCGAGGTGCAGGACCTCGTGCAGGCCGGCTCGGTCCTGGTCGACGGCGAGCGGGTGCCCAAGAGCCGCAAGCTCGAAGCCGGCAGCGTCGTCGAGGTGCTCGCGGAGCCGGAGCCGGCGGGCCTGCCGGTGGCCGACGCGTCGATCGACGTCGTGGTGCGCCACGAGGACGACGACCTGCTGATCGTCGCGAAGCCCGCCGGTCTGGTGGTGCACGCCGGCGCCGGGCATCCCGACGGCACGTTGGTCAACGGGCTCCTGGCCCGCTACCCCGAGATCGCCGACGTGGGCGAGCCCACGCGGCCGGGCATCGTGCACCGCCTCGACCGCGACACCAGCGGGCTGTTGGTGGTGGCGCGTTCGGCCGCCGCCTACGACGGGCTGGTCGACCTGCTCTCGGCGCACGACGTCGAGCGTCGCTACGACGCGTTGGTGTGGGGCGTGCCCGACTCACCACGCGGCGTGATCGACGCGCCCATCGGTCGCTCGGTCCGTCGGCCCACGCGCATGTCGGTGCGCGAGGGCGGGCGCGCGGCGCGCACGGCGTACGAGGTCGTCGGCACCTACCGGGAGCCCGATGTCGCGCGGCTCGAGTGCCGGCTCGAGACCGGTCGCACCCACCAGATCCGCGTGCACCTCCTGGCCATCGGGCACCCGGTCGTGGGCGACGCCGCGTACGGCGGGAAGCGCCCGGGGCTCACGCTCGACCGACCGTTCCTCCACGCCGGCGGGCTCGCGTTCGCGCACCCGGTCACCGGAGACCGGATCGCGGTGGACGAGCCTCTCGCGCCCGAGTTGGCGGCCCTGTTGGAGACGCTCTCCGGCTGATGGGTGCCGGCGCGTGCCGGTGGGCGCGTGCCGGTGGGCGCGTGCTGGTGGGCGCGTGATCGCCTGCGAACCGGGTCAGTCGTCGGCGTCGGGACCCAGGCCCGAGGACGTCACCGCGACCGCCGGGCTGTGGCTGCTCGCCGAGACCGCCGCGACCTTGTGCTGGGTGTCGAGTCGGCCGACGGGGGAGTTGGGCTCCGCCTGACCCACCAGGCCGAAATTGGCACCGATCGCGACCGTGGCCGCGAACGCGGTCACGCTCAACGCCCCAGCCGTCGCCACCAGTCTGCGTCGTCGCATCGCCAGCCTCCCTCGGGAGCGCCCGGACTCCGGTGCTTCCTGACCTACGTGCTCCCGGACCGAGTGCCCTCCGCCGCCCTATCGGCTCGTCGTGCCTGCAAGTGAAGGGGATGTGACACACGACCGATATCTCGTCAAGGGATCGGACATGCGTGTCGAAACTCCTCGCAGGGCGCCGCCCGCACCCCGTCTCACAGGAGCTGTCGACACATGCGAGTCCTGATCGTCGAGGACGACGACGCCATCGCCACGCCACTCGCCAAGGGTCTCGAACGAGAGGGCCTGGCGGTGGACCGCGTCGAGACCGGCGCCGACGCGCTCGACCGCAGTGCGGCCGCGTCCTTCGACGTCGTCCTGCTCGACCTCGGCTTGCCCGACCGCGACGGCTTCGACGTGTGCCGAGAGCTGCGCGCCCGCTCTGACGTGCCGATCATCGTGGTGACGGCGCGCTCCGAGGAGGTCGACCGCGTCGTCGGCCTGGAGCTCGGTGCCGATGACTACATCGTGAAGCCGTTCGGACTGCGCGAGCTCGTCGCGCGCATCCGCGCGGTCGTGCGTCGCCGCACGCCCCCGACGCACGACGACACGGCATCCGGCACCGGCACCGGCAATGGGAACGGCAACGGCAACGGACACGGCGCGGAACACGCGGCTTCGGTCGTGGAGGTCGGCGGCCTCACCGTCGACCGTCGGACGCGTCGTGTCACCGTCGAGGGCGACCCGGTCGCGCTGACGCCCAAGGAGTTCGACCTGCTCGCGTTCCTCGCCGACGATGCTGGCGCGGTGCGACCGCGCCAGGAGCTGCTCGAGAACGTGTGGGACCCGCACTGGTACGGCCCGACGAAGACGCTCGACGTGCACGTCGCGTCACTGCGCAAGAAGCTCGGCGATCCCGGTTGGATCGAGACCGTGCGCGGCGTCGGCTTCCGGTTGCGCGCCCGGGCCGAGTGACTCGCCGCGCACACCGTGAGGCGCACACCATGAGACGTACACCGTGAGGCGCCGCCTGCTGGTCAGCTACCTCTCGATCACCGTCTTCGTCCTGTTGGTGCTCGAGATCCCGCTCGGCGTGTCGTACGCGAACTCGGTCGAACGTCGCCTGACCAGCGACCTGCAGCACGACGCGTTCTCGCTGGCCATCCGCTCGCAGGAGCCACTCGACTCGGTGCCGTCGTCCGCCCAGCAGCGTGATCTGCAGGCGCTCGCGGTGCGCTACCGCGACACTGCTGGCGGCCGCGTCGTCATCGTCGCCGCCGACGGCCACAGCGTCGCCGACTCCGACACCACCAGCCCGATCGGACGCGACTTCTCGACCCGCCCGGAGATGCAGCATGCGCTGCACGGTGCCGAGGTGAGCGGCACCCGCTCGTCGCAGACGCTCGGGCGCGATCTCCTCTACGTCGCGTTGCCGATCGGTTCGGTCGACGGCATCCAGGGCGCGGTCCGCATCACGTTCCCGGCGTCGGTGATCGACGATCAGATCCGTCACATCTGGTTGCTGCTCGCCGCGACCGGCGGCGTCGTGCTCGGCATCGTGTTCCTGTCCAGCCAATTGCTCGCGCGTTCGGTCACCAAGCCCTTGCACGACCTCGAGGACGCGGCCGGCGCGCTCGGTGCCGGTGACCTCGCGGCGCGCGCGGAGGTGCCGAAGGGCCCGGCCGAGCTCACGGTGCTGGCCGAGTCGTTCAACTCCACCGCCGGTCGGCTCGAACTGCTCGTCGGTGCGCAGCGCGCGTTCATCGCCGACGCGTCCCACCAATTGCGCACGCCGCTCGCGGCCATGCGCCTGCGCCTCGAGAACCTGGAGGCCGACGTGCACGGCGCCGCGGCCGAAGACCTCGAAGGTGCGCTCGACGAGGTGGCGCGACTCTCGCGTCTGGTCGACGGCCTGCTGGTGCTCGCCCGCGCCGAGCAGGCTGCTTCGGCGCCGGTGCCCATCTCGGTCGACGACGTGATCGACGGCCGCTGCGACGCGTGGGATGCGTTCGCGGCCGAGAAGCACGTGCGCATCGCGGCCGACGTCCAGGGCTCACCCACTGCGCGCGCGACACTCGGTCGGCTCGAGCAGGTCGTCGACAACCTCCTGAACAACGCGCTCGACGTCGCGCCCGAAGGCAGCGCGGTGCGGGTCGCCGCGCGCGAGGAGGGCGACTGGGTCGTGCTCCGCGTGAGCGACGAGGGTCCGGGCATGACCGCCGACGAGCGCGCCCGCGCGTTCGACCGGTTCTGGCAGTCGGGCGGCGCGCGCAAGGACGGTCGTCCGAACGGTCACTTCGGCCTCGGCCTCTCGATCGTGCGTGAGCTCGTGGTCGGTGACGGCGGCGAGATCGCGCTCGAACCGTCTGCCGCGGGTGGGCTCGAGGTGGTCGTGCGGATGCGCCGCAGCGACGTGCCCGCCCCCGCTCGTGAGCACGAGCGCGACCGCGAGCGTCAGTTCTCGGCCGCTTCCGCCACCTGAATCTCGACCACGTCGATCGAGCCTTCG
>DASXXX010000251.1:0-2082 GCA_036502765.1 Acidimicrobiia bacterium | reverse complement strand
TGAAATGTCGAGTACCTCGTTGATCAGCCCGAGGAGATGGTTGCCGCCCTTCAGGATGTGCCCGACCGCTTCTCGTTGTTCGGTGTCGAGGTCGTCGAGCTCGAGCAGCTGCGCGAAGCCCAAGACTGCATTGAGCGGTGTCCGCAGCTCGTGGCTCATACGTGACAGGAACACGGTCTTGGAATCGTTGGCGGCGTCGGCGGCAGAACGGGCAGCTTCGAGCTCGTCCATGGTGTCGAGAAGTTCCGACGTGCGCTCGTCGACCTGCGCCAGCGCATAGTCGCGCCTACGTTGCAGCAGCCGAATGATCGCCGCGATGACGAACGCTCCGAGCAACCCCCCGACCAAGATGATCCACGGCACCGACCGCGCGAGGCCACCTGCCAGCGGCTTTCTCGCCGAGGTGACCAGCAGCCAGCGGTCGGCACCGACGCGGATCGTTCGTCGGTCCAGCGCGCCGGTGAGCGGCAAGTCCGACGTGGTGGTGACGACGAGCTTGTCCGGCTGCACCTTCGCGGATTGGTAGAGCGCGACGTTCAGCTCCCGAAACGGCGAGTCGGCAGACGAGGGAAGCGGTCGGCTGGGATCGAGGGTCGTCTGTTCGTAGACGACGAGCCCGTCAGCGCGTCCCAGAGCCAACACGAGGGTCGGCCGGCGCGATGCCGAGTCGAAGATCAGAGTCGAGACCAGTTGCTTGCGGTCATCCGCGCGGCGGGCGACCCGCCCGTGCGCACCGCTGAGCACCGCGCCGACGGGTGCGGTGCCTCCCTCGGACGCGAGCACGACCATCTGCGAGCCGTCGGATCGCGCAACCGCGACACCTTCGAGGCCGCTCTGGAGCGCAGACCGCGCGGCCGCGGTGAAGCCGGGTCCGGCCGCGCCCAGTGCCTGGTATGCATCACCCAGGAGCGTCAGCGTCGCAGGCACGTTGTTGGTGCTGCCGCTCAACAGCGCTGCGACTTCGCCGCCACGCTCGTGAAGGAGCCGACGTTCCTCGTCGTTGGCTGCGTGCCGCGTGACGAGGAAACCCGCGACGGTGACCGCGGCCAGCACCAGGAACACGATCAAGGCAAGGTGACGGACGACGCGGGTCCGGGTCGACGAGTCCCTCACGACACCACCGTCGAACGGTTCCGGGCGACCGGCAACGGTCCCGGCTCCGCGAGGTGATATCCCTGACCCCACGGCACACCAAGACTCCGCAACGTGTCCAGCGCGTCGGAGGTTTCTATCCCTTCCGCAACGAGCGCCGCGCCAATGTCTTGCGCGAAGGTCGCCATCGCCGAAGCAAGAGCGCGGCGAGCGGGATCGGATTCGATGTTGCTCGTCAAGTCGTGATCGAGTTTGACCACATCGGGTTGCAAGCGAAGGATGTGCTGCAGGCCGGAGTAGCCGGCTCCGGCGTCGTCCACGGCGATACGGACGCCTTGGGCTCGCAACTCGTCGAATGCCGGCCACAGTGCCTCGTAGTCGGTCACCATCACATGCTCGGTGAGCTCCAAGATCACGCGACGGCCCGGCGCGGCAGCGAGGCAGCTACGGAGCTCATCGGTGGTTGCCGTCAGCGGTGAGACGTTCACGGACATGAACTGATCGGGCGCGAGGAGGTCGACGTGCGCCAGCGCGCGTTGCACCGCCAACAACTCGAGTTGGACACCCATCCCAACTTGCGCCGCCTGCTCGAACCAGTGGTTCGGCGGATGCATCGGGTTGGTGTCGAAACGGGCGAGCGCCTCGACTCCGACGACTTCATCTCGGTTGATGTCGACGACAGGTTGGAACACCATGCGCATCACGTCGCGCGTGAAGGCCCGCTCGACCTCCGCGCGACGGACCCGCGCTTGCTCGCGGTCGGTTCGCTCGTCGGCCAGCTTGCGGTCGAGGGTCGCTTCGAGCTGGGCCCGGTGATGCTGCACGCGCTTGTACCGCGAGCGAGTCTCGAGCAGGTTCTCGACTCGGAGGAGGACCTCGGTCCGATTGATCGGCTTGGCGAGGAAGTCTTTGGCTCCCGCGGCGAGCGCGAGTTCCATCGCGTGCGACGTACCGTCCGCCGTCAAGATCAAGACCGGCACGAAGCTCTCC
>DASXXX010000250.1:0-8401 GCA_036502765.1 Acidimicrobiia bacterium | reverse complement strand
AGCTCAACATCACGTGGTGCCCAGCGGCGACGGCCGCGTTGGCGAGCACCTTCGAGCAGAGCTGCACGCCCTGACCGCCGATGCCGGTGAAGATCACGTCCCGCCGGTCGTCGGTCATTCCTCGACGCTAGTCAGTGTGCCGCCGCCGGCTGCCGAGGCGCGCATGGCGTCCATGGCCTGCATGACGCCGAGGCCGTCGGCGAACGTCGGCAGTGCGACCGGCGACGCGACCGATCGACTCTCGACGGCGGCGAGGAACGCGGTCGCGAGTTGCTCGTAGTGGCGGATCTCGTAGCTGCCGAGGGCGTCGAGGTCGTCATCCACGCGCCCGCCACCAACGGTCGCCGTGCCGTCGGGGACGGGGAGGTGCCGGGTGCCGTCGGTGTCGGCGATCCAGGCCTGCCCGTCGTCGATCCCGACCGTGCCCCGCGTCCCCGTGACCGCGACGAACCCGCGTGCGGTCCACGCCGCACCGACGTTCTGCAGCACCACCTCGACGGCGTCGCCCATCTCGAATCGGGCCGAATACGAGTCCTCGACCGCGCGGTCGGGCGCGTCCGCGCTGACGAGCATCGACGCGCTCACCGACCGGAACGGCCCCAGCCACACGCGGAGCTGGTCGAGCGTGTGCGAGCCGTTGGCGCCGAGCCAACCGCCGATCCCGGGTTCCTCGAACCAGCTGGGCATCGCGAGCGAGTCGTCGGTCTGGAGCAGGAACGGCGAGTACTCGACGATCGTCGCGAGGCGCGGCTCGCCGATTGCACCCGCCGTGATCGCGGCGCCGACCGCGGCGCGCGCCGGATTCCAACGGAACTCGTGACCGAGGGTGGCCACCACGCCGGCCTGCTCGGCTGCGTCGACCAACTGCCGCGCCTGTGCGGCGTCGGTGGTGAACGGCTTCTCGCACAGCACGTGACGTCCCGCAGTCACCGCCTCGAGCGCGAGGGCGAAGTGGGTGTGCGGTGGCGTCGCGATCGCGACCGCATCGACCTCGCGAAGCGCGAGCGCCTCGGCGAGCGAGCCGCACGCGTGCGGGATGCCGAGCTTGTTGGCCTTGTACGCGGTCGGTTCGACGTCGCGGCCCACGAGCGCGACCACGTCGAATCCGGCGGTGCGCAAGGCCGGGACCTGTACGCGTGCACCGAAGCGCCGACCCACCACCGCGACACCGGTCATGACGAGACCTCCCCTGTGCGACCGCACTGTACGGGGCCGCGACCCGCGGCGTCCTCAGTGGGAATGTCGATGGTGGGCGTCGCTCACATGGGGATGCGAGTGCGCGAAGACCTCGTGACGGTGCACGTGCGAGTGCGGCCCGATGGGTGCGCCGTCCGGATGCGCGTGGTCATGGTGGTCGTCGTGCACGTGGCGATGATCGTGGACGACAAGCTCGTGCCGGTGCAGGTGATCGTGGCGCTCGCGGAGCAGGAAGGCGATGCCGGTCGCCATCAGTGCGCCGGCGACCAGCTCGCCGATGCCGATCGATTCGGGCAGCACCAAGGGCGCGACCAGCGCTCCGACGAACGGAGCCACCGCGAACACCGCGGCCTCGCGTGCCGCCCCCAGAACGCGCAGCGCGTGCGCGTCGAGGAGGATGCTGATCCCGTAGCTCACCGCGCCGAGTGCCAAGGCGGCGGCGAGGTATGCGAGCGCAGGGAACTGCTCACCGATCGTCAGCGCCAAGGCGACGTTGCACGCGCCGGCGACACCGCTCTTGAGGAGCACGATGCTGCGCGGGTCCCGGAGGGTCAGCGATTGCGTCACGTTGTTGTCGAGCGCCCAGCACGCGCACGCGCCGGCGACGAGCGCGATGCCGACCCAGTCGGCGCGTGTGGCGCCGGTTCCGATCCCCAGTGCGATCGCGCCGCCGAAGATGAGCGTTGCGCCCAGCAGCGCCCTCCGTGAGAGGTGCTCGTGGAACAGCGCGATGCCGATCGCGATGGTGAAGGGCCCTTCGAGGTTGAGGAGCAGGGATCCGGACGTGCCGCTGACCCGTTCGAGCCCGATGAGCAGGAGCACGGGCGCGAGCACGCCGCCGGCGACGATCAGGAGGGCGACACGGGGCGCGTCGGCGCGACGGAGCCGAGCCTCCGAGCGGTCGCGCCGACCGAGGAGTGCGAGCGCGCCGAACGCGCCCACGTAGAGCAGCCCAGCCAGCATCACCGGTTCGACGTGATCGAGGAGGAGCTTGGCCAGCGGGGCGCTCACGCCGAACGTGATCGCGGCGGCGAGCCCGAGGAGGATGCCGCGCTGGTTGGGCTGTGCTCGGTCCACGTCGCGACCGTAGCCACGCCCGCAGAATTCGGCCCGCCGGAGCCGGCGTGCCAGAGTCACGCCGTGCGTGCGGTCGACGGCGATGCCGAAACCAGGGCGAAACCGACGATCGTGCTCGTGCACGGATCCGGCCACACCGCTCGGGTGTGGGGCGACGTGCAGGAGCACCTCGGTCACGGATCGCTCGCCGTCGACCTGCCCGGGCGCGCCGACCGACGGGCCGACATCGCCGACGTGCGCCTCGCCGACGCGGCCACCAGCCTCGCGGCCGACGTGCGCGCCGCGACCGAGGGTCCTGTCGTGCTGGTCGGCCATTCTGCGGGCGGGATCGTGCTGCCGGCGCTGGCGGCGCGCCTCGGTGCGCGCGTCGCACACCTCGTGTTCGTCGCCGGACTCTGCGCACCCGCTGGCGGTCGGGTCGTCGAGACGGTGCGCCCGGACGCGGTGCCGCACCTGGCCGAGCTGCTCGCAGGCTTCCGCGAGCAGTACCGCGGCTGCATGCTCGATCCCGATCCGTCGATCGAGGGCGTGCGCGCCGTCGACGCGAAGACGGCGGCCCCGCTCGATTCGCTCAACTACATGGAGCAGGTGGTGTCGTGGGACGGCGTGCCCGCCGGGATGCCGCGCACCTTCGTGCGCTGCCTCCGCGACCGGATCCAAGCGCGCGAGCTGCAGGCGGCATTGATCGACAACTGCGGGGCCACCGACGTGGTCGACCTCGAGTCGGGCCACACGCCCGCGGTCGCGGTGCCGGGGGAGCTCGCCGCCATCCTCGACGGGATCGCGGACCGATCACCCGCCCCTGCCGCACCTGCGAAGATCGACGAATGAGGATCGGACTCGGCGCGGGTGCGCCCACCATCGACCGCATCGTCGAACAGGCAGTGGAGGCCGAGGCGGCCGGCTTCACCAGCCTGTGGCTCCCGAGCGCGGTGCTCGGCGATCCGTTGACCGCGATCGCGGTCGCCGGTCGGGCCACGTCGTCGATCGAGCTCGGCACCGCGGTGCTGGTCACCTACGCGGCCCACCCGCTGCTGACCGCGGCGCGCGCCGCGTCGACGGCGGCCGCGATGGCGCGGCCTGGCTTCGTGCTCGGCATGGGTCCGTCGCACGACATGGCCATCGAGGGGATGTACGGCCTCTCGTACGAGCACGTCGGACGCCACACCGAGGAGTACACACGCATCGTCGCTGCCGCGCTCCGGGGCGAGGAGATCCAGGTCGACGGCGACGAGTTCCGGGTGCACGTGGCGGGGCCGACGGCCGCGCCGTTCCCGGTCCCCGTGTTGTTGGGTGCGCTCGCGCCCCGCATGTTGCGGGTCGCGGGCGAAGTCGCCGACGGCACGGTCACGTGGATGGCGAATCGGGAAGCGCTGGAGTCACACATCGTCCCGCGCGTCAACGCCGCCGCGGCAGCGGTCGGTCGGCCCGCGCCGCGCGTCGTCGCGGGCCTGCCGGTCGCCGTGCACGACGACGTCGACGAAGCGCGTGAAGCCGCCGCCCGCCAGTACGGGTTCTACGGCACCCTGCCGAACTACGCGCGCATCCTCGGCATCGGCGGACTCGAACGATCGGCCGACGCGTGCATCATGGGTGACGAGGATGCGGTCGCGGGACAACTGCGCGCCCTCGTCGACGCCGGCGCCACCGACGTGTGGGCGGCCATCTTCCCCGTGGGCGACGACCGGCGCGCGTCGCGCGCCCGCACCCGCGCGCTGCTCGAACAGCTCGTCGCCGAGGACTGACCCACCCCCATCCGTTTTGGCGTGGTTCGTGTGCTGCTACGGCACACCAGCCACGTCAAGTGGTTGTTGGGATCGGGCACACTGGCGCCGTGCTGCTCGCCGATCTCGTCGCGACGTCGACCGCGGTCGCGGCGACGCGCGCCCGCTCCACCAAGACCGCGGCGTTGGCCGAGCTGCTGGGGCGACTGGCGCCCGAGGAGGTCGTGCCCGCGGTGGGGTTCCTCACCGGTGAAGCCCGTCAGGGTCGCATCGGTGTCGGTTGGGCGACGGTGTTGAACCTCGAGGTCGCGCCGGCACGCGAGCCGTCGCTCTCCATCGCCGACGTCGATCGAGCGCTGGACCGCATCCAGGAGACGACCGGCAGCGGCTCGACCTCTGGCCGTCAGGACATCCTGCGCGCCATCTTCGACCGGGCGACGGCCGACGAGCTCGACTTCCTCCGGCGGCTGCTCGTGGGCGAACTGCGTCAGGGTGCGCTCGCGGGACTGATGGCCGACGCGATCGCCAAGGCCGCGTCGGTGCCCGCGGCGTTGGTGCGCCGCGCCGCGATGCTGTCGGGCGACCTCGGACACGTCGCGGTCGTCGCGCTCGCCGAAGGTGAAGCCGGTCTGCAGGGCATCGGGTTGGAGGTCGGCCGTGGCGTGCAGCCGATGCTCGCGGGGAGCGCTCCCGACGTCGCGGCCGCGCTCGACGACGTAGGGCTCGCATCGGTCGAGTGGAAGCTCGACGGTGCCCGCATCCAGGTGCACCGTCACGACGACGACGTGCGCATCTACACCCGCAACCTCAACGAGATCACCGCTCGATTGCCGAGCGTCGTCGCCTGGGCCCGCGCGTTGCCGGTGCGCGCGGTGGTGCTCGACGGCGAGGCGCTCGGCGTCGACGAGGACGACCGGCCGCACGCGTTCCAGGACACGATGAGCTCGTTCGGGAGCGAGGCCGCCAGCAACCTGGGTGCCTACTTCTTCGACGTGCTCCATGTCGATGGCGACGACCTGCTCGATCGGCCGCTCACGGAACGACTCGACGTCGTGCAGTCGGTGGTGGGGGAGCGGCGCATCCCCGGCATCGTCACTGCGTCAGCCGACGAGGCCGCCGCGTTCCTCGACGCCGCCATCACCGCCGGGCACGAGGGCGTGATGGTGAAGGCGGTCGACTCCACCTACGACGCCGGTCGGCGCGGCGGGTCGTGGCGCAAGGTCAAGCCGGTGAAGACGCTCGACCTCGTGGTGCTCGCGGCGGAGTGGGGCCACGGCCGCCGGGAGGGGTGGCTGTCGAACCTGCACCTCGGCGCCCGCGGTCCCGACGGCACCTTCGTGATGGTGGGCAAGACGTTCAAGGGCCTCACCGACGCGCTGCTCACGTGGCAGACCCAGGAGCTGCTGGCGCGCGAGATCGGTCGCGACGGCATCACCGTGCACGTGCGCCCTGAGCTGGTCGTCGAGATCGCGCTCGACGGTGTGCAGGTGTCGCGTCGCTATCCCGGTGGCGTCGCGCTGCGCTTCGCTCGCGTCCGCCGGTACCGCGCCGACAAGACCACGGCCGACGTCGACCCCATCGAGACCGTGCAGGCGATGCTGCCCGGTTGAGCCGTCGGTCAGAGGCGGTGCAGCACGCGGACGCGATCGGCGATCGCGCGCTCGGCGACGGGGATCGGCATGCGATCGAACCCGTGCGGGCAGCCGGGGTGGACGTGGAGCTCGACCGACGTGCCCGTCGCGGCGATGCGCCGTGCGTACTCGACGCATTCGTCGCGGAAGATGTCGAGCTCGCCGGTGTCGATGAACGTCGGTGGGAGTCCCGACACGTCCGGCGCCCGCGCCGGCGCGGCCGAGTACGGCACGTCGGGTCCTCCGATCCCGTCGCCGAGCAGCGCGTGCCACCCGGTGTAGTTGTCGTCGTACGACCATGCCGCGTACGGCGCCAGTTCGGGATCGGGTGCGGTCGTGCGGTCGTCGAGCATCGGATACACCAGGATCTGCCGCGCCAGCGCGACGTCCCGGTCGCGCGCGAGCAGCGCGACGCCGGCGGCCAGGCCCCCGCCCGCACTGTCGCCCATGACCGCGACACGTGCGGGATCGACGCGGAGCTCGTCGGCGTGCTCGACCAGCCACCGCAGGCCGGCGAAGCAGTCCTCGACTGGCGTGGGATGCGGGTGCTCCGGCGCGAGGCGGTAGTCCACGGAGAGGAACGGCACCCCGGATCGGGCGACGTACCCCGCAACCAGCCGGTCGTACATCGCCACCGAACCGAGGACCATCCCGCCCCCGTGGAGGAACACCGCCGCCGGTCCGCGCTCGCGGTCCGGGCTCGGGTCGTACCACCGGACGAGGAGCTCGGTCCCGTCCGGCGCGACTACGCGGTGGTCGACGCGCGCGACCTCGGCGTGCTCGGGCAACGACGCGTCGAGGAGCGAGAGACCTGCTTCGGCCTGCTCGCGGAGCGTGCGCCAGTCGTCGCGCGCCGCGAGCGTGCGCGGCGGTGCGTTCATCGACATCGCGTAGGTGATCAGATCGGGATCGACGTCGTAGGGCACGGTCAGGCCTCTCGCAGCGGACGGAAGCACGCGCGCACGTCGGGCACGTACAGGTCGGGGCACTCGAAGGCGGCGAAGTGTCCGCCGCGCGGCATCTCCGCGAAGTGGCTCAGCGGGTACTGCATGCCGAACCACCGTTCCGACGTGCGCATGATCTCCTTCGGGTAGCGCGCGTACCCGACCGGCTGCGTCGGCTTCGCGAGGGGATCGATGCCACCGTTGGCGAATCCCTGCATCACCTCGTAGTAGAGGCGCCCCGACGAGTGCGCGGTCGCGGTGACCCAGTAGATCATCAGGTTGTCGAGCAGCTGGTCCTTGGTGAACGAGCGCTCGACGTCGCCGTCGCAGTCGGACCACGTGCGGAACTTCTCGACGATCCACGCCGCCAGCCCGGCAGGGGAGTCGTCGAGCGCATACCCGATGGTCTGCGGCTTGGTCGACTGCTCCTTCATGTAGCCGGAGTCGACCGCGTCGTAGGCGCTCATCCCGTCGAGGAAGCCCTGTTCCTCGGACGTGATGTCTTCGGTCATCGGGATCGGCGGCGCCATGTTGAGGTGGATGCCCGCGCAGTGCTCGGGATCGGCGAGGGCCACTTCGCGCGTCACGAAGTACCCCCAGTCGCCGCCCTGCGCGACGTAGCGGTCGTAGCCGAGACCGGCCATGAGCTCCGCCCACGCGCGCGCGATGCGACCGGGGTGCCACCCGCGCTCGACCGTCGGGCCCGAGAACCCGTACCCGGGCAGGCTCGCCACGACGACGTGGAACGCGTCGGCCGGGTCGCCGCCGTGCGCGGCGGGATCGCGCAATGGCTCGATGACGTCGAGGAACTCCACGAAGGAGCCCGGCCATCCATGGGTGAGCAGCAGCGGGAGCGCGCCCGCGACCGGCGACGGCGCGTGGACGAAGTGGACACCGGTGCCGTCGATCTCGGTGCGGAAGTGTTCGAACGTGTTCATGCGCGCCTGGCGCGCCGGCCAGTCGTAGTCGTCGGCCCAGTACGTCGCGAGCTCGCGCAGGTACTCGCGCTCGGTGCCGTAGTCCCACCCGGCGTCAGGCAGCTGGGCGGGGAAGCGCGTGCGGCGCAACCGGTCGCGGAGGTCGTCGAGGGTGGCATCGTCGACGTCGACGCGGAAGGGTTCGAAGGTGAGGTTCCCGCTCATGTCGGCGAGAGGGTACTCACACCGGGGAGGGCGTCCACTGCCCCAGGGTTACAGTTACGGCCGAATGTGTAACATCCCGGCCATGCGCGCACTCTCCCGGTCCATCATCTAACGATGACCGCTTCACCGGTACCGACCGACAGACCCTCGAGCCACGTCGTCGTCGGCGGCGCGTCGGGCATCGGCGCGGCGGTGGTCGCTGCCGAACGCAAGCGCGGTGCCGACGTGCTCGTGTGGGACGTCGCGGGCGACTTCGACATCGAGTGCGACGTCACCGATCCCGCTGCGGTCGACGCCGCGACCGCGAGCACGCTCGAACGACTGGGCGTGCCCACGGAGGTCACCGTCACCGCGGGCGTCGGTCACTCGGCGATGCTCCTCGACGTGGCTCCCGACGAGTGGGACCGCATCATGACCGTCAACACGCGCGGGCCGCTGCTCGCGATGCGGGCGTTGGCGCGCACGATGATCGACGCCGGTGCCGCGGGTTCGATGGTTGCCATCTCCAGCGTGAGCGCGCGACTCGTCGACCGGTCGATGGGCGCGTACTGCGCGTCGAAGGCCGCACTCAGCATGGTGGTGCACGTCGCCGCGTGCGAGTGGGCGCCGCACGGCATCCGCGTCAACGCGGTCGGCCCCGGGGTGACGGCAACCCCGATGCTCGGCCGCGCTCCAACGGATTCCGG
>DASXXX010000249.1:0-8267 GCA_036502765.1 Acidimicrobiia bacterium | reverse complement strand
CGGTAGCGGCCGATGTCCGACGACCTCCTCGTGGATCGCAACGACGGCGTCGTGACGCTCACGCTCAACCGTCCCGACAAGCTCAACTCGATCACCGGCGCGATGTGGGGCGGCCTGCGCGACGTGTTCGACGACGTCGCGAGGAACCGCGACGACCGCGTGCTCGTGATCACCGGCGCGGGCAAGGGCTTCTGCGCCGGCGCCGATCTGGTCGCGCAGGACACGCCGCGCGGCACCGGTGGTCGGCTCGAGCACATGCGCGGCGTGGGTCGGAGCGCGGCCGCATTGCGCGACATCGGCAAGCCCACCATCGCGAAGGTGAACGGTGTGGCCGCCGGCGCCGGCCTCAACCTCGCGCTCGGTTGCGACCTCGTGATCGCGTCCGACGCCGCGCGGTTCAGTGCCATCTTCGTGCAGCGCGGTCTCAGCATCGACTACGGCGGTTCGTGGCTCCTCCCGCGCCTCATCGGGATGCACAAGGCGAAGGAGCTCGCGTTCCTCGCCGAGGTGATCGACGCGGCCGAGGCCGAGCGGTTCGGCATCGTGAACCGCGTCGTGCCGGCCGACGAACTCGACGCCGCGGTCGACACCGTGGTGGCCCGTCTCCTCCAGATGGCCCCCATCGCGCTGGCGCAGACGAAGCACCTCCTCGACCAGGCGTTCACGGTGACGTTTGCCGAAGCAGTCGAGGCCGAAGCCGCCGCCCAGGTGGTGAACCTCAGCTCCGACGACGCCAAGGAAGCCGTGCGCGCGTTCATGGAGAAGCGCAACCCCCAGTTCTCGGGGGAGTAGCACCGGCCCGGTCACTGCGGCCAGCACAGACCGCGCGACCGCTCCATCCAACCGTCGCGTTCGAGCGCCCGCACCGCCGCAACGACGCGTGACGGTGTGAGCCGCGCCCGGCTGGCGAGTTGGTCGAGCGTCGCCGGCTCGCCGTGACACGCCTCGAGCACCGCGGCCTGGTCGCCCAACGGCAGCGACCGCTGGTCGGGCCGGGGGCCGGTGGCCGAGAACCCGAGCTCCACCAGGATGTCGGTGGGGTCGAGCACCACGGTGGCGCCGTCGTAGAGCAACTGATTGGTGCCCGCCGACGCCCGGTTGCGGCGTGACCCGGGATACGCCATGACGGTGCGGCCGTACTCCATCGCGTGTTCGGCGGTGATGCGGGCACCGCCCTTCAAGGTCGCCTCGACCACCACCGTGACCTGCGCCAAGCCGGCGATGATCCGGTTGCGCACCGGGAACGCGTACTGACGCGGCTGCGTGCCGTACCCGAGCTCGCTCATGATCAGACCCGACGCCCGCACGCGGTCGAACAACGCTCGATGCCGGCGCGGGTACACGACGTCGAGACCCGTCGCGACCACGCCGATCACCGTGCCGCCCGCGTCGAGCGCGCCCTCGTGCACGGCGCCGTCGATGCCGATCGCCAACCCGCTCACCACCGTGACGCCCGCACGCGCCAACGTGGCGCCGAGCTCGCGCGCGTCGTCGAGCCCGTTCGGGGTCGCGGCGCGCGTGCCGACGACGGCGACCCGCGGTCGGTCGAGCGCAGCGGGAACCTCACCCTCGGCCAGGAGCACCTCGGGCCGCTCCGGCAGCTCCTCGTCGAGCGGGTACCCCGGACGACCGGCCACGTAGACCCGCGTGCCCCGAGCCACGAGTGCGCGCGCGACGCGATCGCTCCGAGCCGCGGCCTGCCACGCCCTCGCCAACGACTGGCGCGCCGGGAGCTCCACCGCCGGCGCGCCCTCGCACAACACCGCCGCCGCCAGTCCGCGCTCCAGCGCGGCGAGCGCACCGACGGGCCCGCCGCCGCGCTCGACCAGCGCCCGCAACCGGCGATGGGTCATGTCGGGCAGCGACGCCAACGTCGCCGCCGCGACCTCCACCGCGTCGACCGGGGTGGCCTCTGGACGCGTGCCCGCGTTCACGGCACGTCTCCGCGCAGGCCCGACGCGGTCTCGAGGTGCTCGACACCGATGCCCGCGCTGTCGTCGAGATCCGCGAGCGTGCGCGCCACGCGCCGGATCCTGGTGGCGCCGCGCCCGGTGAGCCGACGGTCGGTGATGAGGTCGCGCCACACCTCGTCGGCGTCGGGATCGAGCGGGAGCAGCCGCGGCACCGCGCCCGCGGCCACGTGCGCGTTCTGGGACCAGGGCCAGTCGGCGTAGCGAGCCCGTTGTCGTTCGAACGCGACCGCGACCCGCGCCGCGACCTCGGCCGACGACTCGAGCGGCTGGTCGTTCGACTCCGGTGCGTCGACGCGCACTCGAAGGTCGAACCGGTCGAGCAACGGCGCGCTCAGACGCCGCCGGTACCGCTCGCGTTGCGCGTCGCTGCATCGGCACTCGTTGCCGGGCGAACCACAGGGACACGGGTTGGAGCATGCGACGAGCTGGAACGCGGCCGGAAACGTGAGCGACACGCCCTGACGCGAGATCCGCACCGCGCGCTCTTCGAGCGGCTGGCGCAACGCGTCGAGTGCCGTGGGCGCGAACTCGCCGAGCTCGTCCAAGAACAGAATTCCGCGATGAGCAAGCGTGATCTCGCCCGGGCGCGCCCGACCGCTGCCGCCGCCGACGAGTGCTGCGGTGGATGCGGTGTGGTGGGGCGCGCGGAACGGCCGCCGACGCACGAGGTGGCCACCGAACGGCACCCCGGCGGCCGAGTGGATGCGCGTGACCTCCAACGCCTCCGGGTGCGACAGTGGAGGAAGGATCGTGCCCAGCCGTCGCGCCAGCATCGTCTTGCCCGTACCCGGGGGTCCGCAGAACAGGACGTGGTGCCCACCGGCGGCGGCGACTTCGAGCGCCTGGCGTGCGAACGGCAGGCCGCGCACGTCGGCGAGGTCGACCACTTCGTCGTCGAGCATCCCCAGGGCGACCGGGTCGTCGGGTGGCGCCACCGGCGGATCCCAGTCGGGCCACGGCTCCTCACCCTTGAGACACGCCCGCAGCTCGCCGAGGGTGCGCGCCGCCCGCACCCGCACGTCGCCCACGAGGTCGGCCTCGGGCGCATTGGCCAGCGGCACGATCACCGCATCTACGCCCGCCTGGGCCAGCGCGTCGACCAGCGCCAATGTGCCGGGCACCGGGCGCACCGAGCCGTCGAGGCCGAGCTCGCCGAGCACCGCGACGCCGTCGAGCACGCCAGCCGGGAGCGCTTCGTTGGCGCCCAGCACGCCGAGCGCGACCGCGAGCTCCAATCCCGAGCCGGTCTTCCGCACACCGCCGGGCGCGAGGTTCACCGTGATGCGGTTCTGCGGCCACGGCAGGCCCGAGGACAGCACCGCAGCGCGGACGCGCTCACGTGATTCGCGCACCGCGGCGTCGGGGAGACCGACGACCTGGTATGCGGGCAGACCGGACGAGACGTGGACCTCGACGGTGACGGGTTGTCCGTCGACGCCGATGAGCGTGGCACTGCGGACCGCGGCGAGCACGGCGACCTCCCTGACACAGACCAGTGGGGGAGGGCCGGACCGCGGCGACCTCGACGGTGACGCCGAGGCTCGCGCAGGGGTGTGACAGTTACTTGGGCACGGCTAACCGACGGGTGTGACCGGCGCAGTCGGCCACGGCGCGGCGGCTTCGAGCGCAGATCCCAACCGCAACAGGGTCGCTTCCTCGCCGAGGCGCGCGACGAACTGCACGCCGATCGGCAGGCCGTTGCCGTCGACGCCCGCGGGCACGCTCATCGCCGGGTGCCCCGTGGTGTTGAACACCCCCGTGAACGCGCTGAACGCCGACGCGTTCACCATCGTCTCCGGCCTGCTCGTGTCGGCCCACCCGAGCTCGGGCACCCGGACCGCCATCGTCGGCGTGAGCAGCACGTCGTACTGCTCGAAGAACGGCGCCACCTCACGGCCGGTGCGCTCGAACTGCTGGAGCGCGCCGATCACCTTCGCTCCGCTCATCCCACGACCGCTCTCGTAGAGCACGCGCGTGAACGGCTCGAGGTCGTCGTCGCGCAATGCGCGTCCCAGCGCACCTAGCCGCGCGTCCACGGCGAACGCCACGTTCACCGACATCACCGCGGCCAGCGCGCCGTTCGCCGCCGCCGCGTCGTACGTGAAGGCAGCCTCCTCGACCAAATGACCGAGCGACTCGCACAACCCGGCGGTGCGCGCCACTGCGTCGACCAGGTCGTCGTCGGCGGTCACCCCGCGTGCGGTCACGCAGGTGAACCCGACGCGCAGCCGCCCCGGATCCGCCCCCACCTCGTCGAGGAACGGTCGGGCCGGCGGCGCCACGGCCACGGCGTCACCGCCCGCGGGACTCGACACCGCGTCCAACAACGCCGCGCTGTCGCGCACCGTGCGAGTGAGCGAGTGCGTGCAGCCGACCGGGTACGAGAACGCCTCGAGGAACGGCGTGTTCGGCACCCGCCCTCGCGACGGCTTGAGCCCGAACAGCCCGCATGCGGCGGCCGGGATGCGGATCGACCCGCCGCCGTCGTTGCCGTGCGCGATCGGCACCATGCCCGACGCCACCGCCGCGGCAGACCCACCGCTCGACCCGCCGGGGGAGCGCGACAGGTCGTGGGGGTTGCGGGTCGGCCCGTGGAAGATCGGTTCGGTCGAGCCGTTCTTGCCCAGTTCGGGGGTGTTGGTCATGCCGAGCACCAGCACGCCCGCGGCGCGCGCCCGCGCCACCGCCAGGCTGTCGGCGGACGCCACGTCGTCGGCCCACAACCGCGACCCGCGCGACGTGGGCAGTCCCGTCACCTGCGCACCGAGCGCCTTCACCAGGTAGGGGACACCCGCGAACGGGCCGTCACCCAATGGCCCCGCAGCTTCGTCACGGGTGGCCTCGAACCGCTCGGCCACCAGTGCGTGCACCAACGGGTCGACGGCCTCGATGCGGGCGACGGCGGCGTCGACGGCCTCGACCGCCGACACGTCACCGGCGCGGATCGCGGCCGCGAGCCCGGTGCCGTCGAACTCGTCGTACCAGCGATCGGTCCTGGCTTCACCCATGCCGCGCACCCTACCGACGTGGTCAGGGGCGCGCCCGCGCCCGGGTAGCGTGGTGCACTCGGGGGCGGTCCCGAACGCGAAAGGCACGTGACCATGGCGGCGACCACGTCGGAGGCGACGCAGTGGCGTGCCGAGGCGTTCGCCGAGTCACTCGTGGGACGCAGCCCGCACACCCGCGCGGCGTACGAGCGCGACGTCGCCGAGTTCGTCACGTGGGCCGAACGCGGTGGCTGTGCCGGTGGCCCGTCGAACCTCGACCACCGGACGCTCCGCCGCTTCCTCGCCTACCTCGACACACGCGGGTTCGCCCGCACCACGATCGCCCGCAAGGCCGCTGCCCTCCGGGCGTACCTCCGCTTCCTCCGCCGTCAGGGCGTGCTCGACCGTGACCTCGGCGCCCTCCTGCGGGCGCCGAAGGGCGCGAGCCGCCTCCCGCGCGTGATCCGCACCGAGGAGGCCAACGACCTGCTCGACGACATGACCGACGCGGTCGACCTGATCACCGCCGAAGCGGAAGAGGGCGACGACCCCGTCGCGGTCGCCGTCGTCCTGCGCGACCTCGCCGTGCTCGAAGTGCTCTACGGCGCCGGGCTCCGGGTGTCCGAGTGCTGCGGACTGCGGATCACCGACTGCGACCTCGACCGCCGGCTCCTCACCGTGCTCGGGAAGGGCTCGAAGGTCCGGCGGGTCCCCGTCGGCGCGCCCGCGATCGACGCCCTGGCCGCGTGGCTCGACCGCGGTCGCCCGGCACTCGCCGCCGGCAACTCGCTCGGCGACTCACCCGCCGACATCGTGTTCCTCAACCAGCGCGGCCGGGTGCTCACGCCGCGCGATGCGCGCCGCATCCTCGAACGACACCCGCTGCCCGACGGGCGGGCCGTCCACCCCCACGCGCTGCGCCACGCGTACGCTACGCACCTGCTCGAAGGCGGAGCCGACCTCCGGGCAGTCCAGGAGCTCCTCGGCCACGCAGATCTCGCGACCACTCAGATCTACACCCACGTCACCCGCGACCGGCTCCGCGCCGTCTACGAAGCGACCCACCCACGTGCCTGACGATCCCACCGAAGCCCTCGACGAGCTCTGGACCGACTACAAGTCCAACGGCACGTCGACCGCGCGCGAGCGGCTCATCCTCCACTACTCGCCGCTGGTGAAGTTCGTCGCCGGACGTGTCGCCGCCGGTCTGCCGCAGAACATCGAGCAGTCCGACCTCGTGAGCTACGGGATCTTCGGGTTGATCGACGCCATCGACAAGTTCGACCCGGGACGCGGGTTCAAGTTCGAGACGTACGCGATCTCGCGGATCAAGGGCGCCATCATCGACGAACTGCGGTCGATCGACTGGGTGCCCCGCTCGGTGCGGGCCAAGGCGCGGGCGATCGAGCGGGCGATCTCGAAGCTCGAGAACGAGCTGCGCCGCACGCCGGAAGACGGCGAGGTCGCGGCGGAGCTCGACTGGACGGAGGGCGAGCTCACGCACACGCTCTCGCAGATCTCGTTCACCGGTCTGGTCGCGCTCGACGACCTGCTCGCTGCCGGCTCCTCCGACCGCTCGGGTTCGGCCACCGTCAGCGACACCATCACCGACGGCAAGCACGATCCGGTCGAGGCCTACGAGGTCGACGAGATGAAGCACCTCCTCGCCGACGCCATCAACCGCATGCCCGACCGGGAGCGCCTCGTGCTCACGCTCTACTACTACGAGGGTCTCACGCTGGCCGAGATCGGCAAGCTGCTCAACGTCACCGAGAGCCGGGTGTGCCAGATCCACACCAAGTCGATCCTGCAGCTGCGCGGCCGCCTCTCGGAACCCGAGCGCGAACGCACCTGACCGCCTCCGATTGACAGCCTCCAATTGATCGGCGGCAATTGATCGGCGATTGCCCCTTGGCGCGCGCACGCGCCATGGGTATGGTCGACTGACCTTCCCCGGCGCTTCCCCGTCTGTCGTGTCGTTCCGACCTCGGGAAGCGCCATGCCCACTCTCTCTGCGCGGCCTGTCACTGCATGTCGTCGCGCGGTCTCGCTCGTCCTCCTCACCACCGTCGCGGTCGTCGTCACCGCGCGCCCGGCGCACGCGGCCGACGCCACCGACGCCGGCCTCGATGAAGGCGCGGTCGGTTGGCTGCGGCCGGTCGACGGCGCCGTCGTCCATCCGTTCGAGGAACCCGCTTCGGTCTACGGCGCCGGCCACCGTGGGGCCGACCTCGCGGCGGCTCCGGGCACGCCGGTGCGCGCTGCCAACGACGGGGTCGTCAGCTTCGCGGGGGAGGTCGCGGGCACGCTCCACGTCACGGTTGCCCACGCCGGCGGCCTGCGCACCTCGTACTCGTTCCTTGCCTCCGTGGCGGTGCGCACCGGCCAGACGGTGGCGCGCGGCGACGTGCTCGGCGCCACCGGCGGCACCGCCGACTCCACTGATGGCGACCACGACGGCACCGTGCTCCACCTCGGGCTGCGCGTCGGCGACCGCTACGTCGACCCGATGCAGCTCTTCCAGCCCGACGACCTCACCAAGCTCGTGCACCTGGTCCCGGCCGACGAGCCAACCGAGACGCCGTGGTCGGCGGCGCGTGAACGTCGCGACCTCCAGTCGTCGTTGCGGTTGCCCGCACCGGGAGCGGCGTCGGGCACGGGCGCGTACACCGACGCCGACGACTGCGACACCGACCTCCCGTTCGTCGGCGACGCCGTCGACGCGGTGTGCGACGTCGGTTCGTGGCTCGGCGACCACGCGGGCGCCGCAGTCGACGCCGGGGTCGGTTTCCTCGACGCCACCACCGACCTCGCCACCGACGCGCTCGACGACCTCCGCTCGTCGTCGCTCGACATGGTCGCGGCGATGCAGTCGCTCGCCGCGGTCGCCGCGAGTGCGCTCGCCCGCACCCCCGCCGGCCAGGTCACGCTCGACCTGGTCGCGATCGGCCGGCGCTTCGCGCACAGCGTCACCGCCGAGTGCAGCGATGCGCCCGCCGCCGACGGCACCGGTGGCTCCGCGCACCGGGTCATGGTGGTCGCCGGCATCGACAGCTCGGGCGCGGCGTGGGATCGCGGACCCACCGTCGGCCTCGACGTCGACGCGCTCGGCTACCACGCCGCCGAAGGCGAGGTCCGGTACTTCTCCTACGCCGCCAACGGCGGTCGCTACACCAAGGACGACACCCACCGACCCATCCGTGAGTCGGCGGCGCTGCTCGCCGCGCAGCTGCGCGCGATGCAACGGGAGAACCCCGGTCGCGAGGTCGACCTGATCGCGCACTCCCAGGGTGGGTTGGTGGTCGAC
>DASXXX010000248.1:0-9340 GCA_036502765.1 Acidimicrobiia bacterium | reverse complement strand
CCGGCGTCGAGCGGCTTGCCGTTCGTCTTGAAGTAGCCGTGGAAGTCGATGTCGCTGACGATCGGGCGACCGGTGCCCTTCTCGTAGAAGCTGACCGTGTTGTTGCGCCCGGGCTTCGTGATCCCGACCTCGATCTCGTACTCACGGGGCGCGCCGGGCGCCACGTCACCCTTGGCCGTGGGTACGTCGAACTCGAACGTGCCCCCACCCGGTTGCGACGCCTTCTTGTAGTTCTTGGCGAACTTCGACGTCGGGTCGTTCCAGTCCTTCCACACCCCCTCTTGCGTCTTGAACCGCAGCTTCACCTCGTTGGCGAGCTCCGGCGGCATCTTCGCGAGCACGCCGTCGGGCGGCAGCTTGGGCTCGAACACGCCGAGCTTCCCGAGCCCCTTCGCGTCGGCGCCCAGGATCACGTCGATGTCGCTGAGGTTCTTGGCCTTGAAGATCTCGGGCTTGCCGAGCGCACCCAACTTCGAGTTGAGGTACTCGACGGAGTACGGGTTCGACGGCCGCGCCTGAATCTCGAGGTCGACGCCGAACTTCTCTTTCACGTCGGCGATGACCTGCTGGATCTTCCGCTGGTCGCCCTGGGTGATCCCCCCGAGACGCTCGACGTTCGCCGCGGTGGTCTCGCCGGCACCGAGCGCCTCGAGCGTGTCGGCCTCGGTCACGCGCTTGATGGCCGCGCCCGACTTGCCGTAGCGCGAGTACTCGTAGGACGTGGCCGCGTGCTCGAGCAGCTTCGCCCCGCCGCGCGTCACCGCTTCTCCGGCGAGGGTCTCGCCCTCGAGTTCGCCGGCCGCCGTGGTCACCTTGTCGGCCCACCCGTAGGGGTCGCGCAGGATGGCGTCGCCCTGTTGCTCGAGGTACTGGTCGAACGCCTTGCCCTGCGCGTCGAGCTGCGGCGAGTACTCCGCGAACTCGAGCATCTGGCCCTTGTACTCGTCGTTGAGCGCGTCGGTGAGGTCCGTGTACTGCTGCTGGTTGAGCGCACCGCCGGGGTCGTCGACGTAGCGGTCGTAGAGGTTCAACGCGGTGCTGAAGGTGCCGTAGGCGGCAGTGTCGGCGGCGCCCTTCGTGGCGAGCCCGGAGTCGACGTAGTCCTGCGCCATCTGCCCGAAGCTGCCCGACGTGATCATCGACGCGTAGTACTCCGCGGGCGTCCCGAGGGCGAAGTCGAACACCTTGCCGACGCCGTTGGCCAAGCCCTTGGCCTGGCCATACAGCGCGATCTTCGTGAGGGTGGCGTTGTCGAACTCGGGATACGGCACGATCGGACCCGACGCGCGCTGGAGCAGCTGGGACGGGAGGTCGAGGAGCGCGCCTTGCGCGCGCGCCGCGAGCACGCGTGCATTCATCGCCTGGTTGAGGAGCTGTTGGCGCAGGCGCGCGCTGTCCTGCAGGTTGACCATGTCCGACTCGGCCAGTTCGACCAGCAGGTTCTTCAGCGCCTTGGTGTCGATGACGCGCTTCTGGATGCCGATGAACCCGGCGTCGTTCGCGGAGATGGAGCCGTCGGCCGCGGGTGCAGTGGCTTCCGCCACCACCGCGACGTCACCGGGACCCTCGGCGTGGAACGTGTACGTCGCTTCGCGTGTCTCTCCGGCCTCGAGCCGGGTCGGGAGCTCGACGCGGGGACCCGACACGAGCGTGACCGTGCCGCGCAGAGCGTCGGGCACGTACTCGGGATGCACCGCGAGTCCACCGCCCGTGTACTGGATCCCGTCGATCGGCGCGGTGCCCTGGTTGGTGACCGCAACCACGACGTCGATGGTGTCTTCTCCGGTGTCGGCGCTGCGCAGCTGCACCGCCAGGCCCGAGATCGTGCCCTCGACGGTGCCGGTCACCGGCGCCACCTCGCGCCCCGCGGCGTCGACCGCGCGCGCCGTCGCCGCGAGCGTGAATCGGCCGCTGCCGTCACCGTGCACCACCGCGTCGAACTCGCGCGACTCGCCCGGGGTGAGTGACAGGCCGTTGGTTGGCGCGGGCACGAGCGGCGTGTCGACGGTCAGCGCGCCCGCCGGTGTCGCCTGCAACGGGTCGCCCACGAACGCGACCGACGACAACGCACCCAGACCGTCGTCACCCGCCGTGACGGTCACGTGCGCGCGTGTCGCCACGCCCGGAGCGAGCTGGTCGTTCACCGCGTCGGGGAGCGTCACCGCGACGTGCAGCGACGGCGCCGGCACGTGCACCACCTGCGAGCTCGTGCTCGCAAGTCCGTGGCTGTCGACGACGCGGTGCGTGACCGCGTAGTCGCCCGGTTTCGCGAACGTGTGGATCACCTGCGGGCCGACGTTGATCCCGCCGTCGCCGAAGTCCCACGTCTGGCTGGTGATCGAGTCGCCCGCGTCGGGGTCAGATGCCTCCGACGTGAACCGGTAGAGCCCGGAGTCGTTCGGGTTCACGCGCTCGAACGAGAACGCAGCGACCGGTGGGTGGTTCTCGTCGGGCGGCGGAGGCGGCGGTGCGGTTCGAGTGTCGAGCGTGCCGTAGGCCTTGGCGTACACCCACGTGCTCGGCGCGGTGTAGATGCGGTACTGCACCTCGACCATGAACAAGGCCGGATAGTCGGGGTACACGTGGATGTAGGCGGTCTCGCCGTTGAGCGCGGTGTAGTCGACCGGCCAGATCGGCCCGGAGTAGTCCTGGTACCACCGACCGGCGAACCAGTCGAGCACGCGGTACTCGCTGCGATAGCAGGGCGGAATCCCACCGTCGAAGAACGGGCAGACCGGGAGCCCCGGCGAGGGCACGGTGACCGGATACTGGACGTACTGGTCGTCATACGGCAGCGCCCCACCCGAAGGAGTCAGCGGCTGCGGCGTGTACACCGTCCCGTCCTGCGACGCGTCGGCCGGGATGCACGATTGGTCGAGCGCAGAGTCGGGCTGCGCGCCCACACAGGCGCCGGGATCGGGCACCGGGGTCACAGCGCTCGCCGTCGCCGTCGGCAGGAGTGGCGTCACGAGCGCGCACAACGCCAAGGTGCCCACCGCCCACCGTTTCAACACCTCGAGACCGCCCTCTCCGCCGCGCGGCTTGCCCTCCGAGTCGACGATTCTCCGGCAAGGGACGATCGGGCTCAATCGGCCGATCGGCCGATTTCCTCCTCGTCCGTGTCGCGCGGCAGCAGCGTCAACGCCATCGCGACGGCCTGGGCGCGCCCGCGTGCGCCGAGCTTGCGGTAGATGTGCTCGAGGTGGGTCTTCACCGTCGCCGGCGACACGTGGAGCTCGGCCGCGAGGGCCGCGTTGGTGGCACCGGTGCCGAGCAATTGCAGGACCTCCGCCTCGCGCCGGGTGAGCCCGAGCCGCTCGAGCTCACCGATCCGCACCGGGGTCGACCGCTCGTCGAGCAGCAACGATTCGTGCGTCGTCGGCGTCGCCGGCAGGTACCGCACCACGAGTCGCGTCCCCGCGCGCTCGGCCGCGATCGGCGCCAGCGGGCGCGGCACGTCGCCGTCGCCCGAGCGCGCGGCGTGTCGTTGCGTCTCGAGCCACCGCGTCAGACGGATGGGGAACGGATCTCGGGTCCCCGGACGGCCGAAGTGCCGGTAGAGCAGCACCAGCGCGCCGGGCGTGACCTCGCTCGGTTGCGGGTCGAGCGCGAGCACGTGGGTGCCGGTGTCCTCGAGCGCGCCGGCGAGAGTGCCGACGCGTCGAAGCAACCGATCGCGTTCGCGCGTCTGCTCGTACGACTGCGCGAGGTGCGGACGCAGCGTGTTGAGCAGGAGCCGATCGCGCTCGTCGAAGTCGTCGCCGAGATCGTTGCGGTTGAGCGCGATCGCGGTGATGCGCGGCCGCACCGAAGGGAGGCCGATCGCCATCTGGTGTTCCATGCCGAGCTCCTGGAACAGGTCGCGGTACAGCTGCCGCGCGTGCCACTCGTCGCTCGTCACGAAGTCGCTGAGCTTCATCGCCGAGCCGTCACCGCTGGTGACGTGGTAGCTGATGAGCGGGTGCTCCTCGATGAGCTCGCCGAGGGTGGTGCGCTGCTCGAGGGTGACCTCTTGCACTGGGAGCGTCACCGCGGTCGCGTTCTGCCGCTCGGGATCGACCTCGTTCCAGCCCGCCAGGTCGTTGCGCACCACGTTCGTCGTCAGCTCGAGCGCGAGCGCGGGGAACACCTCGGCCGACTCCGCCTCGCGCGACAGGAAGATCGCCTCGCTCAGGATCGAGACGTCGCGTTCGTCGATCGTCGCCACGAGCCGGGACGTTAGCGAGCGATCACACCGACCCGAGCAGGTCCTCGATGTCGTCGCGCAGGTCGAGGAAGCGCGGATCGCGAGTGATGTTGACGTTCTGGCCCGCGCCGAAGGGCACGTCGATGTCGGCGATCACCCGACCGGGATGCGACGCCAACACGACGACGCGCGACCCGAGGTAGATCGCCTCCGGGATGTCGTGGGTGACGAACAGCACCGTCGACTGCGTGCGCCGCCAGACGGTGACGAGGAAGTCCTGCATCGATCGCCGCGTCTGCGCGTCGAGCGCACCGAACGGCTCGTCGAGCAGGAGCACGTCGGGTTCGGGAGCAAGTGCCCGCGCGATGGCCACGCGTTGACGCATGCCGCCCGACAACTGGTCGGGCGTGTGGTCGGAGAACTTGGTGAGGCCGACGATGCCGAGCAGCTCCTGCACGCGCTCGCGTCGTCGGGCCTTGCGCAGGTGCAGGCACTCGAGCCCGAACTCCACGTTCTCGGCCACGGTGCGCCACGGGTAGAGGCTGTAGGTCTGGAACACCATGCCGCGGTCGGGACCGGGCCCGATGATCGGCTCGTGGTCGATCTCGACCGTCCCCGAGGTCGGCATGTCCAGTCCCGCGACGATGTTGAGCAGCGTCGACTTGCCGCACCCCGACGATCCCACCAGGCACACGAACTCCTGGTCGGCCACTTCGAGGCTCACGTGGTCGAGGGCGAGCACCGTCTCGCGCTTCTTGGTGCGGTACTCCTTGACCAGGTCGGTGACCACCAGCTTCGGCGGCTTCGCGGAACCGTCGACCTGGATGTCGACGTTCGTGTCGGCCGCGACGCTCTCGGTCACGACCGGGCCCACGGCGACACCCGGTTGCGCAGCCAGCGGAGAAAGAGGTCGCTGGTGATCCCGATCACCGCGAACACCACGAGCACGGCGAAGATCTGGTCCCACTCGCTGCCGCGCCGCAACACCGTGAGCCGGTACCCGAGGCCGTCGGTCGCCGCGAGCAGCTCGGCCACCACCAACATCGGCCACGCGGCGGCGAGGTTGACGCGCGCGACGTCGATCATCCCCGGCAGGCAGTGCGGCAGCACCACCCGACCCATCACCCGCGCGCGACCGGCACCGAGCGTGTACGCGGCGAGGATCATCTCGCGGGGCACGAGGCGCGCGACGTCGGCCATCATCACGATGTTGAAGAACACCGTGCCCGCGATCACGAGGGCGACCTTGGGAGCTTCGTCGATGCCGAGCCACGCCAGGAACAGCGGCACCAGCGCGGTCGCGGGGATGTAGCGCAGGATGCCGATGGGCGACTCCCAGAACGACTCGATCGAGCGGAAGCTGCCGATCAACAGCCCGAGCACCGCGCCGATGACCAGGCTGATCGAATAGCCCTTGAGGATGCGCAGGCTGCTGGCCCAGACGTCGGACCAGAAGTCACCACTGTTCCAGTAGGTCTGGAGCCCTCCGAGGGTGTCCGCCGGATTCGGGAGGAACTCGCGCTTCACCAGGATGTCGGCGGCGAGCCACCAGAAGCCGAACAGCACGACGATCCCGAACCCTGCGAGCGCGATGCGGGTGCTCATCGGGATGTCGCCCCGCAGGCGGAGCAACGCGTGCTGCCGACGACCCCGCCCGCGTCCGCGACCCGGACCGGCCGGTGACCTCGTGGACGAGGCGGGGGCGTCGACCGCGGTCACGACGAGGGTGCGGTGGTGGTGGTCGCGGCTGATGGGTGCGCGGCGGCGTACGCCGCGGTGAACTGCGGTGCGAACAGGCCCTTGAGCGACGCCTGCTTCTTGGTGAGACCCGACTTCACCAGGAACGGGTTGATCAACCCCGCGGTGTGCTCGAGCGACGTGACGGTGTCGCCGGGCTGGAACGCCGCGATGGCCTCGTCGACGCTGAAGATCTTGGTGCCCTTCGCGAGGTCCTGGTAGTCGGCGGTGGAGAGCTCGGCCTTGTCGGCCATGATCTTCAACGCCTTGTCCGGGTTCGCCTCGATGTAGGCGAGGGTGTCGTACCAGGCGTTCACGAGCTTCTGGGCGACCTTCGGCTGCTTCGCCACCATCGATTGCGACACCACGATGTGATCCGGGATCGTCCCGGGGAAGTCCTTCGAGCTGAACACGACGTGCGACCCCTCGCGCTTCAGCGCCTCGAGGGTGAAGGGGGCGAACACGCCGACGCAGTCGAACTGACCGCCCGAGAAGCTCGTCGCCGCGTCGGCGGTGAGCACGCCGCGGAAGTCGATGTCGTCCTGGGTCATCCCCTCTTGCGCGAGACCCTGCAGGAGGAGGAAGTGGTCGACGACGCCTTCCTCGGCGGCGACCGTCTTGCCCTTCATGTCGGCGACCGACGTGATCGACTTGTCGCAGATGATGGCGTCGTTGCCGGCCGAGTTGTCGTTGACCGCGATGATCGCCTGCTTCGAGCCGCCGGCGACCGACGCCATGGTGTCGTTGAGCGTCTGCGTGTTGGCGTCGAGCTTGCCCGCCGCCATCGCGTCGAGCGACGCGATGTAGTCGGTGAAGTACTTCAGGTCGACGTCGAGACCGTCCTTCTTGAAGATGCCCGCCTCGTCGGCGACCGCCAACGGGAACCACCCTGGCCACGCGCTGTACCCGATGGTGACCTTGTCGGTCTTGGCTGCGTGCGCGCTCGGCATGGAGACCAGGCCGATGCTCCCGACGACCACGGCGGTGGCCACGGCGGCCACCACACGACGGATTCGATTCGTGCCCACGCGAACCTCCTGGATGGGCGGATAGCGAGCACGGTACGGGTGCGCTGTTTCTGTCGAAGGTCCTTCGAAACACCACCCGGTTTCGCGCGTCTGACAGGTGTCTGCCAACCGGCGCCGGCCCCGTGTTGACAGGGCGGCTCGAAGGGGCGGCGCGTCAGGCGACGACGGCGGCCGCGTCGAGCGCGTCGGCGTTGCGCCGGACGCGGTCGAGGTCGCGCGGGGCCACGAGGAGACCCCGCACGGTCAGATCGGCGAGGAAGGCGCCGACTGCGTGGTGCTCAGCCGCCGACGAGTGCACCGGTGCGCCGTCGCGCCCCGCGACCCGCAGCCAGTTCTGCGTGCCCTCGTCGTTCGACATGAGCGTGAGCGCGGTGAGGCGCGGATCGACGGCCCGCAGCTCCGCGCGCTCGACGCCCTCGGCCACGATGGTCGCCAGCTCCTCGACGAGGTGCTCACGTTCGTCCCAGTACCGGGCGAACGCCTTCGGGTCACGGGCCGCCAGGCGGTGGATCTCGTTGAGGTCGTAGGGCAGGGCGCACAAGGCCGCCACGTCGGAGCGAATCACCCGGTAGAGCTGCACCGCGGGCGAACCGCCGGCCGCGCGCACCCGCGCCACCAGCTCGAGCGGCGCCCGGTTGGCTTCGCCGACGATCTCGTCGAGGAGCTCACCCTTGCTGCGAAAGTAGTAGTAGAGCGACGGCTGCTGCAGACCGCAGCGGCGCGCGATCTCGGCCATGGTGGTGCCGGCGACGCCGCGCTCGGTGAACAGCTGGCTGGCCGCGGCGACGATCTCGCGGCGCGGATCGCCGTCGCGCGCCGGACGCGCGCTCCGACGCGGGCGTCCGGTGCGACGAGCTTCCGACTCGCGGGCAGCGACCACGCCGGGACCGTACTCCGCGTTCGTAACGGGCGCGTGAACACGGGCCCGATCCCCTTGACCGCGCCCGGCCCGTCCCTTCAGAGTGGGCGTCAACTTTCTATTCAGCATCGAAACAACCGCGACCGGAAGGACGCACCGAACCGTGGCTCCCCCGCCGCCACCGTCAGCACAGCTCGGCACCAGCACCACGTTCGCCGCTCGCGACCACGCGCGGGCGCAGGGGGCGCGGCGCGCTCCGTTCCAGCCCACGGTGCCCGCCGCCGAAGCGGTCGATGTGGTCGATGCCGACGGCGCACCCGTCGCGCCGGAGCGGTTGCTCTGGGACGACGTGATCGGCCCCGGCGGCGACTCGTCGCGCGTGCTTCCTCGCGGCGCCACCCTCCGGCTCACCGATCTCGAGGGGGATGCCTGTGCCAACCTGCTCGTCTACAACGCCGCCCAGCCGCTCGAACGACTCAACGTGGCCGACACGGTCAAGGTGCAGTGGCAGGCCTACCTCGGCGCCGGCTCGCTGCTCCTGTCCGACATGGGCCGCGTGCTGCTCTCGATCACCGCCACCGACTGCGAGACCCACGACGCGCTGTGCGGGGCCTCCACCCGCGTGCGCAACGAACAGCAGTACGGCAGCGGAGGCGTGCACGGCGACCACCCGAACGCCCGTGATCGCTTCGCGGTGGCGCTGGCCAAGCACGGGCTCAGCCGTCGCGACATCGTGCCCAACGTCAACTTCTTCAAAGGTGCGACGGTGGAGACCGACGGCGCGCTCACGTTCGCGGGGGACGGTTCGCACGCCGGCGCGGTGGTCGAGCTGCGCGCGGAGCTGCCGGTGGTCGTGGTCGTGGCCAACACGCCACATGTGCTCGATGCCCGTCCTGCGTACACCGTGAGTCCGTTGCGCATCACCGCGTGGACCGATCGACCCACCACGCGCGACGACCCCGCGTGGTGCGCCACGCCGGAGGCCGAGCGCGCGTTCCTCCAGACCGAGGAGTTCGTGCTCACCGCCGAGCTCGAGGACGCCGCCTCGTGACCACGCTGCACGACGAAGTGGTCGATGCCCGGGCTCCGTGGGCCCACGTCGTCGAACCCGGTGGCAGCCTGCGGATCGTCGACCTCGAGGGCAACCAGGCGGTCGACTGCATCCTCTACAACGCCGACGACCCGGCCGAGCGCTACAGCGCGCCCGACACCATGGTCGCCCAGGGCAACATCTTCCTCGTCGCCGGTTCGCAGCTGCTCTCCAACGAGGGCCGGCCGATGATGACCGTCACCGCGACCACCTGTGAGCGCCACGACACCATCGGCGGCGCGTGCAGCCGCGAATCCAACGCGCTCCGGTACGGCTTCCACACCCGCCACGAGCACGCATGCGTCGACAACTTCCTGCTCGCGCACTCGTGGCGGGGCATGGGCAAGCACGACATGACCAGCAACATCAACTGGTTCATGAACGTGCCGGTGGAGGCCGACGGCACGTTGGGCATCGTCGACGGCATCTCCGCGCCCGGG
>DASXXX010000247.1:0-4958 GCA_036502765.1 Acidimicrobiia bacterium | reverse complement strand
GTTCGACCTGCGCATCGAGAAGGAGACGGCGGTGCGCGCGCAACTCGTCGACCTCCCGCTCGAGACGGTCGTGCTCGGCGCCGGCCGGTGCCTCGAGAGCTTCGACCGCCTCAAAGACATGTTCATGTAGAGACGAAGCCGCCGTAGAGGGTGTGTACGGTGGCGGGCGTGGCAGACGAGTGGGCGACGCGGGCGGTGGCCACTCCGTCGGCCGACTGGTGGCGGCCGACCCGCACGCTGACCACGTGGTTGACCGCGCTGTTGGCCGTGCAGGTGATCTCGCAACTGGCGAACGTGTTCGCGGTCGACAACGCTGCCGTGTACGTGCGCTGGCACGACGCGTTCGACGCCCTCCTCGACGGACGCGACGAGACCGCGCGCCGCATCTTCAGGGAGAACCCCGGCCAGTCGAGCGGATGGAGCTCGCTCGGGGGCGCGGTGGCCATCGCGGTGCTCGTGCTCCTCATCCTGTGGGCTTGGCGCAGTGCCCACAACGCCCGCGCGCTCGGGCGCACCGGCGCGCGCCTCGCCCCGGGCTGGGCGATCGGCGCCTGGTTCATCCCGATCGCCAACTTCGTGCTCGTGTACATCCTCTTCTCCGACCTGTGGCGCAGCTCTGATCCCGACCGCGAACGCGGAGACGGCTGGCGTCGCCTCCCCGGATCGCCGCTCGTGCGGCTGTGGATCGTGGGCTACGTCGGTGGCATCGTGCTGCTCTTCGCCGCGGTGGGCCTCGCGGTCGGAGGGGTCACCGGGGTGTCCACCACCCGAACCCTGATGGTGATCGCCGGCGTGGTCAGCGCGGCCGGCACCGTGCTGTCGATCCTCGTGGTGCGCGACGTCACCGCCCGCCAGGAAGTGCTGCAGGCACGCGACCCCGCGCCGCTCGAGCGGCCGATCGCCCGTCAGTACGCGGCGCCCACCGAGGTCGACGGCCCGGGCTGGTACGCCGACCCGAGTGGTCGCTACGACCACCGCTACTGGGACGGCAACGCGTGGACCGAGCACGTCAGCCGCGGCGGTGTGGCGACCACCGCCCCGGTCGTGCCCGCCGACTGGTATCCGGACCCCACCGGCAGGTTCCACTGGCGGTACTGGACCGGCAACGAGTGGACCGAACACGTCAGCCGCGACCAGGAGCTCTTCATCGACCCGTTGGAGCGCGGCGACGACTGATCCGCCGGGACGGAGCGAGGGGGGCGTGGGACGGAGCGAGCGGACGCGAGCGAGGGGGACGTATCAGTCGCGCAGGTCCTCGGCGGCCTGGCGGACCTGCCAGTCGCGGTCGGTGAGCGCGGCGTCGAGGGCGGCGTCGACCTCGGGACCTTCGAACGGTGCCAGCGCGAGCACGGCGCGGCGGCGCACCGCCGGTTTGTCCCGGCAGGCGTCGAGGATGGCCGGCAGCGCGTCGTGGTCGCCGAGCGCGCCCAGTGCCGCCACCGCGGCCTCGCGCGCCAGCGCGTCGTGGTGGGCGCGCGTGACGTCGGCGAGTGCAGGCACCGCGCCGGCGGTGCGCGCGGTGTCGCCGAGCTCACCGAGCGACCACGCCACCGCTTCGACCACGGTCACGTCGTCGTCGGCGAGGGTGTCGACGAGGGCGCGAGCGATGCGCGCATCGACGGGCAACGCCGGCGCGAGCTCGGCCGCGCGTCGGCGCACGGCCGGCGCGGTGTCACCGAGCGCGTGCAGCCACGATCCGGTTGCGCCACCCGGTTCGGCGCGCACCAGCGCGCCGATTGCGGCCGAGCGCACGCGCGGGTCGGGGTCGTCGTCGAGCGCGGCGAGCAGCTGGTCACGCGCGCCCGCGTCGAGCGGTGTGTGGTGCCCGAGGGCGGCGAGCTCGGCGGCGCGGGCGACGGGGCCCGCGTCGCTCACGGCAGTCGGCCGTTGATCGCGATGACGAGGCCGGCGAACACGGTGGCGAGCACACCCGCCACCAGGAAGCCGGTGAACCCGATCAGCAGCACCATCCGCACGAACGCGGTGCCGCGCCGAGCCACGCGCATCCCGCGGGTGGGGCCGGAGCGCGCGCCGAACGGCATGGGCGGCGTGGCAGGCTGCGGGGTGGGCGTGGCCGACAAGCGCTCGACTCCTCGTGCGTTCGTGCTCCGGTGCGCGTGCGAAACTCTACGCCCCTGACCGGAGCCGCATGACCGACCAGATGCCGGTGGCCCCCCCGCCGCCGCCCCCGCCCGAACTCCCCGCTTCCACTCGCAGCCGCAAGCACACCGTCCTCGCGGTCGTGCTCTCGACCCTCGGCGTGCTGATCGCGGTGATCGTCGTCGCCGGCTTCCTCATCCACCTGCCCTACGTGATCATCTCGCCCGGTTCCGCCACGCCGCTCGACTCGTCGGTCGTGCAGATCGAGGGCGCGCAGACCTACCCCGACCATGCCGGCAACGTGCGCTTCCTCACCGTGCGGGTGTCGACGAGCGAGCCGAACGTGTGGCGTGTGGTCTCGGCCTGGATCGACCCCGACCGCGCGCTCGAGGACCGCACCTCGGTGCAGGGGTGTCTCACCGACGCGCAGAACCAGACGTTCAACACCGAACTGATGGACCAGTCGCAGAACGACGCCAAGTACGTCGCGCTCACGCGTCTCGGCTACGCGGTGCCCGCGAATCCGGTGCAGATCCGCATCGTCGAGGTGTGCCGCGACGCGCCCGCGCACGGCGCGCTCGAGACCGGCGACCAGGTGCTCGCGGTCGACGACACCGACGTCAGCGACGTGTCGGAGATCGGGGCGAAGGTGCAGGCGCACAAGCCGGGCGACGTCGTCTCCATCACGTTCGACCGCAACGGCGTGACCCACACCGCGTCGATCACCGCGGGCAAAGTGCACTCGGAGGGCAGTGGCCAGAGCGCCACTCGGACCTGTGTCCCGTCTGAAGGCTCGACGAGCGGCAGCGCGTGCCTCGGCGTGTCGTCGCAGGAGTTCACCACCTATCAATTCCCGGTCAACATCAACATCGACACGCAGCGCGTGGGGGGCCCGTCGGCCGGCCTCGCGTTCACGCTCGCGATCATCGACGACCTCACGCCGGGATCGCTCACGGGCGGCAAGCAGGTTGCGGTCACGGGCACCATCGCGCCCAACGGCACCGTCGGTGAGGTCGGTGGCGTCGAGCAGAAGGCGATCACCGCGCGGACGAACGGTGTGCAACTCATGATCGTGCCGAAGACGGAGGTCGACGACGCCCGGCGCGGAGCGGGAGACGTGCGCGTCGTGGGTGTGGAGAACATCGAGCAGGCGCTCGACGCGTTGCACGGGGCGGGTGGTGCCGAAGTGCCGCCACCGTCGACGACCGCGGCGCGATCATGACGGGATGACCGACACCTCGGACTCCTTCGCCCCGCGCAGTTCGCGCACCACCCCCGAAGCGATCGCCGAGCGCACCTTCAGCCAGGTGAAGCGGGGCTACGCCGAATCCGAGGTGCGGGCCTACCTCCGCATGGTGTCGAGCGACTTCGCCTCGGCGGCGGCGCGTGAGCGTGAGCTGACCGCCCACGTCCGCGAGCTCGAGGACCAGCTGCGCAAGCCGGTGCTCCCTCCCTCCGACCAAGACCTCATCACGGCCCTCGGTGAGGAGACCGCGCGCGTGCTCGGCCAGGCGCGCCAGTCGGCGATCGAGCTCAAGAACAAGGCCGAGGAGCACGCCCGACGAGTGGTCCGCGAGGCCCAGGAGACCGCTCGCGAGTTGCGCACCACCACGCAACAGGCGGTGGAGACCAAGACGCGTGAGGCGGAGGACGCCGCTCGCAACCGGGCCAAGGAGATCGTGGGGGAGGCGCGCGGCCTGCGTGAGCGCGTGCTCGCCGACCTCGAGGAGCGGCGCCAGGAGCTCGAGCGTCAGGTCACCGACCTGCGCGCGGGGCGCGGGAAGTTGGTCGAGACCTACGAGCTCGTCGAACGCGCGCTCGGACACGCGGCGCGGGTCATGGCCGAGGAGCCGTCGACGCCACCTGAAGTCCCCGCGGCCGAAGTCCCCGCCGCCGAGACGCCCGCGCCCGCGGTCGACACGCCCGCGCCCGAACCCGCGCCGGCACCCGAACCGACGCCGGAGGACGCGCCGACCGCCGCGGTCCCGACGCCGGCCCAGGCACCCACGCCCGCGCCTGACGCCGAGCTCCCCGCAAACGAGACGCCCGCGACCGAGGCCCGTGCGACCGATGCGGACGCGACCGAGGCGGACGCCACCGAGGCCATGAGCGCGCCCGATGTCGGCGCGCTCTTCGAGAAGTTGCGCTCCGAGAGCACCGACGCCGCGCCCGACGCTCCGACCGAGGCGACCGCGCCGGTCGTCGACACCGCGGCCGACGACGTGGAAGCCGACGTCGACGCGGTGGAGGCGACGCACGAACCGGACGACGACGCGGCCGATGGTCCCGGCCACGTGCCGGTCGACGGTGACCCGGCCACCCTCGCCCGCGACGCCGCCCTGGCCGAGGCCACCGACGACCTCGTCCGCCGGGGCAAGCGCGCCCTCCAGGACGAGCAGAACGACCTCCTCGACGGCCTCCGCCGTCAGCGGGGCAAGATCGACATCGCCCAGGTCCTGCCGCCGATGGACGACCAGGTGACCAGATGGGCCCACGTGCTCCAGCCCGCGGTCGACACCGCCTACTCGGCCGGCGCCGGCACGGCGGGTGCCGGCGCGGTCAGTGGAGGCTCCGGGGCCGCGCCCCGCGCGCTGCTCGCCGAGCTCTCCACCTCGGTGGTGGCGCCCCTCCGCGAGCGGCTCGGGGCCTCGCTCGAGCAGATCGATGCCCGCACCCCGGCCGACACCGAGATCGCCGTCGCCCAGAGCCTCGGGGCGCGGTACCGGGAGTGGCGGGGTGAGCAGCTCGAAGGGGTGCTCGGCGACGCGATGGCGGCCGCCTGGTCGCGGGGCGTGTTCGACGCCGCGCCCGACGGCGCGCGCCTGCGCTGGGTGCCCGCGGTCGTCGGCAAGTGCCCC
>DASXXX010000246.1:0-2046 GCA_036502765.1 Acidimicrobiia bacterium | reverse complement strand
TTCGGCATCGAGAAGCTCGCGCGCTTCGTCCTCGGTCGGCGCCTTGGCCGTCATGCGCACGTAGATGCCCTCGATGCCGCGGGCGAGGAACGCGATGGTGGGGTTGGTCTGCTGGTCGACGCGCTCGGCGATCATCTCGGCGAGGCCCGACTCCGACGTGCCCCACGTCTTGAGCGAACGCGACACGATCACGGCGCGCTCACCCGAACGTTCGAGCAGATCGGGGAGCACGTACTTGTTGACCATCTCGGTCATCTCGTAGGGCACACCCGGTACTGCGTAGACGACCTTGGTGCGACCGGCGCCATCATCGTCGACGACGGTGACCTCGCACTGGAGCCCGGGCGCGGTGCCGATCGGGTTGGGGATGACACCGCCGCCGACCGGGACGTCGGCCTGACGCAGGTTGTTCTCGGGGAACGGACGGCCCCGACCGCCGAAGATCTCGCGGATGTGCTCGATGAGCTCGTCGCGCCGCTCGAGCTCGACGCCCATGACCTCGGCGACGGCCTCGCGGGTGACGTCGTCGGGCGTGGGCCCGAGGCCGCCGCACACCACGACGGCGTCGGCACGCTCGAGCAGCTCGCGCAGGCACTGCACCATGCGCTCGAGGTTGTCGCCCACCTTGCGGTGCTCGCAGGTGTCGATTCCCGCGGCCGCGAGCTGCTCGCCGATCCAGGAGCTGTTCGTGTCGACGATCTGGCCGAGCAGGAGCTCCGTGCCGATGGCGAGGACGTCACACCGCATCCGAACCGTCCTTCACGATGGCGGCCTTCCGCAGTCCGGTCTTGGCTGCACGCGCCTGCCGCTGACTGCTGATCACGATGTCGAGGCCGGAGACGACCGACAGCCCGACCGCCCACCACAGGAGGATGTCGTGGAAGGTTGCCCACTCGTAGGTGGGCGGCAGCAACACGACACCGACGGCGAGGAACTGGAAGAACGCCTTCCACTTCCCCAGGCGGCGGGCGGGCAGCGAGATGCCGTGCCTCGCCGCGTACGACCGGTAGAGCGAGACGCCGACCTCACGCACGGTCACGATCACCACCGCGGCCCACGAGAAGTCGCCGTTGATGCCGAGGGCGAAGAAGCCGCCGAGCACGAGGAACTTGTCGGCCAGCGGGTCGAGGAACGCGCCGGAACGGGTGGTGCCGTCGCGGCGAGCGAGCCAGCCGTCGAGGCCGTCGGTGGTGGTGAGCACGAACCACAACGAGACGGTGAGCCAGTTCGACCCCTGGTCGACGATGAGCAGCAGCGTGGGCACGGCGAGGATGAGCCGCGCGATCGTGACCATGTTGGCGGGCGTGGCGATGGCCTCGTCGCCGTAGCGACGGACGCGCGTCGCCGGCGGCGTGCTCACCCGCGGGCCTTGGCCACCAGCGCCTTGGCCAAGAGATCTGGCCCGATCGCCTCCGTCACGTGCGCGCGCACGACCGCGCCGGGGCGTGCGAACTCGGCGTGGAGCTGCACGATGCCGTCGATCTCGGGTGCTTCGCGGTGCGTGCGTCCGACGAACACGCTGTCGTCCTCGGTCGCGGAGTCGACGAGCACGTCGATCTCACGTCCGACGAGCGCGTCGCGCGCCGCGCGCGTGATCGGCTCCTGCACCGCTTCGCATTCGCGCAGCCACTCGAACGCGAGATCGGGGTCGACCGCGTCGGGGAGCGACGCCGCGGGCGTGCCGTCCTCGGGTGAGAAGGGGAAGAACCCGGCCCAGTCGAGCGCGGCCGCGCTGAGGAACTCGAGCAACTCGTCGTGCTCGCGCTCGGTCTCACCGGGGAAGCCGACGATGAACGACGAACGGAACGCGGCGTCTGGCTCCTGCGTGCGGATGGCGTCGATGGCGGTGAGGAAGCGATCGCCGCTCCCCCATCGCTTCATGCGCCGGAGGAGGCCGGCGTCGGCGTGCTGGAGCGAGAGGTCGAAGTAGGGCACGACGGTCGGCAGCTCGAGCATGGTGGACACGAGCGGGTCGCGCACCTCGCTCGGGTAGAGGTAGAGGAGGCGGACGCGCTGGAGTCCGTCGGGCGCGAGCGTGTCGAGGCG
>DASXXX010000245.1:0-4510 GCA_036502765.1 Acidimicrobiia bacterium | reverse complement strand
GGCGGTGAAGTCGAGCACCCCGTCGGCGTGCTGACTGCTCTGCCCGACGCCGAGGTGGTCCACCGACACGAACACCCACCCGCGCGCGGCATGCCAGTCCGCCTGCGCGCCTCGGGCGGGACCGGGAAGGTCGAGGGTGTAATACGTGCGCGCGTACCCGCCACCCGGCTTCGCGAAGCACACGACGGGACGATCCCGCAACAACGACGGCGCCGGGAGATGGATGGTGACGGCAACGTGTGCCGCGTCACCGAGGTCGACGGCGTCCGACACGTCGAGGTGGAGCTCGAGCGTGCGCACGGTCACGGCCGAGACGTCCGCATCTCAGGCGACCAACGACGCGAGGTGGTCGAGGGTACGGCGCCGGTCGGTGTCGTTGCCCGTGGGGATCGCCATGAAGTCGGTGGCGCCGATGTCCGTGAGTCGTGCGAGTTGCGCGGTGACGGATGCCTCGTCGCCGACGATCGAGATGTCGGCAGGGCCGGCCGCACCCTCGAGGTCGAGGACGGCGCGGTACACGGGGATGTCGCCATAGCCCTCGAGCTGCTCTCCCGCGGCGGCGCGACCGCGCGCCACGTCGTCGGTGACGATGATCGGCAACGCAACCACGATGCGCGGTGCGTCACGGCCGGCGTCCTCCGCCGCGGCCCTCACCAGCGGGACGACCTGCCGTTCGAGCGCGCCTGGTCCAGTGCACCACGTGATGGTGCCATCGGCGACGCGACCCGCCAGCGCCAACATGCGCGGCTGCAACGCGGCCAGCAGCAACGTCGGCGGGGTCGCATCGGGGATCGTGAGTCGGCCTCTCGCAGTCACGGTCTCCCCTTCCACATCCACTGCACCTTCGCGCAGCAAGGGCGACAGCGCGTCGAGGTACTCCTGCATGTGGCGGGCCGGACGGTCGTAGGAGTAGCCGTACGCGCCCTCGATTGCCATCCGGTGCGACAGACCGACCCCCAACACGAGACGTGAGCCGGTTGCGGCGTTCACGGTGAGCGCCTGGGCCGCGAGCGCCAGCGGATGGCGCGGGTAGGTCGGAACCACGGACGTGCCCAGCTCCACGTCGCGCGTGACCTGGCCCACCAGTGCGAGCACGGTCAGCGCGTCGAACCCCGAGCTCTGGGGGAGCCACAACGACGAGAATCCCCGCGCCGCGACATCGGCCATGCGCGCGACGGTCACGTCGAGCGGTCCGTACTCCTTGGTGGGGAAGAAGACTCCGATGCGCATGATCGTGTGCAGGACGCGCGACTTACTTCCAGTCGGCGGCGTCGCGCAGTACCTCCCGGAACGGCTTCTTGGTGTCGAAGCTCGGCTCGCGTGGCAACCCGAGCACGCGCTCGCCGATGGCGTTGCGCTGCATCTCGTTGGTACCGCCGGCGATCGACATGATCCGACTGTTGAGGTGGTCGAGGGATGCGCGCTGCTCCTCGACCTCTTCGTCGTCCCAGACCAGGGCGGCCGGCCCTCCGATCTCCATGCCGATGCGGGCGCGGATGGGGAGGAACGTCCCTGCCGCCAGCTTGCCGTAGGACGCGATGCCCGCCGCGGCCGACGGGTCGATCCGGAGGTGCTGGGCGATGCGGCGCGCCAGCTGGCCGTGGACGTACGCGTTGGTGTGGGCCTTCGCAATGAGCTGACGGACCACCGGGTCCCGCTCCCGACCGACGCGCCGCGCAAGGGCGACGAGATCGGGCGCGAGTCCCTGCGGTGGCGCAGCCATCACGGCCGATCCCGGTGTGCCCGCGCCCCGCTCGAACACGAGCATCGTCTGCGCGACGCTCCATCCCTGGTCGACCTCGCCGATCACGTCGTCGTCACTGAGGTCGACGTCGTCGAGGAACTCCTGGCAGAACTCGGTGTCGCCGTTGATCTCGCGGATGGGCTGGATCTCCACGCCCTTCGCGTCGAGCTTCACCGCGAACCACGTGAGGCCACGGTGCTTGGGCACATCCCAGTTCGTGCGGGCCAAGCACATCCCGTAGTCGGCGTAGACAGCCCCGCTCGACCAGACCTTCGAGCCGGTCAGCAGCCATCGGTCACCGTCGCGCGTGGCGCGGGTGGTGATCCCGGCGAGATCAGACCCGGCGCTCGGCTCCGAGAACAACTGGCACCAGAGCTCGTCCCCGGCGAACATCGCCGGCCCGTGCCGGCGGAGGAACTCGGGAGACGCGTGGCGCAGCATCGTGTTCGCGCACACGCCGTACGTGGTGCCCCCGACCACCCCGAGGTCGGGCATGCGGTGCTGCGCCGCCTGCTGCAGGAACGCCACCTCGTGCTCGTGGCTGAGGCCCCGGCCGCCATACTCGACCGGCCAGGTGATGGCGGCGAACCCGCCGTCGAAGAGCACGCGCTGCTTCGCGCGCTCGTCCGCCATCTGCTCGACCGTGCGGTGGTCGACGCCCCGCGGCCTCGTTCGCCTCGCACCGATCGGTTCGAAGTGTGCGGTCAACCACTCGCGCGCCTCCTGCTCGAACTCGTCGACGCTGATCGAGGTCTCCACCTTCAGGACTCCCCCAAGCCGTGCAGACGACAGATCCGCTCGCGATGCCAGGCGGCGTCGCCATAGAGGACGGCGTCGAGGGTGAGGCGTCGCAGATACAAGTGGAAGTCGTGCTCCCAGGTGTATCCGATGCCGCCGAACACCTGCCAGCAGTTGTGTGCGAGCTCCACGCCTGCGTCGGCGACGAACGACTTGGCCATGCTGGCGATCTCGGAGCTGTTGTCGCGCTCGCGCTGGAGTGCGTGCGCCGCCGCCACCGCGACGGCCTTGCTCTCCTCCAGCAACAAGCTGGTGTCGGCCAGGAGGTGCTTCACCGCTTGGAACGAGCCGATCGGTCGCCCGAACGCGGTGCGCGCCTTGGCGTACTCGACGGTGAGTTCGAACAGGTGGTCCATCGCACCGACCGATTCGGCGACGGTGAGGACCGCCGCGAGGTCGAGCTGACGCTCCACGGCCGCGGTGGCCGTGGTGCGACCGCCGACGATGTCGGTGGTCGAGACCTCGACGTCGTCGAAGGACACCTCTGACAGCTGACGGCTCAGATCGAACCCCGCCCGACGGACGACGTGCACGCCGACCCGATCGGCTTCGACCAGGAACTGCGACGCACCGTCGCCGTCTCTGGCGGTGACGAGGATCCACGAGGCGGAGTGGGCGTCCTGCACCAGCGTCTTCCTACCGGTCAGGCGGAGCGCGTCGGCGGTGCCCGTCACCCGGACCCCGCCGGTGGGCTCGAAGTCACCCGTCGCATGGCTGACTGCCCAGGTGGCCAGGCCCGCGCCCGCCACCAGCTCGGGCACGATGAGCTCGCGCATCCGGTCGGTGCCGTCGAGCACGAGCGCGTGCGCGACCACGTTGGTGGGCACGAAGGCGGCTGGCTGGAGCATGCGGCCGCGTTCTTCGGCAACCAGGGCGGCGTCGCAGACACCGAGCCCGGACACGCTGCCGCCTCCGAGGTCCTCGGGCACCAGCGTCGCGAACCATCCGAGCTCAGCCGCGGACGCCAGGTAGTCGCGATCCGCGCTGGTGCGAGCGTCGCTCAGCTCGCGCACGCGCGGGAGGGGGCACTCCTGTTCGACGAACCGACGGGTGGTGTTGCGGAGCAGCTCCTGGTCGGTCGTCAGATCGAGATCCATCGGTCAGTGCTCGTCCCGTCGATGCGGCATGGCGTTGTGGCTGACCTCGTTGAAGGGCACATCGCGATCAGGCGCCGACTCGCGCGGGAGGCCCAGGACACGTTCGCTGATGATGTTGCGTTGGATCTCACTCGTGCCGCTCAGGATGGACGTGGCCTGACGGAACAGGAACTGGACCCCGAGCGGCGACTCCTGGTCGCTCGCGTCCCAGACGACCGCCGAGGAGCCCGCGAGCTCCATCGAGATGTCGGAGGTGCGGACGTTGGCGGTCGACCCGAACAGCTTCAGGAGCGAACCGGCGGGAGGCGGAAGGTGCCCGACGCGCACTCCGGTCTGCACCCGTTCGCCGAGATGCCGACCCACGGTGGCGAGCACGTGGGCCTCGCCGACGAGTTGGCGCGCGTGTGCGTCGCCACCGAGGTCGTGGAGCTTCGCCAACGCGACCAGGCTCGCGCCCTGGCGCGGGTCCTGGCCGCGCCCGGGTCCGAAGCCACCTCCCAGGGCCATGTCGTGGTACGCCGAGCCGCCGCCGACCGCGTTGCGCTCGTGCACGAGGAGCCGGGACGCCACCGTCCACCCGTCGTTGAGCTCACCGACGATCTCGGTCGCGCCGACGGTGACGTCGTCGAAGAACTCCTGGCAGAAGCCGGTGGTCCCGGTGACCAGCCGGAGCGGGATCACCTCCAGGCCGGGGCTGTCGACGGGCACGACGAACATCGTGAGGCCGCGGTGCTTGGGCACGTCGGAATCAGTGCGGGTGAGACACACGCCGTACTCGGAGTAGTCGGCCGAGCTGGTCCAGATCTTCGAGCCGTTGATCACGTAGGTGTCGCCGTCGCGGGTCGCCTTGGTGACGGCCCCGGCGAGGTCG
>DASXXX010000244.1:0-14129 GCA_036502765.1 Acidimicrobiia bacterium | reverse complement strand
CCCTGCACCACCGAGAGCCCGATGCCACCGAGGCCGAGCACGAGCACGGTGGCGCCGGGTTCGACCTTCGCCGTGTTCAGCACCGCGCCGACGCCCGTCTGCACCGCGCAGCCGATCACGCACGCGGTCACGAGCGGGGTGTCGTCGGGGACCTTCACCGCCCCGGTCTCGTTGCACATCGCGTACTCGGCGAAGCCACCGACGCCGAGCCCGCGGAACACCTGCCGCCCGCCCTGTGACAGACCGGTCGAGCCGTCGAGGAACGCTCCCCCGAGCACGGCGGAGTTGTTCACGCAGCAGCCGGGCTGGTCGCGCACGCACCAGTAGCAGCGACCACACGGGGCGATCGGCGTGAGCACGACCTTGTCGCCCGGCGCCACCATGGTGACGCCCTCCCCCACCGCATCGACCACGCCCGCGGCCTCGTGCCCGAGCACCGAGGGGCTCGCGCCGTAGGTGCTGTGCAACGCGGTGTAGTCGGAGTGGCAGATCCCGCAGTGGTGGACGCGCACGCGCACGCGTCCGGGCGCCGGGTCGTCGATGTCGACGTCACCGATGGTGAGGTCGGTGCTGCCGGCTTCGTAGAGCGCTGCCCTCATGGTCGGTTCTCCTGGAGTGGTGCGTCAGTGGGGTCGGCCGCCGCTCAACAGGTCGAGCGCGTGCGGGAGTGCCGGGAGGATCACCTCGAGGCACTCGAGGGCGCCGTTGCTGGAGCCGGGCAGGTTGCAGACGATCGCGGTGCCGACGGTGCCGCACACGCCGCGTCCGAGCATGCCGAAGGGCTTGCCCGGGGTGTCGCTGGCGCGGCGCATCGCCTCGGCCAGGCCGGGCGCTTCGCGGTCGATGATGATGCGCGTGCCCTCGGGCGTGAGGTCGCGCGGCCCGAACCCGGTGCCGCCAGTGGTGAGGACCACCCCTGTGAACCCGGCGACCAGGTCGCGCAGTGCGAACGCGACCTCGTCGATGCCGTCGGCGGTGACCTGGTGTTCGACCACCGCCCATCCCGCGTCGTTGAGGCGCTGCACGACCTTGGGCCCGGCGCGGTCGTCGCGCGTGCCCTCGTGCACGCCGTCGGAGACGACGAGCACCTTGGCCACCAGGTGCACGTTGATCTCCGGCGCCGGCGTCATCGGCTTCGACCAGCCTCCGCGGCGGCGAGGATCGCGCGTCCCGCGGCCGCGGGGTCGTCGGCGCGGAACACCGCGCTCCCGGCGACGAGGATGTCGACGCCCGCCGCCGCCGCGTCACCCGCGGTGTCGACGTTGATGCCGCCGTCGATCTCGATCTCGCAGGCCAGGCCGCGCGCGTCGATCTCCTTGCGCACGACCGCGACCTTGTCGAGCACCTCGGGGAGGAACGGCTGCCCGCCCCATCCGGGGTTGACGCTCATCACCAGGAGCAGGTCGATCTGGTCGAGGTACGGCATGACGGTGTCGACCGCGGTGGGCGGGTTGAGCACCAGGCCGACGCCCACGTTGCGGGCGCGCAAGTCGTCGAACAGCGGGCGAGGGTCGCCGAGCTCGATGTGCACGATGCAGCGGTCGGCGCCGGCGTCGGCGAAGTCGGCGAGCAGCACGCCGGGGTTGTCGACCATCAGGTGGCAGTCGAGGAACAGGTCGGTGTGCGCGCGCAGCGACTTCACCACCGGTGGACCGATGGTGAGGTTGGGCACGAAGTGGCCGTCCATCACGTCGACGTGCAGCAGGTCCGCAACCTCGGCCACGCGCTCGATGTCGGCGCCGAGGCGCGCGAAATCGGCGGAGAGGATCGACGGCGCCAGCTTCAAGGCCCTCATCGCGGTCACGCTACCCCGCAGGTTTTGGCGTCACTGCACCACCACATGTGATGGTCGAGTGACGCCAAAACATCACGGGGTGCGTCGGAACGAGAGGACGAACATGCCGTCGGTGCCGGCGGCCTGCGGGAGCAGGAGCGCGCCGCGACCGCGCGCGATCCACGGACCACCGGGCGGCGGCAGCGGCGTGAACTCGGGGAGGTGCTCCGCGGCCCAGTCGTCGACCCCGAGCGTCTCCTCGTTGGTCATCGTGCACACGGAGTAGACGAGCACGCCCCCAGGGCGCACGAGCGGGGCGGCGGCGGCGAGCAACTCGCGTTGGAGCCCGGCGAGCTCGTCGATGGCCTCGGGGCGCAACCGCCACCGGGCGTCGGGTCGGCGACGGAGGACGCCGATGCCGCTGCACGGCGCGTCGAGCAGCACGCGGTCGAAGGTCGCGGCGCGGAGCGGGACCGCGCGCGCGTCGGCGACGACGGGGAGGAGGTGCGGCAACCCGATGCGGTGACGGGCACCGTCGATCATGCGGACCCGACCGGCGTCGACGTCGACGGCCACGACCGCGCCGCTGGGACCGACGCGCTCGGCGATGGCGGTGGCCTTGCCGCCGGGTGCGGCAGCGAGATCGGCCACCCGCTCCCCCGGTTCCGGCGCGAGCACGTTCACGATGGCCTGGCTGCCCTGGTCCTGGGGTGTCGCCCGTCCGTCGCGCACCGCGGCCAGACGACCAGGGTCGCCGACGCCGCGCACGAGCACCGCGTCGCTCACCAGACGACCCGGTTCGACTTCGGCGCCCGCGGCCTCGAGCTCCTCGACGAGCGCGGTGACCGTCACCTGGCGCGGATCGGGACGCAACGTGACCGCCGCCGGCTCGTTCATGGCGACCAGCGCCTCCCGCGCCGCGCCGGGTCCGAGGTCGCGGGTGAGGCGCTCGACCAACCAGTCGGGGTACGAGAGCGCGACCGCGTCGTCGGTGGGTTCGGGCCACGGCTTCGGCAGCCGAGTGAGCCCGCGCAGGTTCGCGTTCACGAAGCCGCGTGCGCGCGGCGAGCGCGCGCCCACTGCGTCGACCGTCGACGCCACGGCCGCGTGGGGCGGCGTGTCGTGCAGCAGCTGGTAGGCGCCGAGGCGCAGTGCGCCCCGCACCGGCGGGTCGAGGCGGTGGATCGGACGCTTCACCACGTGTCCGAGCAGGTCGTCGAGTCGACGTTGCGAACGGACGGTGCCGTAGACCAGGTCGGTGGCGAAGGCGCGGTCGCGGTCGCTCAGGTTGGTCTGCGCCAGCATCGCCGGCAGCACGACGTGCGCGTACGCGCCGTCCTCGATGCGGACCAGCGCGTCGAGGGCGACGACGCGCGCGGTGACATGTTCCTTCGATGTGGCGTCGGTCATGTACAGCGCTTCATGGACGGGGCTTCACGTACCGAGGAGGGGATCGGGTGCACGGCGGCCCGCCAACCACGCGTTCGCGTCCATCGACCGGCGACCCTCGGGTTGCACCTCGACCAGCTCGAGCGCGCCCTCGCCGGTGGCCACGCGCGTGTGCCCGAACACCGTGCCGGGCTCGGCGTCGATGCACGCCGACAAGGCGCGCACCCGCCACACCTTGAGGCGACCACCGTGGTCGGTCGTCCACGCCCCCGGGCGCGGGTTGCCGGCGCGCACGACGCGCGCCAGATCCTCGGCCGACTGCTCCCAGTCGAGCTCGAACTCCTCGACGGTGAGCTTGTCGGCGTGCGTGGGTTCGCCCACTTGCGGTTCAGGGACCGTCGTCGGGACACGCGGCAACGTGTCGACGAGGAGGTCGGTGCCGAGCAACACCAGCCGGGCCCGCAGTTCGCCCGCCGTCTCCGACGATCCGATCGGAGTGCGCTCACGTGCGTACACGGGTCCGGTGTCGAGACCGGCCTCCAGCGCCATGATGCAGACGCCGGTCTCGCGGTCGCCCGCGAGCACCGCGCGCTCGACCGGTGCCGCGCCGCGCCACCGCGGCAACAACGAGAAGTGCACGTTCACGAACCCGTGCGGGACCGCCTCGAGCAGCGCGGGGGGCAGCAGCTGCCCGAACGCGACGACGACGCCCACCTCGGCTCCCGACGCCGCGACCTCGTCGACGACTTCCCGCGACTTCTGCGGGGTGAGCACCGGGAGCGCCAGCGCCTCCGCGGCTTCGCGCACCGGACTCGGGCTCTCGTCACCACCGCGTCCGCGTCGCTTGTCGGGCTGGGTGACGACCAGCGCGATCTCGTGCCCGGCCACGTGGAGAGCCTCGAGCGCCGGCACCGCGTCCGCGGGCGTGCCGAAGAAGACCAGTCGCACCGATCAGCGCGGTCAGAGACCGCGGTCGTGGCCGTTGCGCGCGGTGAGCGCGGCCGAGTGGCTCGCGTTCATCTCGCGGGTGCGCATGTCGCGCAGCGCCTCGCGGCGCACCTCGGGTTCGACCCGATCGAGGACCAGCAAGCCGTCGAGGTGGTCGATCTCGTGCTGGACCATCCGGGCCAGGAGGTCGTCGCCCTCGAGCACGATCTCGTTGCCGTCGAGGTCGAGGCCGCGCATGGTGACCCGTTCCGACCGCACCACCTCGAAGCGATACCCCGGCACCGAGAGGCAGCCCTCTTCGGACAGCACCTCGCCCTCGCGCTCGACGATCTCGGGGTTGATCACGACCCCCGGACCCTCGTCCTCGTGGAGGTCGAAGGTGAACAGGCGCTTGCGCACGCCGACCTGCGGGGCCGCGAGGCCGACGCCGTCCTCGAGGTCCATGGTGTCGTACATGCCGTGGACGAGGGTGACGAGGTCGGCGTCGATCTCCTCGACCTCGCGCGCGCGCTGCTTCAGCACGGGATCACCGAAGAGGCGCAGCGGATACATGCCTCCAGGTTACCCGCTCGCAATTTCCCGGCCGTGCGCCAGCGCCCGCACTCAGCGCCGGCACGTCAGACCCGGCGGGGGTCGACGTCGACGCGCAGGCGTCCCTTGGTGCGGGCGGCGTCGACGGCCGGCGCCGCCAGTGCGTCGCAGAGGATGGCGAACGACGGGGCGCGCAGGAGCGCGCTGGTGCCCTCGGCATCGGGCCCGAGGACGGTCACCCCGGCCTCGGCCACCGCGGCGCATGCGGCCGCCACCGCGTCATGCGCACCCCGCACCTCCGCCAACCCGCCGAACGGCGGGAAGGCGAGCGCCTGACGCCGCGGGGTCTCGGCGGCGACGACCTGCATCGGGTCGCCGTGGCCCACCGCCTGCACGACCTCGTGGTCGGGGAGGCGGGTCTGCAGCAAGAGGCGGCCGGGCTCGCCGTCGAGGACGCCACCTCCGGGAAGGCCGGTGAGCAGTCGCGCCCCCCGCACGATGATCCAGAGCGCCTGCTCGGCGGCCCGCGCGCGCGGTGCGAGCAGCTCCTGGTCCAGCTCCAGGTACGCGACCAGGCCCACGGGACGCCCGGGCGGGATGCGGTGGAGCACCGCTTCGGTACCGATGAGGACCGGTACGTCGGGCACCGCGTCGGTGGCGGTGTCGACCGACGCCACCTCGGTGCGCGGCAGCAGCGCGGCGAGGTCGTCGCGCACGCGCGTGATGCCTGGCTTCACCGGGCGGAAGGTCGCGCCGTGACAGTGGAGACAGACCTGCGGGCGCGTCGTGCCGCACTGCGGGCATCGGAACCCGCTGTGATCGTGGGTGGTGTCGTGCCCGACGGTCGCGCCGCACGCCTCACAGCGCGCCAGCTCGCCACACGTGCGACACGCGAGCAGTCGGGCGCGGCCGCGCCGGTTGAGCACACACACGCCGCGAGCGCCGCGCGCGACGGTGTGACGCAACGCGTCGGCGAGCGCGCCACTCAGCAGGCCATGACCGGGTTCCTCGTCGCGCTGGTCGACGACCTCGACGCGCGGCCATGCACGCGGCGCCGGGGCCGTCGCCGGTGCACCCAGCGCGACGACCGCGTCGACAGTTGGCGCGGGCGTGAGCACGCGCACGGCGGCGTCGGCGCGCGCGGCACGTTCGAGTGCGACGTCGCGCGCGTTCCAGGTGGGCGCGCGTTCGTCCTCCAGTGCCTCGTCGCCTTCGTCGAGCACGACGACCAGCGCGAGGTCGGGCACCGGCGCCCACACCGCGCTGCGTCCACCCACCACCACGCAGGCGCCGGCGCGGGCGCGTGCCCACGCCGCGGTGCGCACCGCGTCGGAGTGCTCGGAGCCGAGTGTCACCACGTCACGGCCCTCGTCCTCCCAGCGGGCGACCAGGGCGGCCGCACGCGGCGCCGACGGATCGATCACCAGCGTCGACCCCTCCGCGGAGAGCGGTACGTGCACGTCGCCGCGCGGTGCGATCACCTCGAGGTGCCGCCCGAGCAGGGGCGTTCCCGGATAGACCGCCGTCTCGGGCTCGGGCGCGTCGAGGGAGGTGATCAGGTTGGGCGCGGACGCGGCACGCAAGAAGCTGGCCACGGGTCCCGCCCACCGCCATGCCGCCCAGCGACAGAGATCGACCACGTCGGGCGGCGGACCGGCCGACGAGACCGCGAGCACCTCGCGCAGGTCGGTCGCCTCGGGCCGCTCGACGTCGGCGTCGACGACCCAGCCGCGCACCCGCCGGCCGTGCAGCGGCACTCGCACGATGGTGCCCACCTCGACCGGCGAGGCCAACGTGCCGGGCAGGAGGTAGTCGAACCCCCGGTGGATCGCGGGGACGTCGGGCTGGACCCGGACAACTCTCAGGCGAGAGATTCGGCGGCCTTCTTCAGTTGGTCGGCGTGGTCGGTGCGCTCCCACGTGAAGTCGCGGTCGCTGCGACCGAAGTGCCCGTAGGCCGCGGTCTGCTGGTAGATCGGCCGGCGCAGGTCGAGGCGCTCGATGATCGCCGCAGGCCGGAGGTCGAAGACCTCCTTCACCAGACCGGGCAGCTTGTCGGGGTCGACCTCCGACGTGCCGAACGTCTCCACCATCACGGACACCGGGTGCGCGACACCGATCGCGTACGCGACCTGCACCTCGCAGCGAGTGGCGATGCCGGCGGCGACCATGTTCTTCGCCACGTGGCGCACCGCGTACGCCGCCGACCGGTCGACCTTGGTCGGGTCCTTGCCGCTGAACGCGCCACCACCGTGACGGGCCATGCCGCCGTAGGTGTCGACGATGATCTTGCGGCCGGTGAGGCCGCAGTCGGCGTGCGGACCGCCGAGCTCGAACGCCCCCGTGGGGTTGACGAGCACCTCGTACTGGTCACCCGCGAACTGCTCGGGGATGGTGGGCTTGATGACGTGCTCGATGAGGTCGTTGCGCATCTGGCCGTCGATGTCGATGCCCGGACCGTGCTGGCTCGAGATGAGCACGGTCGTGAGCGCCTTCGGCTTGCCGTCCTCGTAGACGATGCTCACCTGGGTCTTGCCGTCGGGGCGCAGGTAGTCGAGGATGCCCTCTTTCCGCACGGTCGTCAGCCGACGGGCGAGACGGTGCGCGAGCCAGATCGGCAACGGCATGAGGTCGTCGGTGTCGTCACAGGCGTACCCGAACATCATGCCCTGGTCGCCGGCGCCCACTTCGTCGTAGTGGTCGGTGAGACCGTCGCGGATCTCCTTGGCCTTGTCGACGCCCATGGCGATGTCGGGCGACTGCTCGTCGATCGACGTGATGACCGAGCAGGTGTTGGCGTCGAAGCCGAAGGCGCTGCTCGAGTAGCCGATGCCGCGCACGGTGTCACGCACGGTGCGCTGGTAGTCGATGTTCGCCTGGGTGGAGATCTCGCCCGCGACCACGATCAGGCCGGTGGTGCAGAGCGTCTCGCACGCGACCCGGCTCTGGGGGTCCTGCTCGAAGATCGCGTCGAGCACGGAGTCGCTGATCTGGTCGGACATCTTGTCGGGGTGGCCTTCGGTGACCGACTCCGACGTGAACGTGAAGTGACTCATGCTTCCCTTTGTCTCAGCTGGGCTTCTGGTCCAGCAGGCGGGCGACCTTATCCAAAATGACCCCGGCGAGGTCGGATTTGGCGAGCAATGGGAGTGCCTCGCTCCCGCCGTCGGCGTCGAGGATGACCGCGCGGTTGGTGTCGACCTCGAACCCGGCGTCGGGTTGCGAGATGTCGTTGCCCACGATGAGGTCGAGGCGCTTGTTGCGCAGCTTCTCGGTGGCGTGCTCGACGAGGTCGTCGGTCTCGGCGGCGAAGCCGACCAGCACCTGACCGGCGGGCTTGTCGCGGCCGAGGTCGACGAGGAAGTCGTGGGTGGGCTCGAGCACGATCTCGGGGATGCCTTCGTGCTTCTTCAGCTTGCGGTTCGGTGGTTCCTTGGGCCGGAAGTCGGCGATCGCGGCGGCCATCACGATGACGTCGGCCGCCGGTGCCCGACCCATCACCGCGTCCTGCATCTCGGCCGCGGTCTGGACCGACACGATCTCGACGCCCGCGGGCGCGGGCCGGCCGATGGTGGTGACGAGGGTGACCTCGGCGCCCCGGCGGGCGGCGACCTCGGCGATGGCGTAGCCCTGCTTGCCCGACGAGCGGTTGGTGATGATGCGCACCGCGTCGATGGGCTCGCGCGTGCCGCCGGCGGTGACGAGCACGCGGACTCCGACGAGGTCGTTCGGGCCGAGGATGCGGTCGGCGGCAGCCACGATGTCAGCCGGGTCGGCGAGACGCCCCTCCCCCACATCCCCGCCGGCGAGGCGGCCCGACACGGGGTCGACCACGTGCACCCCACGGCGCCGCAGCGTGTCGAGGTTGTCCTGCACAGCCGGGTGTTCCCACATCTCGGTGTGCATGGCCGGAGCCACGAGCACGGGCGCACGGGTGGCGAGCAGGGTGGCGGTGAGCAGGTCGTCGGAGATGCCGTGCGCGTACTTGCCCAGCACCGCGGCGGTCGCGGGCGCCACGATCACGAGGTCGGCCCGCTGGCCGAGGTGGGTGTGCGGGATCGGCTCCGGTCCGGTCCCCCCCTCGGCGAAGAGGCTGGTGCGTGCTGGTTCCGACGCCAACGCCGAGAACGTGAGCGCGCCCACGAACTCCAGCGCGCCGGCGGTGAGCACCGGGGACACGAACGCCCCCGCGTCGACCAGTCGACGGCAGATCTCGACCGCCTTGTACGCGGCGATGCCGCCGCTCACGCCGAGGACGATGCGCGAGCCTCGCACCCCGGTCAGGGCTATGCGCCTTCGGTCGTTCCGGCGAGCTCGGCGGCTGCGGCCTCGGCCGCTGCGGCTTCCGCCGCCGCGATCTCAGCCAGCTCTTCCTCGGTGGGAAGCGGGACCGACTCGATCTTGCCCACCTCGATCTCCTCCATCGCGATGGAGAGCGGCTTGCGCGACACCGAGGTGACCTGCGGCGGGACGATCTTGCCCAGGCCCTCGCCGAGCTGGTTGTAGTAGTCGTTGATCTCACGCGCTCGCATCGCCGACAGCGTGACCAGGGTGAACTTGGAGTCGACCCGCACGAGGAGCTCTTCCATGCGGGGGGTCATGAGGTTCGCCTTGGACGGCATGCAGGGGTCTCCAGATCAGAGCGGTGGATCAAGGATGCGCGGAACGCGCCAGGATACCAGCCACCTCGGTCACCACTCGTTCCAGGTCGTCGTTGACCACCACGTGGTCGAATTCGGGGGCCCGGGCCTCTTCCGCCGCCGCCGCGGCCAGACGCCGGTCGAGGGCCTCCGGCGACTCCGTCCCCCGGGTCACCAGCCGCCGGCGCAGCTCGTCGCTCGACGGCGGCATCAGGAAGATGAGCACCGCCGACTCCTCCAGGCCCTTGACCTTCAGTGCGCCCTGCACGTCGATCTCGAGGAGCACGTCCCAGCCGGCGCCGAGACGCTCCTCGACCGGTCGGCGCGGCGTGCCCTTCAGGTCACCGAAGACCTCGAACCACTCGTAGAAGCCGCCGGAGTCGCGCTCGGCCTCGAACTGCTCCTTGGTGACGAACACGTAGTCGACGCCGTCGACCTCATCCGGGCGGGGCGCTCGGGTCGTCCAGGACACCGAGAGCCAGAGGTCGGGCACGGTCGACCGGAGTCGCTTCGACACCGTGCCCTTGCCGACCCCGGAGGGTCCGGAGAGCACGAAGAGCACGAGTTAGGCGCTGCGAACGATCTTGGGGTGGCAGAGGAGGCCCTCGCGCTGGTTGCGCCCGAGACCGCGCAGCCGGCGGCTCTCGCTGATGTCGAGCTCCTCCATGATGCGACGCGCCTGCACCTTGCCGACGCCGGGGAGCGACTCGAGCACGCTCACCACCTTGAGCTTCGCGAGCGCGTCGTCGCGCGTGCCCTGGTCGAACAGCTCACCGAGACTGATCGAGCCGGCCTTGAGCTTCGCCTTCACCTCAGCCCGCGTACGGCGCGCCTCGGCCGCCTTCTCGAGTGCAGCTTGACGTTGCTCGGTGGTGAGCGCAGGGGGCAGTGGCATCCGGCTACCTCCGGGACGACGGCGGCGGCCAGTATACGCAGCAAGTCCCGTTTGACAACTGGGCCGGAGCGGCGTGCCCGAAGGTCAGGAACGCCCCCGGGCGAGGGCCTCGGCGACCTGTCGAGTGACCTCGGCCGCGGCGCGTTCGGGATCGTCGGCACCGGTGACGCTGCGTCCGATCACCAGCCAGTCGGCACCGCGCGCGATCGCGTCGCCGGGCGTGTCGACGCGCGCCTGGTCGTTCGCGTCGTCACCCGTGAGACGGATGCCGGGCACCATCGCGCGCAACCCGCGCGCACGCGCGCGTTCGACGTCGGTCCCCGCGCACACGACACCGTCGCAGCCCGCGTCGCGCGCAACGTCGAGCCGCGCGTCCATCGCGTCGACGTTCGGATCACTCGTGAGCACCGTGACCGCGAGCGCGATCGGGCGCGCGTGCCCCGCGTCGCGCGCGCCCTCGGCGAGGCCCTCGACGCCGGCGCGCAGCATCGCTTCGCCACCCGCGGCGTGGAAGTTGAGGAAGTCGACGCCGTGACGCCCGAGCACGCGCGCGGCGCGGCCGACGGTGTTGGGGATGTCGTGCAGCTTGAGGTCGGCGAAGACCCTGAAGCCCTTGTCGTGCAAGGCCTGGAAGGCGGCCGGGCCGGCCTCGGCATAGAGCTCGAAGCCGACCTTGGCCACGCCGAACCACGGCTGCACCCGTTGCGCGACGGCGAGCGCGGCGTCGAGGTCACCGACGTCGAGCGCGAGCGCGAGATGGTCGCGCGGGTCGACAGGTTGCATCACTCCTCCAGTGCACCAGTGAGGTCGCGGACACGCGCGACGTCGTGACGCGCGCACCAGTCGACGAGCTCGTCGAGCACGCGGTACGGCGCGCGCGGATCGCGGAAGTTCGCCGTACCGACCGCGACTGCGCTCGCACCCGCGAGCAACATCTCGATCGCGTCGACACCGGTCTGCACGCCGCCGGTGCCGATGACGGGAACGTGGGGCAACGCGCGCGTCACCGCGTGCACGGCGCGCAACGCGACGGGTTTGATCGCGGGTCCCGACAGCCCGCCACCACCACCGCCGAGCGCGGGTCGGCGGGTCTCGGCGTCGATCACGAGCCCGAGCACGGTGTTCACCAGGGTGAGGCCGTCGGCCCCGGCGTCGACTGCTGCCCGCGCGATCTCCGTGAGATCGGTCACATTCGGCGAGAGCTTGGCGAAGACCGGGAGCGCCGTGGCGTCGCGCACCGCGCGAACCACCTCGCTGGTCGCGCGCGCATCGTGAGCCCAGATGCCTCCCGATTGCTCGGGCGAGTGGTTCGGACAACTCGCGTTCACTTCGACGGCGAGGACGTCGGCACCCTCGAGCATCTCCGTCGCGCGCGCGAAGTCGTCGACGGTGTGACCCCACACCGACGCGATCACACGCGCACCGGTTGCGCGCAGCGCGGGGAGGTCGAGCGCGAGCCACGCGTCCATGCCCGGCCCCTGGAGCCCGACTGCGTTCACCATGCCCGACGCGGTCATGTGCAGACGCGGCGCGGGCTTGCCCGCCCACGGTTCGGGGCTCACCGACTTGGCCGTGACCGCGCCCAGGCGGGTCGGATCGCCGAGGCGCGCCACCTCGTCGCCATGGCCGAACGTGCCGCTTGCCGTGAGGATCGGACTCGAGAGTCCGAGCGGACCGAGGGTCACCGCGAGATCGACCATCACACCTCGAGGCGCAGTTGCCCGTCGCGGTGGTACTCCTGCAGCGACCGGACGGTGGCCTCGGTCGATTCCCACTCGACGATGCCGGCCGAAGCCGCCAGCGCCGCCGCCACCGTGGTGACGCAGGGGATCCCGCGGGCGGTGGCGGTCCGGCGGATGTGGGCACCGTCGGCCCGGGAGCCCCGGCCCCGCGGCGTGTTGACCACCAGGTCGACCTTCCCCGACAGGAGGAGCTCCACCGCGTCGATGCCTTCCGAGGCGACGCCGTCGGTGAGCTTGCCCACCACCATCTCCACCTGGATGCCCTCTTCCTCGAGGGCTGCGGCCGTGCCCGCGGTGGCAATGATCGTGTACCCCAGCTCGGCGAAGCGACGGGCCGACACGACGCCGGAAGGCTTGTCTCGGTCTGCGAGCGAGAAGAACACGGTGCCACGAGCAGGGAGGTGGTTGCCGGCCGCGGTCTGGCTCTTGGCGAAGGCCATGCCGAAGGTGCGGTCGATGCCCATCACCTCGCCGGTGCTGCGCATCTCGGGACCGAGGACGGTGTCGACGTCGGGGAAGCGCTTGAACGGGAGCACAGCCTCCTTCACCGCGATGTGGCCACCCTCGGCCGGCGGGCGCAGCAGGCCCTCCTCGCGCAACTCGGCGAGCGTGGCACCGACCATCACGCGCGACGCGACCTTGGCCAGCGGCACCCCGGTCGCCTTGCTCACGAACGGCACCGTGCGGCTGGCGCGCGGGTTGGCCTCGATCACGTAGAGCTCATCACCCTTCACCGCGTACTGCACGTTGAGCAGGCCGCGCACGTCGAGGGCGTCGGCGAGCGCGCGCGTCTGCACCTCGATGCGGGCGACCATCTGCGCCGACAACGTCTGCGGCGGGATCGCGCAGGCGGAGTCGCCCGAGTGCACGCCCGCCTCCTCGATGTGCTCCATCACGCCGCCGACGATCGACTCGCCGGTGGCGTCGCGGATGGCGTCGACGTCGACTTCCACCGCGTCCTCCAGGAAGCGGTCGACGAGCACGGGTCGCTCCGCCGACAGTCCGCCTTCGCGTCCGAGGCTGCCCTCGGCGGCGAGCTCCTCCATGGCGGTGACGAGGCTCTCGTCGTCGTAGACGATCTGCATCGCACGGCCACCGAGGACGTACGACGGGCGCACCAGCACCGGGAAGCCGAGCTCGGCGGCGATGGCCTGCGCCTCCTCGGTGGTGGCGACGGTGGTGCCGGGTGGCTGCGCGATGCCGAGGCGGGTGCACAGCTCGTGGAAGCGCTCGCGGTCTTCCGCCAGGTCGATCGAGTCCGGGCTGGTGCCGAGCACCGGAATCCCCGCTCTCTCCAGGCTCCTGGCCAGTTTCAGTGGTGTCTGACCGCCGAGCGCCACCACGACACCGACGAGCTCACCACCGCCCTGGGCAGCTCGTTCCTGCAGACGTGTGCACACCGCGAGGACGTCTTCGAGGTGGAGCGGCTCGAAGAAGAGGCGGTCGCTGGTGTCGTAGTCGGTGGAAACGGTCTCGGGGTTGCAGTTGAGCATCACCGTCTCGTAGCCGGCGTCGGAGAGCGCGAACGCGGCGTGGACGCAGCAGTAGTCGAACTCGACGCCCTGCCCGATGCGGTTCGGTCCACTCCCGAGGATCACGACGGCGGGACGCGTGAGCGGCGCCACTTCGTCCTCGTCCTCGTAGGTCCCGTAGTGATACGGCGTGCGAGCCGAGAACTCCGCCGCGCACGTGTCCACCGTTTTGTACGTCACCTGCACGTTCTTCGACATTCGTGCGTCGGAGACGACCTGCTCGTCGACCCCCCACACGTACGCGAGCTGCGCGTCGGAGAAGCCTGCGCGCTTCACCTTCCGCCACTCGCGTCGAGTGAGGGTGGTGGGCGCGAGCCCACTCAGCCATGCACGCAGGTCGCCGAGCGCAGCGAGATGGGAAAGGAACCACGGGTCGATGCCGGTCGCCTGGTACAGACGCTCGACGGACACGCCACGCCGCAGGGCCGCGTCGAGAAGAAAGGGCCGCTCGGGGGTGGCGCGCACGCACATCTGCACCAGCTCGTCGGGAGTGCGCGCGTCGTACTCGCGCTCGGTGGGATCGCAGTTGAGCCCCCAACGACCGGTCTCCAGCGAGCGCAGCGCCTTCTGCAGGCTCTCGGGAAACGTGCGCCCGATCGCCATCACCTCGCCGACCGACTGCATCATCGTGCCGAGCACCGGCGACGCGCCCGGCAACTTCTCGAACGCCCAACGCGGC
>DASXXX010000243.1:0-3305 GCA_036502765.1 Acidimicrobiia bacterium | reverse complement strand
GCGTACGCGCGGCAGTACTACAACGACAGCGTGTTGAGCTACAACACGCAGATCCAGAAGTTCCCCACCGTGGTGCTCGCGGGCATGTTCAACTTCGAGAAGCGCGAGTTCTTCGACGCTGCTCCCGAAGAGACCGAGACCCCGCAGGTCAGCTTCTAAGCACACGTCCAACGCTGCACTTCTCGCCCGTCGGCGCCACTGCCTGGCGACGGGGCCCGGTTCCCAGACAGGTCGCATCCCGTGAACGAGCAGATCGCGGCGAACAAGCGCCGCACGTTCCTGATGCTGTTCGGCTTCGTCGTCGTCATCGTCCTGGTGGCGACGGCGATCGTGCTGCTCTTCGGGGGCGGCTGGGTCGGCATCGTCATCGCCTTCGTGATCGCCCTCGCCCTGGCGTGGGGCTCGTACTACAACTCCGACAAGATCGCGATCGCCGCCAGCCGGGCCAAGCCCGCCGACGAGTCCGAGTACCGCCGGTACCACAACCTCGTCGAGGGGCTGTGCATCGCCGCCGGGCTCCCGAAGCCCAAGCTCTACGTGGTCAACGACCCGGCGCCCAACGCGTTCGCGACCGGTCGCAACCCGAAGCACGCCGCGCTCGCGGTCACCACCGGGCTGCTGGATGTCATGAACCGCGTCGAGCTCGAGGGCGTGATCGCACACGAGCTGTCGCACGTGAAGAACTACGACATCCTCGTCACCACGATCGCGGTCACGGCCGTCGGCACCATCGCGCTGATCTCCGACATCGGACTGCGGTTCGCGTTCTGGGGCAGCCTGAGCGGGCGTCGCGACAACAATGGCGATTCCGGCCCCCTGGGCGCGGTCATCGCGATCGCGTCGCTGGCGGTCCTGATGCTGGCGCCGTTCGCGGGCTACCTCATGCAGATGGCCATGAGCCGCAACCGTGAGTACCTCGCCGATGCCAGCGGGGTGCAGCTCACGCGGTACCCGCCGGGCCTGATCTCGGCACTCGAGAAGCTGCGCGACGACCACGCGGTCGTGCACAACGCCACCAAGGCCACCGCACAGATGTGGATCGAGCAGCCACTCGAGACCGACGAGAAGAAGCAGGGCTCGAAGTTCAACAAGCTCTTCGACACCCACCCGCCCCTGGAAGACCGCATCAAGCGCCTGCAGGAGATGTGACGGGTCCGGCCGGCGTACCCGAATTCGGGGTGCGGACTCTCTAGTCTGTGCGCTTCGTGTCTGCGGCTCGTGTGCCCGGACACTCCACGAACGAGCGCAGGAGCAAGGAGTGCACCGAGTGATCCGCCGTCGGAACGCGGCCCTGGCCGTGACGGTCGCCTTCGCCACCCTGCTCGCCGCATGTGGCGGCGGCAGCAGTGCGAACGAGAAGCCGAAGTCCACGACCACGACCGCCGCCGCGACGACCACGACGGTCGCGCCGCCGACGGCGCCGCTCACCGGGCTGCCCGACCCGAGCGCGGCCAGCCACTCCCGGCCCGCGCTGTCGGTGAAGGTGGAGAACACCGATGCCGCCCGACCGCAGGCCGGCATCGACCAGGCCGACGTCCTCTACGAGGAGGTCGTCGAGGGCGGCATCACGCGCTTCGTCGCCATGTTCAACTCGACCGTCCCCGCCGTGATCGGACCCGTGCGCTCGGTGCGTGCAGAGGATCCCGACATCGTGTGGCCCGTCGGTGGCATCTTCGCCTACTCGGGTGGCGCGCCAGTGAACGTCGACGCCATCAACGCGGCCCCGGTGCACGCGGTCGACGAAGATGCTGCCGGTGCTGCCATGCAGCGCAACCAGCCCGACCAGCCGTCGCGTGACGCGCCGCACAACCTCTACGGCCTCGGGCAGCCGCTCTTCGACCTCGGCGGCGACCCCAAGCCGCCGCCGGCGCTGTTCGACTACCTGCCGGCCGGGTCGCCCGGTGTGACCGGAGACGGCGTCCTCGACTTCCACGTGGGCTTCGACCCCGGCTACGACCCCACCTGGACCTGGGACGTCGCCAGCGGCACCTGGCAGCGCTCGATCGGCGGCTCGCCGTCGCTCGTCACCGGCAGCGGCCACATCTCGCCCGCCAACGTGGTGGTGCAGTTCACGCCGTACACCGGCGAGGGCGAGGCGCAGACCGTCGGCGAAGGCGACGTGTGGGTGTTCACCGACGGCGTGCTGCGCAAGGGCACGTGGAAGCGCCCCGACAAGGCGCAGCCGGCGAAGTACTTCGACGCCGCGGGCACCCCGATCCTGTTGCGGCCGGGCCGTACGTGGGTGGAGCTGCTCCCGGTGGGCTCGGCGGTCGACGTGACCGCGGCGCCCGTGCCGGCCACGACCGTCGCCCCCGTCACCACCCCGACGCCCACCACGGTCAAGAAGAAGAAGTGAGCGGGCCGGCCGCCACAGACGGCCGGTAACCTGACGACCATGACGGATCGCACCGACGCGCGCATGACGGGAACGGCACGGGTCAAGCGCGGGCTGGCGGAGATGCTCCGCGGTGGCGTCATCATGGACGTCGTCGACGCCGAGCAGGCGAAGATCGCCGAGGACGCCGGTGCGGTGGCGGTGATGGCGCTGGAGCGGGTGCCCGCCGACATCCGGCGCGACGGCGGTGTCGCCCGCATGAGCGATCCGGCGATGATCGAGGGCATCCAGGCCGCGGTCACGATCCCGGTGATGGCCAAGTGCCGGATCGGTCACTTCGCCGAGGCCCAGGTGCTCGAATCGCTCGGCGTCGACTACATCGACGAGAGCGAGGTGCTCACCCCGGCCGACGAGGCGCACCACGTCGACAAGTGGGCGTTCACCGTGCCGTTCGTGTGCGGTGCCACCAACCTGGGGGAGGCGCTGCGGCGCATCTCCGAGGGCGCGTGCATGATCCGCTCGAAGGGTGAGGCGGGTACCGGCAACATCGTGGAGGCCGTCCGCCACCTGCGCTCGATCCTGGGCGACATCCGCAAGCTCACCGTGGCCGACGACGCCGAGCTGTTCGGCTGGGCCAAGGAGCTGCGGGCGCCGATCGAGCTGGTGCAGGAGGTCGCGGAGAAGGGCGAGCTGCCCGTCCCCATGTTCTGCGCCGGTGGTATCGCCACCCCGGCCGACGCCGCGCTGGTGATGCAGCTCGGTGCACAGGCGGTCTTCGTGGGCAGCGGGATCTTCAAGAGCGCGGAGCCGCCCACGATGGCCAAGGCGGTCGTCGAGGCCACCACGCACTTCGGCGACGCCACCATCGTGGCCAAGGTGTCCCGCGGGCTGGGCGACGCGATGCGGGGCGAGGAGATCGACACCCTCGACGTCAAGCTCGCCGACCGGGGTTGGTAGCGATCGTGAACGC
>DASXXX010000242.1:0-2073 GCA_036502765.1 Acidimicrobiia bacterium | reverse complement strand
CATCATCGGGGACGCCTTCACCGTCTCCAGCGAGATGTCCTTCAGCTGAAGGTGCGCGTACGGGTTCTTCAGCGCGTTCTGACGGTCCTTCACCGCGACCATCGGACCGATGTCGTCGGGCGCACCGGTGCGGTGCATGTAGGAGCGCATGTATGGCGCAAACGCGCCGCCGGCACCGATCGACGCACCCTTCCCGGATCCGAGCGCGAACTGCGCGTTGCCCTCGGACTGCTTCTCGAGCGCGACGGCGAGCACGCGCTGGTGTCGTCCCGTCTCGACGTGGTGCGCGGCGACGATCCCAGTGGTACCACCCACCGAGCCCGCGGTGTGCACGCGGAACATCGGCTTGCCCGTCGCGCCGAGGGCGTCGGTGAGGTACAGCTCGGGCTTCATGACGCCCTCGAAGAGGTCGGGCGCCTTGCCGACCACGACCGCGTCGATGTCGCTCCACGTCATCTGCGCGTCGTCGAGCGCGCGCAGCGCGGCCTCCCGGGCGAGCCCTCCGTAGGACACGTCGCGGCGGGCCTTCTTGTGGTGGGTCTGACCGATCCCGACGATCGCGCAGGGCTGGTGGCTCACTGTGCTTTCCCTTCGAAGGTCTGGCCTTCGAGAATGCAGACCAGGTTCTGTTGCAGGCACGGACCCGACGTCGAGTGCGCGAGCGTGCGTTGCTTGCCGCGGTCGCGGATCTGCGTCGCGGCTTCGGCGACGCGCGCCAGGCCGGTGGCCATGATCGGGTTGGCCGCCAGCGGTCCGCCCGACGGGTTCACCGCCACCTCGCTCCCGAGCCCGAGTGCCTCGACGAGCAGCGGCTCCTCGTGGGTGAACGCGCTCTGGAGCTCGGCCACCTCGACCGGAGCCTCCTCCAGACCCGCGGCCTTGCCCGCGAGCGCGGTGGAGCGCGACGAGGTGAGGTCGCGCATGCCGGGGTAGTGGAGCTCGCTGTAGTGGGCGAAGCCCGAGATCCACACCGGGTTGTCGCACAGCTCCCGGGCCTTGTCGGCGCGGGCGATCACGACCGCGACGGCACCATCGGTGATGGGCGGGAGGTCATGGCGCCGCAGTGGCGAGCGCACGTAGTCCTCGGCGAGGAGCTCGTCGACGTCGAAGTCGCCCGTGACCTGCGCGTGTGGGTTGCCCTTCGCGTCACGACGGCAGCGCGCCGCGACCTCGGCCATCTGCCGTTCGGTGACCTTGCCGGCGTCGAGCAGCGCACGCGCCTGGAGCGCGGAGAACGATGCCGCGTCGGTACCGAGCGGGGCGAGGTAGTAGGGGTCCATCTCCATCGGATAGATGAGTGCGGGATCGGCGGTCGACGAACGACCCGATCCCATCGCCACTGCGACATCGATGTCGCCCAGTTGCAGCCGCAACCACGCCTCGTACATCGCCCACGCGCCGTCCATCTCGACGTGCGAGTCGCGCTTCGGCGGCCACGCGCCGATCGCGTCGATGTTCTGCACGAAGGAGAACGCCTGGCCGGCGACGTAGTCGCAGCTACCCGCGCAGGTGAAGTCGACCTCCTTGCGAGTGATGCCGGCGTCTTCGACCGCGCCGGTGATCACCTCGAGCAGCATCTGCGCTTCGGTCTTGTCGGTGCTGCGCACCATCGGCGAGATGCTCCAGCCGATGAGTGCGATGTCGTCGGAGGAGGGCATCACTGGATCCTGTCCACGAGGCTGGGGTCGTCGTCGTCGGGTTCGCCGGTCGGGATCCACCCGAGGAGGTTGCCCTCGGCGGTGGACGCGAGATCGGCCTTCTCGGCTTCGGACGCCCAGACCGCGGCGACCCGCATGCCGACGCGCACGTCGGCGTTCGGGACGTCGACGAGCGGTTGGTACCCGAGGATGACGTCGGTGTCGTCGAGCCAGACGTGCACCCGCGAGAACGGCTCGGTCTCGGTCTGACCCGGGTATTGCACCGGCGTGATGATCGTGTAGCTGGTGACGACGCCGACCTGCGGGAGGTCGACCTCGTACTCGCGGGTGAGCTCGATCGCGTCGACCGGGCAGTAGCCCTTGCCGCCGGTGTACGTGCGTGAGCAGATCGGGCACTTGAGGCCGAGGAACCGAC
>DASXXX010000241.1:0-9644 GCA_036502765.1 Acidimicrobiia bacterium | reverse complement strand
GATGCGGATCGGCTTCGACAGCGCGTCGGCGACGTCGGCCGCGTGCGAGTCGCCGGTGATGCGGTAGACGGTCGAGCACAGCCACGACTGCTCGCTCTTCACCCCGCACGCGTCGACGAGCCCGGGGTCGGCCGACGACTGTGCCAGCACGAGCGACGGGACCATCGCCGCCAACATGATGCTGATCAGGCCACCGGGAGGTCGTCGTTCACGCGCTGGCTCACGACCCGGCTCGACCCGCCGGGCGGCATCGAGACGCCGTAGAGGCAGTCGGCCGCCTCCATGGTGCGCTTCTGGTGCGACACGACGAGCAGCTGCGCCTCGTCGCGGAACTCGTGCACGAGGTCGAGGAAGCGGTGCAGGTTGACGTCGTCGAGCGCGGCTTCCACTTCGTCCATCAGGTAGAAGGGCGACGGCCGGGCGCGGAACACTGCGAACAGGAACGCGAGCGCGGTGAGCGAGCGCTCGCCGCCCGACAGGAGCGAGAGGCGACGCACGTTCTTGCCAGACGGGCGCGCCTCCATCTCGATCCCCGTGTTGAGGAGGTCGTCGGGGTCGGTGAGCTGCAGCTTGCCCGACCCGCCGGGGAACAGCGTGGTGAAGAGGTCGGTGAAGTTCTGCTGCACGTCGGCAAAGGCCTGGCCGAACACCGACACGATCTCCTGATCGACGGCCTTGATGACGCGGTTCAGCTCGCGCCGGCTCGCCTTGACGTCCTCGAGCTGGGCCTGCAGGAACTCGTGCCGCTCGAGCAGGGCGTCGTGCTCCTCGAGCGCGAGCGGGTTGATCGGACCCATGAGCCGGAGCTCCCGATCGAGGTCGCGTCCACGACCCGCGAGTGTGGTGCCCGCGGGCACCTCAGGCGCGGGCGCGTCGAGGGCGACCGCAGGTTCGACGTCGTACTCGGTGCGCAGCTTCTCGACCGCGGCCTCCAACCGGAGGCGGGTCTCGGCTTCGTCGATGTCGCGCCGCTGCAGCAGCTCGCGCAGCTCGAGCAACTCCTGCTCGGCCTGGGCGCGTGTGGTGCGCAGCTCTTGAAGCTGGTCGCTGGCCGCCGCCGCCCGCTCGGCCTCGGCCCGGCGGGCGGTGCGCCAGCGGGTGAGCATCGCGTCGATGCGGTCGGTCAGCTCGGCGAGCCGACCACCCACGGCCTGGTAGCCGAGCCCGCGCTGCTCGAGCTGCACCCGGTGCTGCTCGGCCTCGGCACGGCGTTCGGGGTCGCGGGCGAGGCGGTCGTCGACCTCGGTGAGACGGTGCTCGAGGACCGTCTGGCGTTCGGCGAACTGCGCAGTGCGCATGTCGAGCTCGCGGCGCTGCCCGGCGACGGTGGTGGCGCGCTCGTCGAGCTCGAGTTGCACCAGCGCACGCGACGCGAAGAGCGACTGCGCCTCGGCCGCTTCGGCCTCGAGCACGGGGACCCGCACCTCGAGCGCAGCGATGCCCTCGACGTCGGCTTCGCGTTGCGCCCGGAGGGCATCCTGCTCGGCTGCGATCGCGGCGAGCTCGACCTCGCGTTGCGTTCGCTCGGTGTGGACGCGGGCACGAGCGCGCTCGACGCCGTCGAGCTCGTGGACCGCGCGTCGCTCGGCGTCGCCGGACGCGGCTTCGTCGCGGCGGCGGGCATCGAGGTCGGCGCTCGCGGCGTCGAGGGTCTCGCGCACCGCCAAACGTGCTTCGTCGGCTTCCTCGGCCCGCGTGCGCGCGTCGTCGAGCGCAGCGCGGGTGGCCGCCAAGGCGTCGCCGCCCAGGCGCCACGATCCGCGGCCGCCGAGGCGGTCGCCGCTCGTGGTGACCACGGTGAGCGACGGCTCGCGCAGCACGAGGTCGAGGGCGCGGGACCAGTCGCCGTCGGCGAGCACCGCGCCGTCGAGCAGTCGTTCGACCGCGGCGGCGAGGCCGGGGACGGAGCTGCGCACGCAGTCGGCGAGGAGACGAGCGCCGGGCACGCTCGGCGCGGGCGCGTTCGCCCGAGACGCTCCCGCGGCGTCGGCGACGACCAGGAGCGCGCCGGAGTCGCCGGCGGCCAACCGCTCGAACGCCTGACGCGCCGCGACGGGACCGTCGACCACGACCGCGCGCACGGCGTCGCCGAGCACCGCGTGCACCGCGGCCTCCACACCGGTGTCGATGTCGAGGTGGTCGACCAGCGGGCCGATCACCCCGGGAACGTCGTCGAGCGCGCCGAGGGTGGCGGCGTCACGACTGGCGTCGAGCGCGGCGGCGAGGGTCTCGGCGCGCGCCTGCCAGCGGGTGGCGTCGGCATCGGCAGTGCGCAGCGCGTCGTCGGCGGTCCGACGGGCGTCGACTGCACGCGCGACCGCGTCGCGCGCGTCTTCGGTGGCGGCACGGAGCGCGGGCAGCGACGCGGTGACGCGCGCATGCGTCGCGGTGAGGTCGTCGTGTTCGGTCGCCAGCGCGGCGACCCGCGAGCCGCCCTGCTCGAGCCGGGCGGCGGCGCGCGTCGACTCGGCATCGATGCGAGCGAGCGCCTCACGCCGGGTCTCGAGGTCGCGTCGCGCCATGCGCAGGTCGTCGGCGTTGCGTTCGGGCAGCGCGCTCTCGGCGAACGCGCGCTGGGCGGCGGCGAGGTCGTACTCGCCGCGCTCGATCGCGGCGCGTTCCTCCTGCACTCCCGACCCCAGCGCGCCGAGCTCGTCGAGCTGCCGGCGCAGCTCGGCCGCGTCGGCGACCAGGGTCTCGAACACACCCTCGTCGGCCACTGACGCCAGCTCGCGCTGCAGACCACGAGTCTTCTCGCCGAGGAGCGCGTCGAAGCCCGACACCCGGGCGCGCAACGCCTCGATGCGCGTGAGCGCGTCGGCGAGGTCGCCGTGGCCGGCCGCGGTGAGGGCCTGTTCGGCGTCGAGCACCGACACGTCGAGGTCGCGCAGACGCGAGCGCACCGCACCTTCGCGTTGGTGGAGGTCGGCGCCCTGATCGCGCAGGCGCTCACCCTTGGCCTGCAGCCCGGCGATCTCGTGGCCGGCGAGGTGGATGCGGATGGCGCGCAGCTCCTCGACCAACCCTCGGTGACGGCGGGCGGCGTCGGCTTGACGCTGCAGCGGCGTGAGCTGCCGACGCACTTCACGCAGCAGGTCGTTGAGCCGCAGGAGGTTGCCCTCGGTGGCCTCGAGCCGACGCTCGGCGCGCTCGCGCCGCTTGCGGAACTTGAGGATGCCGGCGGCTTCCTCGACGACCGCGCGTCGGTCTTCGGGACGCGAGTTGAGCACCGCGTCGAGTTGCCCCTGTCCGACGATCACGTGCTGCTGGCGACCGATGCCCGAGTCGGAGAGCAGCTCCTGGATGTCGAGCAGGCGACACGGCGCGCCGTTGATCTGGTACTCGGAGTCACCGGCGCGGAACAACGTGCGAGTGATCGTCACCTCGCTGAACTCGATCGGCAGCAGGCCGGCGGTGTTGTCGATGCACAACGACACCTCGGCGCGGCCGAGCGCCGGACGGTCGGGCGTGCCCGCGAAGATGACGTCGTCCATCTTGCCGCCGCGCAGCGTGCGCGGCCCCTGGGCACCGAGCACCCAGGCGACGGCGTCGACGAGGTTCGACTTCCCTGAACCGTTGGGCCCGACCACCACCGTCACGCCCGGTTCGAACTCCAGGACCGTCTTGTCGGCGAACGACTTGAAGCCTCGGAGCGTCAATGACTTGAGGAACACGTGGGCGGCTCCGGCAGCGGTGTCGGGGACGGTGGTGGGCGACCTGGTGGACGACCGGTGGTGGTCTCCGCGGGATCGTAGCGAGCGGGTCCGGCGCGGCCGCGGCATCGGGCCGGCATCGGGCCGGGGACCACGTCGAATCGCCAGGTTCCGGTAGCGTGCGCGCCACGGAGACGACCGAATTCTCGACCGTGCCCGACGCGTTCCGGGCGATCGCCCGCCTTCATGCCGATCGCGTCGCGTTCGAGGATCGCACCCGAGCGGTCACGTACGGTCAGCTCGACGAATGGACCAACCGCATCGCCCACGCCCTGCTGGGCCTTGGTGACGACCGCCCACTCGTGATGGTGGCACCGGTGCGGACCACCTCGCTCGCGATCATGCTCGGGGCCTTGAAGGCCGGCCGTCTGTGCGCGCCGCTGGATCCGCGCTGGCCACCCGATCAGTGGCTCGAGGTCACCCGACGAACCGGAGGACGCCTCCTGGTTCCCGACCAGGAGACCCGCGCCCTGGTGGGCGATCGCGCCCGCGACCGGGTCCTCCTGCCCGACGACCTGCTCGACGACGACATCACCGACCCGGATCTCGCGCACGATCCCGCAGCACCCGTGTTCCTCTTCTTCACCTCGGGATCGACCGGGGCACCGAAGGGGACCCTCGTCGGGAACAGCATGCTCATGACCGCACCACGGCTCGTCGAGCCGCAGCTCGGCGACCGCAGGGCGGCCCTGATCGCGCCGCTGAGCTTCATCACCGGCACGTTGACGGTCATCTCGGCGCTCCTGACCGCCAGTTCGGGTCATCTGTTCGACGCCACCGCCGAGGACCTGGCTTCGCTCCCCGCGTGGCTGGACGAGCAGCGCATCACGGCGATGAGCCTGAGCGTGACCCTGCTCGCGGTGATCGCCAAGGCCGCAAACGACGAGCATCGCCCGCTCGAGGCGATGCGCCTGGTCGGCCACGGTGGCGAAGCCGCCGGCGCACAGCACTTCACCGAGTGCCACCGCGCGTTCCCGAACGCGACGTTCCGGCACGGGTTCGGCATGACGGAGATCGGATCGGCGACGGCGTTGTTCTTCGACCGGACGGTGGAGTTCGCCACCGACCGACCGGTCCCCGCCGGCGTTCCCTGGCCGTGGATCGAGCTGACGATCGTCGACGACACCGGTGCACCCGTCCCGAACGGCGAACCGGGTGAGATCTGGGTGACGAGCGACGCGGTGGCGCTCGGCTACTTCGACGAACCCGCGCTCACCACCGAGCGGTTCCTCTTCCGGTCCGACGGGCGCCGCACGGTGCGCACCGGCGACCGCGGCCGCATCCGACCCGACGGCATGCTCGAGCACCTGGGCCGCCTCGATCGCCAGATCAAGGTGCACGGACAGCTCGTCGACCTGTCGCTGGTCGAGCGCGAGGTGAAGGAGCTCCCGCAGGTGCGCGACGCGGTGGTGTCCGCCGTCCCCACCGACGACGGCGCGCACCGAGTCGTCGCGCACCTCGTGATCGAGGCGACGGAACCCGTCACCGTCGGCCAGCTCCGGCGCGCGCTCGGCGGACGACTCCCGCCGTACGCCATCCCGAGCGCGTTCTTCCACGTCGACGACATCCCTCAGACGATCACCGGCAAGGTCGATCGGGTGTGGCTGCGCGAGAGCGCGGTCGGTGCGCTCCCACTCGAGACCGAGTACGTCGCGCCGCGCAACGCGCGCGAACGCGCGGTCGCGCACTTGTTCGCAGAGATCCTGGCGGTCGAGCGCATCGGAGTGCACGACGACTTCTTCGAGCTCGGTGGTGACTCGCTCTCCGTGATCGACCTGCTCGCCGGCCTCGCCGAGGAGCTCCACCTCGACCTCTCCGTCAGCGACCTGCTCCGGTCGGCAACTGTCGAAGCGATCGCGCGGCTGCTCCCCGGCGACGCGGCCCGTGCCCGGCAGGTCGTCCGGATCAATGGCGGCACCGGGCGACCGCTGTTCTGCGTTCCCGGGATCGCCGACACCCCCATCCGCTACCGCCCGCTCGGACGCCGGCTCCCGGACACGGCTGTGTACGCGTTCACCTACCGCGGCATGGACGCACGCGCGATTCCCGATCAGAGCGTGGCCGCCATCGCCCGCCGCAACGTCGCCGCGATGCGCGAGATCGACCGCACCGGTCCGTACCGCGTCCTCGGGTACTCCTTCGGCGGCGCGGTCGCCCTCGAGATGGCACACCAGCTGACCGCGGCGGGACATCACGTCGAACTCCTCGCGCTCCTCGAGCCGTCGCTCACCGAAGAGGCCGGATCACGGCTCGGCCAGAGCCGTGACTTCGTCCAGCGGGCACACGATCGAACAGTGTCGGCCTCTCCCGGGCGCGACGCCCGGGCCCAGCTCCAGCGCGCACGCCAACTGGCGACCCTCGCCAAGTCCTATGCGTCACGGCAGCTGTACCTCGCCAGCGCCGGCATCGTCCGACGTCGCGGTCTCGACCAGTACGACGCCTTCTCCCAGCTCCACAACCGTCTGCTGCGCGCGCACGCAGCGTCACCACACCACGGCACGACCGTGCTGTTCGCGTCGCAGCAGTTCGTCGCGCGGCACCAGGACGCGCTCGACCACCTCCTGCCGCCCGAGTCGGCGGGCGGCGTGCGCCGCGACGTCGCGGTGCCGGGCGAGCACTTCGACCTCGTGCGCGAACCGAACGTCGCCGAGGTGGCGCGCACACTCGACCTGCTCCTCGCCACCGACATCGGCGAGGCGCCGCGATAGGTTGGCCTCGATCCGCAGCGAACCGGAGGGCAGGTGTCGCACGCGTCGGACCCCGCCGGACAGACGGCGATCCTCACCACGAACCGGGGCGAGTTCGCCACGATCCCCGACGCTCTCCGCGTGTTCGTCGCCGATGGCCCCGATCGGCTCGCGTTCCGCGACGGCACGAACTCGGTCACGTACGGCGAACTCGACGCGGCGTCGAACGGAGTAGCCCACCGGCTGCTCGAGCTCGGCGACGACCGGCCGCTGCTCATGGTCGCGCCGCTCGACATCCCCACGATCGAGATCCTCTTCGGTGCCCTGAAGGCAGGACGCCTCGCGGTGCCGCTCGACCCTCGCTGGCCGCGCGACCAGTGGCTCGCGGTGGCCCACGAGACGCAGGGCCACCTGGTCGTGCCCGACGACGCGACCCGATCCGAGCTGCCCGAGGCCCGGGCCGAACGTGTGTTGGTCGCCTCCGACCTCGTCGCCCGTGAGGGCGACGACCCGCACCTCGACCTCGAGCCCGACACGCCCGCGTTCGTGTTCTTCACGTCCGGGTCGACGGGCACCCCGAAGGGCACCGTGCTCGGTCACGGGCTCGCGCAGAGCGCGCTCGACCTCAACGACCTCGACACCGACGACCGCCTCGCGCTCGTCGCACCGCTCAGCTTCATCACCGGTGCGCTCGCGGCGCTGGCGGTACCCCTGTCCGGAGGATCCGGCCACCTGTGCGACGTGACGACCACCGACCCGGCGCGCATCGCAGCCTGGCTCGACGACGAGCAGATCACGAAGATGGCGTTGAGCCCCACCATCGTCGGCCTGCTCGCACGCGCCGCGGTCGACGCCGGGCGCCCCATCGGATCGCTGCGGCTCGTCGTGCAGGGCGGCGAGGTGGGGACGCCCGAGCACTTCGCGCTCGCGCGCCGCGCGTTCCCGAACGCACACCTCGTGAACGCGTGGGGCATGACCGAGACCGGCGGTGCCGGGTGCCTCCATGACGTCGACCCCGACGAGGTGACCTCCGGCGAAGCGGTACCGGTCGGCCGCCCGTTTCCCGGGGTGCACATCGACATCATCGACGAAGACGGCCGGCCCATGCCGCCCGGCGAGCCCGGCGAGATCCGGGTGACGGCACGCCGCGTCGCGTTCGGCTACTGGCGACAGCCCGCGCTCACCGCCGAGCGCTTCAGCGTGGGTGCCCACGGGATGCGCAGCGTGCGCACCGGCGACCGCGGCCGACTCGGCGCCGACGGCACGCTCGAGCACCTCGGACGCATGGACCGCCGGGTGAAGGTGCACGGACAGACGGTCGACCTCGCCGAGGTCGAGCGCGAGGTGGAGCGGCTGCCCGACGTACGGCAGGCCATCGTGTCAGCGGTGCCCACCGACGACGGCACGCAGCGCGTCGTCGCCCATGTCGTCGTCGACATGGGCGAGGGCATCGGTGGCGTGACCGTCGCGTCCCTGCGGCGAGGCCTCGCGACGCGGCTCCCGCCATACGCGATCCCGCGTGCGTTCTTCCGGATCGACCACGTTCCTCTGACCATCACCGGCAAGGTGGACCGCGTGCTGCTGCGCGAGAGCGCGGTCGGCGCGCTCCCCCTCGACACCGAGTACCTCGCGCCCCGCGACGACAAGGAACGCTCGGTGGCTCACCTGTTCGCCGAGGTGCTGGCGGTCGACCGAGTCGGCGTCCACGACGACTTCTTCGAGCTCGGTGGTGACTCGTTGTCCGCCATCGAGCTCCTCGCCGCCTTGTCGGAGGACCTCGATCTCGACCTCTCCGCCAGCGAGCTGCTGCGGCACGCGACCGTCGAGGCGGTGGCGGCCCGCCTCGACCACGATCGCCGCGGCCGCGTGCCCACGATCGTGCGCGTCAACGATGCCACCGGCCGACCCCTCTTCTGCGTCCCCGGCGCGGCCGACACACCGGTGCGGTACCGGCCACTCGGGCGGCGACTCTCGAGCGTCGCGGTGTACGCGTTCGCGTATCACGGGATGGACTCCCGCGCCGTGCCCGACCAGACGATCGCCGCGATCGCGCGGCGCAACATCACTGCGATGCGTGAGATCGACCCCGCGGGTCCGTACCGCGTGCTCGGCTACTCGTTCGGTGGCGCGGTCGCGCTCGAGATGGCGCGCCAGCTCCTGGATGCGGGAGACGACGTCGAGCTCCTCGCGCTGCTCGACCCGAGCCTCGGCCGCGACGGCGGGTCGCGCGTGGGCAAGGGCCGCGCCTTCGCCAGCCGCGTCCACGAGCGCACCGTCGACGCCCACCCGGGCACCGATCTGCGCGCGCGACTCACGCGCGTCGCCGACCTGGGCCGGGTCGGCAGACGCTACGCGACCCGTCAGCTGTACCTGGCGAGCGCCGGGCTCATCCGCCGGCGTGGGCTCGCGCAACACAACGTGTTCTTCGAGCTCCACGGCCGACTCCTGCGCTTGCACCGCTCATCGCGCTACGACGGACCGACGGTCCTGTGCCGATCCATCGACTACTACGAGCACACCGAAGACGCGCTCGACGCGGTGCTGCCGCCGGAGTCGATGGGCGGTCGGCGCCGCGACGTGTCGGTCGCGTGTGAGCACATCGATCTCGTGCGCGAACCGAACGTCGCAGAGGTCGCTCGTACCCTCGACCGGATTCTCGCGACCACACCGGTTTGACCACACCGGTTTGACCACGCCGGTTCGACGACGGGCCGCGCGGGTACCGTCGTCGGCACGGCGATCACCTCGGAGGGCCGGTGTCGGAGGACGAGCACCCGACCCACTCAGGAACGACCAACGCGACGACCACCTCGGCGTCGCGCTCGCTCCCGGACGTGTTCCGCACGGTGGCCGCAGAACATTCCGATCGGCTCGCGTACCAGGACCGGAGCCGGTCGGTCAGCTACGGGCAGCTCGATCAGGAGTCGAACCGGGTCGCCAACGCGCTGCTGCGCATCGTCGACGACCGCCCGCTTGCCCTCGTCGCGCCGGTCAGCATCGCCTCGCTGACGCTCATCTTCGGCGCGCTGAAGGCTGGACGCCTGGTCGCACCGCTCGACCCGCGGTGGCCGGTCGAGCAGTGGCTCGAGGTCGTGCGTCGGCTCGACGGCCGACTCGTCGTCCCCGACGCCGAGACGCGCGACGCACTCCCGACCGCGGTCGCGGCAACCACGCTGGTCGCGTCCGACCTCCTCCTCGACGACGACACCTCGCCGCCCACCGTCGCCATCGACCCCGACGAGCC